>JAVBMJ010000026.1:0-32155 GCA_031552535.1 Rikenellaceae bacterium
TCGCATGGTTGTTAGAAAAAACAGATATTCAAAGAGCATCAAAGGTCAGATCGACGAATGGATTGATTGTGCATATTTTCAGTAAACTCGCTGCTGTATTTTTGAAAAAACTCGTGTTTAACTCTTAATTCGCATTATTATCCACGAGGCTGGCGTAATAAATATTTGCAATTCCAGGCTATTATATATAAATTTACGGCTGTTACAAAACAGAGAACCTTATTTTCAGTATGCAACCCGATACAGCAGAACTACTGGCAAAGGAAGTCATCGCCAAGGAGTATGAGAAGCACTATCTCGTGCACCTTGGGTTTCCGGCGATTCCGGCTGACGATATCCTCGGGAATGTGGTGCAGAAGCATAACCTGTACGACCTGTCTGCAGAAGAAATACGCGGATCGGTTATGGCTGCCTTTTACAAAGCTATAGGATTCGAGAATTACATAGAATCTTGCAAAAGCCAGGGAGCGGGTCATCCGTTCGCCGCTACGGTAAAGGCCTATTTGCAGGGTTGGCTCGACCGTAGGGGGAAAAACGGCCCGGAGACCGCGCTCGACAAAAATCTGAGTACGGGGCGCAGTGTTTCGTATTTTCTCTCCAAGTTGCTTTTCGAAGACATTTTTGCAGTTTTCGCTTCGACGGCGAAACGTTTCGGCAACCCGTCGGAAGCCAAACGCTTTTTTATAGACGAAACGGGGCGCGTCTTTCCGCTCGGGTTCGACCGGCTGCTGGCACAGTTGCGCAAGGAGGATGCCTGTTTCTGGGAAAAGATATACGAATTGCTCGTTAAAATCTCGCAGCATGTCACAAATTCGAAAATAAAGTCATCTGCATACAGAGACATCGCACGTGACGAGGTCGCAGGTGACAGCTACCTTATATTGAAGCGAAATGTGGTGACGCGCAGGGAGGGATTTAACGACGAGGTTCATTTCCGTAAGCACACCTACAATATCTGCGTGAATAAAACGCATGAATATTGCCGTCGCAACCGCCTCGATGCGATTACCGACACGTTGACCGACAACCTGAAACTCAGGGCGGATGAAAACCAGTCTGATGCGGCCGATTATGTGGAGAGTTGGGAGGATACCGATCCCGGCAACGAACAGGCTTTGCGCATGCTGGTGGTGGCGGTAATGCTTGATACGCGCCACCCGTTGAGGGCGAGGTTGTTCGACTGCAAGGAGGAGATAGTAGGCGTTCTGATCGACACGGGGCTCAACGGGCTTTCGTATGACGAGGTGATCGACGAGCGTTTCGGGGGTGCAGAATTGCCAGCGGCGGAACGCAAGCGGCTGAATGACAACCTGCGGCAGGAGTGTTCGAGACTTAAGAAGAATTTAGTGAAACGATTGCAAACAATACTTGTGGAAAATGGCAAAATGCATTCATACCCGGGATAAATCGGCCGAACGGTATTTTCTCAACCGGATGGACGACCGGGAGGAGATGCTGTTCCAAGAACATCTTGCGGGATGTGGTGATTGCCGCGACCGCATTGATAAGTTGCGGACATTTGCCGGAGAATTGGAGGCGGGAATGCGTGGAATCCGCAAGCCTGAGTTTGCGGCGCCGTCCCGAAAGGCTTCCGGAGGGCGGGTATTGTGGAGGAGTGTTTCGATAGCGGCCGGGATTGCCGTAATAGTTCTGGGCGGTGTGATGTTGCTTAAGCGCGGTCCTGTCGACGGAGGTTTACCTGCGGTGGCCGGCACGAACGGGGATACAACACAGGTTGATACAGACAGTGTCGATGCCGCGCAACCGGCTGTGAGACTCGACAGCAGGGAGAGGGCCGTGACGGGCCGTGACGAACAAAGCATGATAGCTTCGGAGTCTTCGGCGGCTAAACCGGCCGGGATGGAGAATAAGGGTGTAGAACTCTCGTCGCAGGAGACCAGGAGTCTGGCATCCTCCGACTCGACAGTAGTGGCAGTGAGTCGTCTCACTATGTTGGCGCCTGATGTGACCCGCAAGAAATTTATACTCAGGGACGGCAAAAACAATGTTTTCGAGTTTAAATGGGCCGCTCCGCAAAGAGAGAAAGCCCTGCTGGTGATAAGGGCCGGGGGGAAGGATGTAGGGCAATTTATTGTGGAGAAGGATGGCGGGAGTGACCGCGTAAAGGTAAATTTGTGGGAGTACCGGCAGTATCCTAAAATAGATTGGTATTTGATGTATGGCAGCACAGATAACCGGCTTCACGGGGTGATAGAGTTGTATATCGAGGAATAGACACGTGGATTACCGAATATTACGGACAACGAATGGACAACGGTTATCTGTCTTTTACAGGTTTTTATGAAAATAGTGTTACCTTGTGTCACAAATGCCTTGTGACTGTCATATAGTAAGAAACTGTTTAAAAATATTGCTCTCGTTCTTTTCCACCTCTTCCCGTTATTCTTTTCCGCCGGTCTTTGCTCCATATTCCCTATATGCAGCTTCATACCGGCGAAAAACACTACCGAAAATATGTGAAAAATAATTTCGGTAATATTTTTAAACAGTTTCTAACAGAATCATACTGATAACAGAAATAATTCGTAAACCTTAAAAACTTTCAAAATGAAAACTACCCGATTTTTTATCTCGATCTGCCTTATGGGTTCGTTATTGGCTGCAGGTTGCGGCGGTTCGAAGAACGCATCTAAAAGTCCCGCAGGGAACGACGAAGTAGAGGTGATCATGCCGTTCAGCGACTTCAGAAGTGACAAGAGTTTTTTCCGCGCTACGGCCAGCGCAGTCAGCCCAGACATGAATGTCGCTAAAAAAATTGCCCTCCAGAATGCCAAATCGGAACTTGCCGGTAGCATACAGAGCCTTCTGCAGGAAGTTTCCACAGCTTACATACAGCAACACGGGGTCAATGCCACTCCCGATTTGTCACAGAAATTCGAGTCGATGAACCAGGTCGTCGTTTCACAAATGCTGACCAACATTACCGTTGCCCGCGAAAAATTCTTTAAATCCAAGGATACCAATGACTACCGTTGCTTCGTAGGCATTGAAATGGCCAAGGAAGACGTAGGTAAAGGCGTTATCGACCGCATATCGCAGGATACGAAAGACCGTATCGACTTCGACGCCGCCCAATATCGCAAAATATTCGACGAAAAAACAGGTAAATAGGCATGCCGAATCTGTCTGATCTTGCCGTGGTAAGATCAAACAGATCCTTAGAGCTTCGTGACATTGATTCATGGAGCTGAATTCCCGGCGGGTTTCAGCCTCCCGCCGGGAATAATTTAGCAGGCTATCTCACCGTCCACACTCTTCTGTTGGCATCGCATGCAAAGAAGATAACCGGAGTGATCCGTGAAAGCAGTTGCGCATGGCAATATGAAGTAAAGATTGTTGGTAAAACGAACACATGTCGTGCGGTGCGATCCGTATCGTCTAATTATAAGGTGCCGCTATGAAAACAAAGCATTTATGTATGGTCTGTGTGTTGTTGATATTTTCGTCGACGACACTTATGGCCCAGATAGATTTCGATGCGTACCGGAAGTCCAAGCAGAAGGAGTTCGGGGATTACAAGCAGAAGAAACAACTCGAATTTGCCGATTACCTTAAGCAAAAGTGGGAGGAATTCGAGACATTCAAAGGACGTAAACCGCCCATGAAGCCCGATCCGGTTACTCTGCCTGTGGCCGATCCTACGGAGGATATCCCGGTACGCGAGGTTCCGGTAACCCCTGCTCCTCCTGAGGAAAAAAAGCCCACACCTCCCGAGGACAGCAAACCTGTTACGCCGGTAACGCCGCCAGAGGATAAAAAGCCTGTGCCTCCGGTCACCCCGCCAGAAGATAAGAAACCTGACCCGGCTCCGGCGCCTCCTTCCGGAATACAGGATAAACTGGTCGCGGATTTTCTGGGTTATAAACTGAATGTGACTTTTGACAAGAGTCTCCGCGAATCGCTGACAAATACTTCGGAAGAGGGCGTTGCACGTTTTTGGGAAAGTCTGGCGAGGGCTGATTCTGAAGGTCTGCTGAAACAGTGTAAAACGACTTGTAATACAACCCAGGTAAACGATTGGGGATGCTATCTGTTTGTCAAGGAACTGGCCGACAAAATCTACACCCAGTCGCAGAGCGATGAAAAGACTGTATTCAAGACGTTTATGCTCGATGGCATGGGGCTGAAAGCGCGGATAGCGCGCGACGGGAGAAATGGGAATCTCGTGCTCCTGCTGGCTATTGCCGACGAAGTCTATTCGTGGAACTACCTGGTGTTCTCCGGCACGAAATATTATGTAGTGGAGGGCAACTCTTCGGGATCGCTGTTTACCTATAACGAAAGGTCCGGGACCGGGAATAAGGCGCTAAGCCTGCTTATAAGCCGCCCGATAAATGCCGCACACATAGTCAAACGCCGCACGTTCGAATGCAAGGTGCCCGGATGTGAAAAGATAGAGATAGCCTACAACCCATCCGTGGTGGCATTTATGGATAAGATGCCCTTCACCGACCTGTCGCTTAAGCTCAACTCCGAATGCTCGGAAGATGTCACCGCTTCCATCGGTAAAGCTTTCCGGCCATTGCTGGAAGGTAAAAGCGACAAGGAAAAGGTGTCGGTGCTGCTCGGTTTCATGCATCAGAATTTCCCCTATAAGGTAGACCAGGAGAATCACGGCCGTGAAAAGTGGAACTACTATGAGGAGACGTTTTATTACCAATACAGCGATTGCGACGACAATGCCACGTTGTTCGCCAATCTGGTGCGACGGTTGGTTGGTTTGAAGGTTATCGGGCTGATGTACGACGACCACGCTTCGGTAGCTGTGAAGTTCAATGAAGACGTCGGCGGATCCTACATAATGTACCAGGGCGAGAAATACACGATTTGCGATCCCACATATTTCGGATCACGTATAGGCCAGTGTATGCCGCAGTATCTGAACCGGTCGGCGCAGGCCTTTCCTGTTAAGTAGTTTTTAAACAATTAAGAGCTTGCTTCATTGCTCTCCTAAAGGATGCTTGACATGAGGCCGTCTCAATATTGAAGTGCCAGAAAAAGTTTTTGTCCAACTTTTTTTGGTAATGTGGACAAAAGAGGTTGGTAATTGCCCGGCTGATACTCACAAGAAAATAATCTGAGCCCTCGCAGCCCGGATTATTTTTTTGTGCTTTTGCGATCCTGGTTACGAAAATAGAGATACCATTTCACGTAGTTTTGGTAATGAACTTGATAGTCCACGATGTAGAGATGTGGTCTGCTTGAGGTGTCCGAAGAACGATTAAAGAGAGTTGGTCGACTTTGGAATTGAAGGGTTATCCAGATAATGGAACATATCAGGCAGCGCACGGCGAATGTGGACGAATGCCTTGCGGACCATCTTGTGGGTGAACCATGCCCGTAGGGGATCGTCATCAGGGATGGTCTTTTGATTGAGATATTCGCGGTGGCGCTCCTCCCAACCAATCAGATCGACGACCCAATAACCCCATCCGTCACGGTCGGTAATCGAGTTCAGGCGACACACTATCCGGCGCAGGTCCCGCCCGGCATCGCTCCGGGGGTGGCGCGTCAACCAAATCAGGCATTCGCGCTGAATGTGAACCGTACAGCGTTGTACGATAGCTCCCGGGCAGTTTTTTCTTACCGCCTTGATGATATTACGAGTTCCATCGGTGGTTACGCTTTCAATCTCAACACCTAAACTCAATATGTTCTCAAGGTCTTCGCGCAGCTCATCTTACCACTCGCCGTCGGTCAGGCGGTAGAGGATCGTAGCCTTGACATTGTTGTCACGATACAGGACCAGACACAGCTTGTTGGCGAAGTACGTCCCGTCGATCATCAGGTTCAGCTTCTCGCTGTGGCGGATCTCCCAGAGCGGGTAGTTGCTAAGATACTCGTCGAACCAACAACGTAGATTACGCTCGTTGCATCCACTTTGGACACTCAACTGACGTAAAGTCTGCTTGCCCAAAATCCAACGCTCGAACCAGACAAAACGGTTAAGAGCGGATATGTCTTTGCGTGAAAATGTAAAACAACCCGAACAATTATTGCACTTAAACCGCTGGTGACCGTCCTGAAAACCCCAGCGAGTTTGCTAAATACATGTACCATCAGTGCCTTTGCTGATTTTACTTTTGACGCTCTTTGAATATCTGTTTTTTCTAACAACCAGGTGAATAGCGATTCGATGGGTTGTTTTACGGATGATACAGCCCTTGAAAACAGGTTGTCTGCAGCCTTGTTCATTTGCTTGATCATATCTGGTACGCCTCGCGGATATTTAACGGGCGAGAGTAATTCCGTTTCATGCCCTGCCATAGCTTGTTGCATGGCTGTGTTCTGAAAGGCTTTATCGGCGAAAAATACCCATTCGGGCGACTCGCTCCAGTTGTCGCGCAGCACGTTCAGATCGCTCTCTGAGGCTGGGGTAAGTATCAATCCCTCAGGTACTGGCAGCCCGTCCACTACTCTGCGGGCCATCATGTGCAGCTTCACGCCATGGTAGTAGATTGATTTTGTAGAGCCGTAGCCCTTGTCAACTACCTCTGGGGCAACCTTTCCGGGGCGCTTGGCCGAGCAGGAGATGATGGGCATCGAATCGACAAGCGCAATGGAGTGCGAGGCTCCGGCGGGCGCATAGTCCACGGTCAGCTTACCCAGTAACCTGCAGAAAGCCTTTCCCAGACGGTTGACCCGCATCACAAAAGCCGGATACGAGGGCAGTAATGGGGGCCAGGAACGCAGCCAACGGTCTGTGAACGAGTAAATATAGCGCTTTTCGTCAGCTATGTTTTAGAGCATGATCGTCATTACTTCCTGGTCGGTAAAGGCCGGTTGGCAATTGTTGGAGAAACGTTGTACGCAATATCTTAACTCATTTTCATATGATTCGCATACGAACAAGTAAATTTTTACTAAATTTGAGTGGTTATCCATTGGTCTTTGGTTTTTAGATAATGATCGGTTAAAATCACATTAAAATACTAAAAATCAATCTGATAGCCTATTTTTCGACACTTGTTTACTCGATATTCAGACTTTTTTAACTCTTAATTCGCATTATTTGTTATTTTCGGGGTGCAAAGCGTCCGTCCGGGCCGACAATCCTGCTATGCAAGGTTAAAATCGAATGATTATTTTATAGTAAACGAATCAGTTTCTAAATGCACAACATGTTTTTCAATCTTTTTTTGTACGATTTTGGAGTAATGGAAAAAAGAATTACTTTTGTAGCTCCTTTGGCCGGTGGCTTGTTTTGCCAGCCTTTGCCGTGGTAGGGTCAGGGAGAGATGGGTGAGTGGCTTAAACCAACAGTTTGCTAAACTGTCGTACGGGATTACTGTACCGGGGGTTCGAATCCCCCTCTCTCCGCCAGGAATACTGTAAATTCGATGCAAAACCCTGCAAATTAAACGTTTGCAGGGTTTTGTATTTTGAGCTAACCGGCCCTGGAAGCGGTCTTAGGCAGGCTGTCCGGGCCAAATTCGAGAACAAAACAGGCTGTGCGATATTGTTCTCGAATTGATATCAAACTGTATAGAACTCGTACTTCTTGTGCTCCTTGCCCTTGCCGATGCACTGCCCCTGGGGCTCGTGGAGCGAATAGATCTTATCCTTGCCGCGCCTGTGCTGCGACAGCTGGTCCGACAACTCGAAAAACAGTGAGCCCCGGGAACGACCATTTTCCTCCTTTAATATGGCAAAATCCGCAAGGTTTATACCCTAAAGATACTATTTCCCGCAGATATATCCAAATAATCTCCCGATTAATTTATTGAAATATAATTGATTGGATGATTTTAATGGGAGGCTATTTAGCGTTCCATATGGACGATGCCGTCCGCAAATCCGTCAGGTTGGCTATCAGCGAAATGGAAACAAAAATACGGGGCTTTTCATCCTCAGTTTTGCGTATTAAGCCAAAAGGACCATCATCATCGAGGGTGTAAATTAATCTGTGTCAGGTAAGATTAACAATTTTTTACCTGACACAGATTAATTTACACCCTCCGCAATCTGCGGCCGGGAGTGTTAAACTCCGGCGGGGGCTGCCACACATTCACATGTGGCGGCAATATAGGCTTTATCGAGCTCGATAATGTAGTCGCTCAACACGTTCATATAATTGATGAACGCCTCGTAGGTCGACCCGTAGGGGTTGAAGTAGCTGTGCACGTCGCCATCCGAAAACCACTTCGTGGCCATATAGTAGAAATGGTCGGAGGTCTGCATGAAACTCCACACATAGTTGAACCCTGCATTGTCGAGCGCCTTCACTTTATCTCGTTGCGCGTAGAGTTTATTGAAAGCCTCGTTTTGCAACTCGTTGCCAAGCCATGCCGTCACGTCGCGCTCCTCATCGGCCCACGACATCGGGTGCGGAGAATGAAGCACGGCAATAGGCTGGTGTTTGCGGGCCGCTTCCGACACCGTGCAAAACTCAAGCCCCTTGCTTTTAAGCATAGCCTTGGGCAGGAGTTTCATAAACTCGAAAATACCCGTCTCGGCACACTGGTGCTCGCCGAAAGTTTCGTAATCCATGAAAAGGTTGATAACCTCGCCCGGAACTTCGTCAGAAATGAGCCACGACACATATTTGTCGACATTCAGCGGCCATTCGCCCCAACTGCGGTCAGAAAAACGAAACGCTATATCGTCACTTAACTTGTAATTACGCAGCAAAAGGCGCAATTTATGGTTTACCGCATTGGCATACACATAATTGGGACTCTTCCAGCCGAGGATATGCTTGGCTCCCTCGGCCAGCATAGTGGTAAATCCCATGTCGGCAACCATATCGCCTATCTGGTCGGAGTAGATCAACTCGGTGTTGCGGAACGCCTCAGGCTTCTGCCCGAACTCGCGCTCTATCATATCGCTGTGGCGGCGCACCTGTTCCTCGAACTCCTCGCGGCTGATCAACGCGGCCAACGAGTGGGAGTAGGTCTCACCCAAAAACTCGACGCATCCCGTGGCAGCCAACTCGCGGAAACTGTCCAGAACCTGCGGAGCATAAGAGCGGAACTGCTCAACAGCCAGACCGGTTATAGAGAACGATACCTTGAAGGCTCCCTTATTTTCCTTTATCAACTGGAGAAGCAGTTTATTCATCGGCAGGTAACACAACGACGCCACCTTCTGCATGATCGAACGGTTAGACGGATCGTCGAGGTAGTTATGATCTTTACCCATATTGAAGAACCGGTACTTTTTCAACCTCAGCGGCTGGTGAACCTGAAAATAAAAGCAAACGCTTTTCATATTCGCAATATTTAATTTAACTTTTAATCATTTTATCCCGGCACAAAGGCAACCATCCGCAGACCCGCCACCGGTCATCCCGGTTACCCCGGTCATGCACCACACCTCAGCGCTACAGCACCGATTCGTACACCCGTTTAACTTCAGCCGCGGCGTTGTCCCACTTAAGGCCGGTAACCTCCTCCAGACCCTTGCGCGAGAACATCTCCGCCAGCGCCGGGTATTTTACCAAACCGTAGATAGCATCGGCCATAGCGTCGACATCCCAATAATCCACTTTTACAGCATAGTCAAGCACCTCGGCCACACCCGACTGCTTGGATATGATCACAGGCACATGGGAGCGCATAGCCTCCAGCGGCGATATCCCGAAAGGCTCCGACACAGACGGCATAACATAAACGTCGCTAAGCGAAAACATCTTCTGCACGTCGTCGCCCTTCAAAAAGCCCGTGAAATGGAACCTGTCGGCGATCCCCAGCTTCGCCACGCGGCGTATGACATGGTTCATCATGTCGCCGCTGCCGGCCATAACAAACCTTACGTTCGGTATCCTTTTGAGCACCTTGGCTGCCGCCTCGACAAAATAATCAGGGCCTTTCTGGTATGTGATACGTCCCAGGAATGTAACTATCTTGTCATCCACGCCACGCTCAGCTTCGCTTCCGGAGTTAGCCGCAAAACGAACGGCATTATGTACCGTGACCACCCTGTCGGCCGGAACACCATATTTATCTATGACAATCCTGCGCGTGAGGTTGCTAACGGCTATGACCCTGTCGGCAGCGTGCATCCCCGCCCGCTCGATATTATATACGCTCTGGTTGACGCTTTCACCGCTGCGGTCGAACTCCGTGGCGTGCATATGCACGACCAGAGGCTTTCCCGATACCCGCTTGGCGGCTATACCTGCGTAATAGGTCAGCCAGTCGTGGGCGTGTATCACATCGAACTGTCCCTCCAAATCACGGGCCACCTGTGCGGCCACCATTGCATAACGCGCCACCTCTTCCATGAGGTTGGCCCCGTACTTCCCCGAAAAGGTATACCGCTCGGTCCATACGTCGCCCGACCCGGGAACAAAACCGGTCTTATGGAACTCTTCGTTGCGCGATTCGAACTCCTCGGGCGAGATGTAAGGCACCATATTCGAGTCGATGTGGATGAAAGTCAACTTATCCCAGATGTCCTGCCCTCCCGCGACATTGCCGTACACAGCCTCTACGTCGCTGGCGTTAAGCACACGTATGAAACGCTGGTCTTCATCGCCATACGCATGCGGCACTACGAATGTGACCTTAACGTCGTGTTTGGCCAGACCACGGGTCAACCCGTAACAAGCCGTGCCCAAACCTCCTGCAATGTGGGGAGGAAACTCCCATCCGAACATCAATACTCTCATGATACCTTATTTTTGAATCTTTTTATTTTTCCCATTCCGCCCCGACATCCTTTCCCGAAATATACCACGTCATCCGGCCTCTATTGAATCCTTCGCCTCCTTTCCCGCACCCGGACTTCTCTAACTACTATCCTTCCTCCGTTCACCATGTTATCTCCATTCTCTCCCGCTTCTCCCCTCCTCCCCGGCAGTTATCACATCTCCTTTCCCGGCCTTCCCATTTCTTACGCCTCTTCCCCGCTACTCCTTCTCCGTTGCTCCTTCTTCACCCCCTTCTTCACCTCCCTGCTTCACCCACTACCCGCCCACGGCAACTTATTGTTTGTGGAGGTCGATCATCTCCTGTATGCGCAGTATGGCTGCTACACTCCAGGCTTGCGAGATGGCACCGCGCTGGCTGTGCGGAGGATCGCCGTCGTATATCTCGCATATCGAACCTATACCGTAGGAGTTTATGTCCTCCTCGAACGAGGCTATTATCTCTTCGGCTTCGGCGAGATAGCCGCTGCCGTAAATATCGAAATTGGTCTTCACATAGTGCTCAAGCAACCACGGCCACACCGTGCCCTGATGATACTGCCTGTCGCGTGTGGGCTGGTCGCCCCCGTAGCGCCCCTCGTACATGGGATTGCGGGGCGACAACGTGCGTAATCCCTTGGGAGTAAGCAAATGTTGCTTCACCACCGAAATCACCGCCATGATCTTGTCCTGCGACAGCATCACATAAGGAAGCGAGCAGGCTATTATCTGGTTGGGGCGTATGAAACGGTTCTGCCCGCTACCATCGACATAATCAGCCAGATGCCCTTTATCGGCTACCCAAAATGTTTCGACAAACGATTTTGCCGTTTTAGCCGCTTCTTTTTGCCACGCTTTCGCAAAAGTTTTGGGCCCGAACTTACCGGCCAACTCCGCCACATAGCAAACGGCATTGTACCACAGGGCGTTGATCTCCACCTGGTAGCCGTCGCGGCCCGTAACGGGTACGCCGTCGACCATGGCATCCATCCAGGTCATGGCATGAGTAGGACTCGACGCCCAAACCAATCCGTTGTCGTGCAGCGCTATCACACCACCCACTCCCCTTTGGTAGGCCTCAAGCACGTCGCGCATTTTTCCGCCGTAGGATTTCCATATATCTTCAGCTCCCGCATACTTCTCATATTGCTGCAACGCCCAAACGAACCACAACGGCGCGTCGACCGAATTGTAAGCCGTGCCCATGTTGGGGAACAGCCCGTCTTTCATCTCGGACGTCATCGTGTCGATAACGTCGCGGAACGACACCAACCTGTTCTGGGTCAGGGTTATCCCCGGCAACGCTATAAAAGTGTCGCGGCCCCAGCGTCCGAACCACGGGAATCCCGCTATGACTTCCTTTCGCTCACCGCGTTGGGCCACAAACTGGCGGGCCGAGTGGCGCAGGCACGAAAGGAAATCGTTCTTGTCCGAACGGCTCGCGTACTCCATATCAAATATCTCGCCGATCTTGGCCGGATCGACCTCTTCGGTGCAACACGAAAATATTATACTCTGTCCCTGAGCTATGGCAGCCTCGAAATAGCCCGTCGTCAACAGGTCCTCATGGGCCGGATAGCCGCGCTTTATCTCCTCGGGATACTCGAAACGGTAATACCAGTCGGGAGCGGCCACGAATTCGCACGCCGGATCGCCTGTTTGCATATGCAGCCACGGGAAACCTTCATACAGGCGGCTCTTGACACCGCCGGCAATCGGATACGAATGGCCGTCGGCGAACATATTGGCGCTGCTCAGCGAATGGGCGTCCCTGAACGCCAAAAACGGGCGCAGACGCAATTTAGTGGGCGAATGAGCCTCAAGCAGCGTATATTTTATGAGCAACTGGGCGCGATTCTGTATCCAGAGCATCTCCTTGCGCAATACGACACCACCGACACGGTAGGTTATGGTCGGGGCCGGGGTGTATTTGAAATCGGTAATATATTTATGTCCGCGGGGTTCGTAGATGCCGGGGAAACGGTGCAATGCAAGGTTGAAAGACTGCCCCTGTTGCATCACGGTTTCGTCGAGCGACGAGAGAAGCACATAGTTGCGTTCGTCTCCGTCGCTTATCGGGCATACCATCAGCCCGTGATACTTGCGCGTGTTGCAACAAACGATAGTAGTGCTCATGTAGCCGCCTGCACGGTTCGTGCTCAGCATCTCCCTCTGCAGGGAATATTCGAGGTTCCCCAGGCTACTCTTATCGAAATTCAGTACTGCCATGATTTCCTGTATCTAAAATGTTGGTTTTACCATATTTACCCCTACAAAAATTTGTATGCGTAAATTTAATGAAAATTTGCGAATAATGAAAGCCCGAAGCCTGTTTTTTGCAAATTCTTTCACAAGGCGCCACAAAGGTACGAATTAAAACATTGTCTGCCAGTGTAAAACAATATTATATTATTATTAACAAATTGTTGTTAACATGGTTAACCCCGCGATTTACATCGCCTGCCGGTCAGATCATTGACTGCGTTTTACGGCCTTCGTTACCGGACACAGCAGCCAGGGAGTATGTATAAATTTCTATAATAAATTCATACATACTCCCGGGCTGCTCCTGAACGGGTGACTGGCAATGGCTATATCAGGCCGTCTTTTTTCAGGGTATCGAATACGAGCCGGGCCGCTCCGGCATCGGGCAGGCATTCGAGGTGGTATACGGGGGTTTGTTTCAGTAGTGGCGAAAGAATGGCGTAAACCCGGTCGGACAGTGCCGCGTCGTACCCGAATGACGGAGGGCATGAGGGTTGTATGGCCCCCAGTGCTGCGATTGTCGGGAGCCGTTTTATGGTGTTGTGCGGCGCCTGACTCAGGCGCACTATGGCTGATAGCGGCGCGCTACGGTCTTTGTAGCACGGCGTTTTGCCGCTCCACGGCGACCCGTAAACACGGATGCCGTTCCCGTCCGCATTCACCATCGGGCTGTCGTCGTTGAGCAACTCCGTACCGGGAATATTCTTGAGCCACAGACGTGTGTGGGTGCTTTTCCCGGTGCCCGACTCTCCCAGGAACATCACCGCCATGCCTTCTGCACATATGGTAGATGCGTGGACGGCCACCACTCCCTGCGGCAGTGCGGCCACTCCATACGCCATCCATACCGCAAAACGGAGCAGGTGGACCGGTGTCGTGGCGTCCATGCCGGTGCGGGCGCGGAAGATGCCCTCCTCCTCTGTGATCCGCATAAGGAATCGTCGTCCTCCTTCTTCGGTCATCCCGAATACTATCGTCTCTGCGTCACGGGCGAAATCGCATTTTACGGCTGTCGGCACATCGCGGAAATCGAACGTGTGCAACGGCGTCGCGTCCCAGTCGTCGACGCCGGCTCCCAATTCCACAGTCAGGCGGGGTGGCGCGGCCGGTGTGCATCTCACGGCATCTCTGCGGAAAGGCGCGAATCCGGCAATGTGGTCCAGCCCAGGCCCCGAAACCTCTACCGTCACCCCGGCTATTTCATAGTTTACCATTTGCATGCGCAGATTTTCTTAGAAACTGTTTGGATTGGATTTGTTAACGAGATTTTTTATATCGTTTTGCCGATGATTTTTCGGGGTGGGATGCGGCCCCTGTTTAACGAATCACACTGCGGGGAAGCGCGGAAAAGAGGATAAAAGAACGGGATTAATAAATTCAAAACAGCTTCTTATTTGTCGAGATCTATTATGCGGTCGCAGAACTCCAGAGACGAAGGACGGTGCGAGATGGCGATTACGGTCAACTCCCTGTTCCTGCGCGACACATCGTTGATGGCTGCCGTGACATCAGACTCGGTGGTGGGGTCGAGCGACGAAGTGGCCTCGTCGAAGAACAACACCTGAGCCTGTTTGTACAACGCACGGGCGATGCCTATCCGCTGGCGCTGTCCCCCCGAGAGCCGGCATCCCGACTCCCCGAGCACGGTGTCGATCCCCGACGCGAGGCTGTCGGCGAATCCGTCGAGGCGGACCTGCCGCAGGACCTCGCCTATACGTCCGCGGTCGATACTTGCCGGATCCGCGCCGAAAGCTATATTCTGAGCGAGCGAAGCATCGAGAATGAAGACCTCCTGAGGCACATAACCCGTCATGGCGTGCCACGCGTTGAGGTTGTGCGGGCCGAGTTCCGTCCCGTCCACGGTGATCCTGCCTCCCGTCGGGGGATAAAACCCGAGCATGAGGTTGAACAGCGTGCTCTTGCCTGCTCCCGACGCCCCCCGTATCCCTATCCGTTCGCCCCGAAGGACCGTCATCGAAATCCCGTCTATAACCGGGGCTTCCACGGGAGAAGAATCCGGATACCGGAATGTTACGTTGTCGAGACGCAACTCGTGCCTGAAGGTTAGCCTTCCCGCCTGTTCGCTGCCTGCCGCACTGGATTCTGCCGACGTTGTGTCTCCTTTCTCTCCGGAGCCCGTTTCTCCGGCTAACGCTTCGGCGATTATGTCGGCCGTGTAGGCGCAGTTCCTCACCTGCGCCCAGCCGTTGATCAGAGACCGTGCCGCGGGCAGGAGCCTGAGGGCGGCCACGGCGAAGATGCCGAAGGTGACCTTCATCGTGCCATCACCGCCGCCGGAGAGCAGCACCATAGCGACCATGCCTCCTACAACACAAATTTCGATCACCCCCTGGGGCATGCGCAGTATGCGGTCGGTGTGGGTCCGGTAATGCGACACTGCGGCGAGCCCCTCCGAAAAGCGGCGGTTCATCGACCCGAAAGCGTCGTTGATCTCCACTTCGGCATATCCGCGGAAGGTCTCGGCCACTACACACATCTGCATGCGCCGTGCCTCGTTTTCCGCCCTGCCGTAACTTGCCAGCCTGCGCCGCACGGCGCGGGAATATATCCACATTACCGGCCCCAGGCACGCCACCAACGCTATCGCCGCCACCGGAGCCCAGGCCATCAGCGCGCACAATATTAAAAGTACCAGTGCCGCTTCGCCCGCCATCGACAACATAGGTGCCAGAACTCCCTGGGCAAAGGCGTAACACGCCAAATTGACTTTATGCGACAGATCGGACGAGTTGGACGATTTAATGAAAAGCAGCCCCCTGCGGTAGTAGTTTTCGAAAAGACGGGAAGAAAAATAACTGTACAGCGATGTCACATAGCGCGTCTGGAACGTCCCCAGCGAGACGGTAGCCATATTTTTCAATACGATGAAAGCCAATGCAGCACAGCAGACCGCTAACGGGAAACCGGCGCCGCCCGCCACCGCAGCCGGAACATGCAGCCGCCGGGCCAATGCCGCGCCCTCCCCCGGATCGAGGATCATGGCCAGCAACGGCATCATGGCCGCGAGTCCGGCGAAGTCGAGTCCGGCACGCAACAGCACCGACATAGCCACCGCGGCTCCCCGCCGCCGTTTGCCGGCAGGGATAAGTCGTAATATCGCCTGGAGGTTCATTTCCTTAAAATCTTCTGCGGATCGACGATATGGTCCCGTATCGAACGGGTAATATATCTGCCGAAACCATGCCTGTATACCATATTATAACGTCGCCGGTAATCGGCCATGCGTTTTATTTTAAAGTACAATACTTTCAGTTGCGATGCGCCTTCCGGAATAGTGGTACGGGGAGCCAGCGCCATGCGCAGCATCTCATCCGCGTCCCCTTTACCGGCTGTGAACGGCGGGGCCAGCGACGCGTCGAGCCCGAGGTGTTCCACCGTCAATGCCGTCACCATATCCGCCACACGGCTGTGCCCTATACTGTCCATCACCTCGCGGTAGGCATCGAAATCTATCCTTCCGCGGTTGGCCGACAGGAACATCGCCCAATCGCAGGCATGTCTCAGTACGAACTCACCGAACACGAAGTGGGCAATGGCATGGCGCATCAGAAACAGCGCGTCGAAACCGGACGGAGGGAACAATACCCCACCTGCCGGAGCATTGCGCAGCATTTCGTCTGCGGCCAGTATACCCAACAGGCGCTCCTCCATTATACGGTCTTCGGCGTAGAAGTCGACGTCGAGCAGGTGGGCGTGGTTCTCCACGGCGACACCCCGGTAGCACAGTCCCGAATGCTTGTGATGCCTCTCCTGCGTGAGTACAGCCCCGGCGTCGAGCAACAGCCGTTCCCCCTCATCATGCCTGCCGAAGAGGTAAACATCCACATCGCCCGACTCGCGGCGTAGCGGCTCGGGATAAAACCGGGCAAAACCCACCCCCTTGAGCACCAGCATCCTGATGCCGGAGCCACCCAGCAGCGAAGCCATCCCCTCCGCGACCTCCTTTTGCCGTGCCGAACGCCGTTCGATATTCCCGGTGTTGAGCGCCCACGCGATTTTGATCCCGCGCGGGGGCTGCAATGCCACGGGAAGCGCCATCACGCTGCCCAGTGCCAGGGCCTGCACCCCCTGCGCCGATGAAAGCGCCGCCACTTCACGCCACAACACCTCGTCCGCTCCCCCGAATAGCTCTGCCGGCAACCCATGGCCCCACAGCGCACCCCTCAACAGCGCGAGAAGCATCCGCTCACTGCGGCTGAATGTATCGTCACAGGCACTCATTCCTCCACCGCCCCGCACGAAAGCAGGCTTTCAATCCACTTCCCAGCATCCTCGCGGGCACGCTGCATGTCGATGCCATACTTGCCGGCCAGCAGCTGTGCAACGTCTTCCGCCGAAAAATCCCTCCCCGACAGTTCACCCCACAACCATTCGGCGGTAGCGTTGAAAGACAGCAACCTGGTCATGTCGGCTCCCGCGCGACCCTGCATCACCGCAACCTTCTCTCCGGCAATATCCCTTATTTTCAGTCCATCCCTGATCTTCATCGCTTCATCTTAATTTTATATGATCGTTTTCTATGCAACGCTTTTTGACTTCGCCTTTATTTACGCCCGGCAGAGACGTAACTTGTTCCACCCTGCCCCCCACGTTAGAGTCGGTCCGCCAAGTGTCAGCCTGAGCAAAGTGATATCAAAAGGCGCTGTGCGCCATGTGCGCCCGGTTTTTCTCTTCCAGAAGGTCTATTATGCCCTCCGTGAGGTCGGCACCCGACATATTCGATATCGCCGCTATGGACCACAATATCTGCGCCAGCGGCATAACCACCTCTTTTTTGAATCCGGACGGATCCTGGGTGTGTTCGGACATCCTGCGTGACAGGATGCGGGCCAGTTCGCCCGCCTGGCCTGTCAGCGAGGCCAGGTGTCCCAACTCTCCAGTCGCCGGGTTGCCCTCGCGCACATCCCAGGCATCTACCAGTTCTTGTACCTCTTTAAGTGTCATACGTTATTCCCTGTTTTTCGAATCGATCAATATAGTTACCGGGCCGTCGTTCACCAAAGCGATCTTCATGTCGGCACCGAATACACCCGTGGCGGCCCTGCGCCCCATAGCCAGCTCCAACTCCTGCACGAACCTCCCGTACAGCGGACGCGACACCTCTTCCGGCGCCGAGCGTATATACGACGGGCGGTTGCCCTTGCGCGTAGAGGCATGAAGCGTGAACTGGCTCACAACCATAGCCTCGCCTTCTGCCCCACCAACATCGATATTCATAACCCCCTCATTGTCGTCGAAGATGCGTAATCTGGCCGCTTTCCCGGCAAGCCACGCGGCATCTTCCGCGCTGTCGCCGTGCTCCACGCCCACCAGTATCAGCAGGCCGTGCCCGATCCGGGAATATTCCTCTCCGCCTATGGTGACCGATGCCTGCGAAACCCTCTGTATCAATATCCTCATAGTGTCACGGGTTGTAGATGTCGGTATTGCGGTAATCGAATATTTCCTGTATCATCGCCGCGGCCCCGGCGGCCTCGCTATTCTGCGGGTCGAGGCGCAAAACCTCCAGAAAATCGTTCAACGCCTCCGCCAACGCCCCCGATTTGTGGTACACGCGGGCGCGGCGCAGCCACAACCGGGCGTCGCCCGGGGCCGCGGCGATCATCCCGGTAAGCCTCGCCACATCTTCCCCGCAACTATTTCCACTCAACGTATCCACAATTTGTGCTCCCTTATATATTGTTCCACACCTGGCGACAGCAACTTCGCCACACTCCGGCCCGTACGCAGCCTGCGCCGTATATCCGTCGAGGATATGTCCATCGACGGGGCCCCGTCGAGCCACACCACCCTGTCACGGAATATACCCCCCGAAAACCCCTCGCGAGGGTAGACCAGCACCTTATAGCACGACAGCAGTGCCTCGTGCTCCTTCCAGCGACCCATATCCTCAAGGGCGTCGCTGCCGATCAGCAGCGAAAAAACAGTCGACGGGTGGCGTTCCTCCAATGCCCTGAGCGTGTCTATGGTGTACGAAGGGCGCGGCAACGAAAACTCGAAATCGCTAACCCCGATCCTCCCGCCGCGATCCGCTTCGGCGGCAGCTATCGCCGCCATCTTCAGCCTGTGCTCCTCTGGGGCCAACATCCCCGGCTCCTTCAGCGGATTAAGTGGCGAAGGCATGATCCACACCAGGTCGCACAGTCCCCCCGAGGCCAGATATTGCGCAATGGCGACGTGGCCGCAGTGGACAGGGTTGAACGACCCCGGGTATATTACCGTCCCGTACATCCTCCTTCAATACCCAAAAATTCCCCGATGATTCCCTCGGCTTCTTCCACGGCCACAGCCAGGCAGTCGTTGACGACCACCTTGTCGAACGACGGGGCCAGCGATATCTCCCAGGCGGCTTTGCGGACACGTTCATCTATAGTGTCCTCACGGTCGGTTCCCCGGCCCACCAGCCTGCAACGCAACTCCTCCACCGAAGGCGGCATGATGAACACCGACAGCGCCCTGTCGCCGAAGATCTCCTTCAAACGCACACCGCCCTTAACGTCCACATCGAATACCACCGTATGTCCCCGCGCCTCGATACGTTCCAGCTCGCGCCGCAATGTTCCGTAACGCGTCCCCGAGTAGACCTCCTCCCACTCCACGAATTCATTTCCGCGCACAGCCTCATCAAACTCCTCCGGACTCAGGAAATAGTAGTCCACGCCATCACGCTCCGTGGAACGCGGAGAACGGCTCGTGGCCGAAATCGAAAACTCCAAACACCCGAAACGATCCAACAACTCCTTGATAATAGTCGTCTTACCCGCACCCGATGGAGCCGAAATAATAATCATCCTGCCAAATCCCATTCTTCATATACTTTAATGATCTATTTTGTTGTCGATAAGGTGAACCGGACTGTTTTTGCTCCCACGAGGTCGCGATGCGATATGCGGTAGCCCGAGTACTTTTTGCCGCCTACGTTTATGCCCTTAATGAATTTGCTCTCCGACGAGCCGTGCGGGGCTTCGACGACCAACTCTCCGGCAGGGTAGTACGCCGGGTCGAGCGTGATCGTAATGCGGTCGAAGGTCGGCGAAGTTAACGTATAGGAGGGCTCGCCGGGGCAATCGGGATAGAATCCCATCATCGAAAAGATAGCCCAGGCCGACATAGTACCAGTATCGTCGTTACCCGGAATGCCGTCGGGTTTAGTGGTGAAATATTTAGCCAGCAGACGTGTCACCTCCTGCTGAGTGCGCCACTCCTCGCCCTTGAAGTAGGTGAACAGGTAGGGATAAGCTATGTCGGGCTCATTGGCCGGATCGTAATAACCCTTGTCGAAGACCATCTGCAACTTATCCACGAACTTCTTCTGCCCGCCCATCAGCTTTGCCAGCCCGTAGACATCGTGCGGCACAAAAAACGTGTAATTCCAGGCGTTTCCCTCGTGGAAACCCGGCGAATCCTCGAAATTCTCGCCCTGCTTCGGATCGAACGGCGAATAGAATTCCCCATTGGGCAATATCGGGCGCAGTGTGCCGTACTCCTTGCTGTAGTAATGTTTATATCCCAGCGAGCGCTCGTGGAACATTTTGGCGTCGGCCTCTTTGCCCAGCGCCGAGGCAAAGCGGGAGAGGGCGTTGTCGGCGATATAGTATTCAAGGGCGTGCGACACCGAGTTGTCGAACTGCTCCCTAAGCGGCACATAACCCAGCGCGAGGTAGTCGTCGTTGTCGGGGCGCAGCAGGTTCTCCGCACCCGGAGTCGTAGCTCCTTTATACATAGCCTTATACGCCTCCTCGGGGTCGAAGTCGGCCAGCCCCTTGAGGTAGCAATCAACGATTACAGGGATGCTCGGGTCGCCCTCCATAGTAAAAGTTTCACGGCTGTAGAGCTCCCATTTGGGCAGCCATCCGCCCTCGCGGTACATGTCGATCATCGACTTCACCATATCCATCTGGCGCCTGGGATACACCAACGCCATCAGTTGGTGGAGGTTGCGGTAGGTGTCCCACAGCGAGAACACGGTATAGCGGTTGCCTTCTGTGGTCTTTATGGCACTGCTCTCCATCGCCGGATATTGGCCGTTGACGTCCTGCAATGTGTTGGGATGTATCAGCGCGTGGTAGAGCGCTGTATAGAAGACCCCCTTCTGCTCATCTGTACCACCCTCGACCATGATTCGTCCCAGGTCTTCATTCCAACGTTCGCGGGCCGCCGTGCGCACCTTCTGGAAGTCGAACTCAGGCTGTTCGGCGTCGAGGTTGCGGCGGGCATTCTCGATACTCACGAACGACACGCCCATCTGCACCTCGATCTGTTCGCCCTCCGACGTATCGAACGTGTAAACCACACCCACGTCGTCGCCGGCTATCTCCTTCTGGTACTTTGTGTAGAGTTTATATTTTCCGTTATCTTTATCCCACAGCGCCTCGACACCCGTCATGGGACGTTGCTTCTTCCAGTAGGCGGCGCTCGCCGGCGTTTTACTGAGGCGCATCACGAAATATATCGGGAAGACGGCCTGCCCCGTATAGCAGAACGTACCCAGCAGTTTCATCCCCTCGGCCTCGCGCTCGCCGGTCATCCTTACGAAAGCCCCCGACTCGTTGGTGAGTCCCTCGCCCAGGTTCAGCAGAATATTACCTTGTCCGGCAGGAAACGTAAAACGCGTGATGCCGGTGCGTTGCGTGGCCGATACCTCGGTTTTTATCCCGTATTTGGTCAGGAAGTTGGTGTAATAGCCCGGTGTGGCCTGCTCGCCGCTGTAAGGGCTGCCGTACTCGCGGTAGTCGACGCTGACCTCACCCGAGGTAGGCATCAACAGCAACGATCCCAGGTCGGGACATCCCACACCCGAAAGGTTGACATGCGAAAAACCCGTGAAAAACTTGTTGTGGAACTCATACGGCGTACTCCACCAACGGGCGTCCTTATCATACTTGTTATTGTCAGACCCCATGACGTTGAACGGAACCACACTCATCATACCATTGGGGCAGACGGCCCCGGGATTGGTAGTCCCGAAGTTGGTCGTACCCACAAACAGGTTGACGTAATCGGCAGGCTGCTGAGCCCGCAACCCGAAGCATAACGCCACCGAAGCAACAGCTAACACAAAAATCCTTTTTCCCATAAACTGATAAATTATATGTCGTTAGTTCTTTACATCGCTCCGACCACCGGACGGGCGCACCGCGCCTTTTAATATTACTTTACTCCAACTGCCGGACGCATCGCATCTCTTGATATTACTTTGCTATAACTGCCGCTTTTTCGAAAAAAAGCGGCAGTTATAGCAAAGTCATATCAAAAGACGCAGTGCGTCCGTCCGGGTTTCTTCGATGATCATATCCAGTAGCCGGCCCAGGGGAAGTCCCATCGCGGCGGCTTGTTGCGGGATTATTCCCCCTCCGGCGCTCATGCCGGGGACGGAGTTGATCTCCACCATATAGGGCGTGTCGTCTTTTATTATGTAGTCGATGCGAACCACTCCGCGGCATCCGCATGCACGGTAGGCTTTGAGTGTTAGTTCGCCGAGTTTTGCGCGCATCTCCGCGGTGAGGTCGGCCGGTGTTATTTCGGTCGACATGCCGGGGGTGTATTTGGCTTCGTAGTCGAAGAAATCGTTCCTGGGGATGATCTCCGTTACAGGGAATATGTACTCCTGGCCGTCGGCCACCATTACGCCGCATGCCACTTCGCGCCCCTGGATGAACTCTTCTATAAGCACAGCGTCGCTTTCGCGGAACGCCGCTTCGACCGCCGAGGGTATCTCCTCCGCGCTGCGCACCTTGCTCACTCCGCAACTGCTGCCGCTGGCGTTGGGTTTGACGAAGAGGGGCAGCCCCAACTCACCGGCGATAGCCACGGGGTCGAAACTCTCACCGCGGCGTATCATGATCTCGCGGGCGAGGTTGACGCCTACTGCGGCGACGGTACGCTTGCAGGCCGACTTGTCGAAGGTAATCACGCACGAAGTCATCCCGCACGACGAGTATGGCACATCCATCATATCGAGATAGCCCTGCAGTTTGCCGTCTTCTCCCGGAGTTCCGTGGATGAGTATCAGGGCGTAGTCGAACACCACCTTGCCCGCAGTTGCCGTGAGCGAGAAGTCGTTCTTGTCCACTTCATACCTTCTGCCCGCCCCATCGGTGTAGCTCCAACTGCGGCCATCGAGGTCGATGAGGTATACATTATATTTGGTGAGGTCGAGCACCCCGGCGACATTGGCCGCACTGGAAAGCGAGACCTCACGCTCCGAGGAGTTTCCCCCGGCCATCAACGCTATATTCATTTTCATATCCGAAATATTTACAAGGCAAAACGCCACCATGGAACCAGCCGGAACAATGCGCCGGGGGAGGATCAACATAAACAGGACTGTTGACGCGCCCGGCCCCACCGTATCCTACAGCAGTTTGCCCTTGAACGGTTGGCTGCGCTCTATATCCTTGAAATAACGGTAGGTACTCACCCTTAGTTCCGATGCCGCGCTGTCGTCGCAGACGATTATTCCGTGGCGGTGGGTTTGCAGCGCGCTTATCGTCCAGCCGTGGTTGTAGCCGCCTTCGATGCCGTGGCGCAACGCCTCGGCCTTATTTTTGCCGCAGCCCAGGATCAGCACCTCGCGCGCATCCATCAACGTGCCCACGCCTATCGTGAGAGCCGTTCTGGGAACCTTGTCGACGTCGTTGTCGAAGAAGCGCGAGTTGTCGATGATGGTTTGCTGGGTCAGCGTCTTGAGCCTCGTGCGCGAGGTCATCGACGAAAACGGCTCGTTGAACGCGATATGCCCGTCGGCACCCACTCCGCCCATAAACAGGTCGATCCCGCCGGCGTCGAGTATCTTCTGCTCATACTCGACACACTCCGTGCGCAGGTCCTCGGCATTACCGTTGAGGATATTCACATTCTCCGGCTTGATATCGACGTGGTTGAAAAAATTGTTCCACATGAAAGAGTGGTAGCTCTCGGGATGCGACTCCGGAAGACCCACATACTCGTCCATGTTGAACGTTACGACCCTCTCGAACGATACCTGGCCAGCTTTGTACAATGCTATCAACTCGCGGTAGGTGGCCAAAGGCGTCGATCCCGTAGGCAGCCCCAGTACGAACGGACGATCTTCGCCCTGGATACATTGATTGATACGCGAAGCGATGTAATTTGCGGCCCACTTAGCCACTTCCGCACTTGTGTCGTGAATGATTACCCTCATTATTATTTCAGTTTAAAATTTTATCGTAGTTTTCACCTTCCTCCCTCTGCGGCCGGATCTCCATCTGTGACTTTTTTAAGGAAAAAGTCGCCCAAAAACCTTCAGGAAGTGCTGTCGCACTTCTTTTTACGTTATCCGGGGCAGGAAGGCGGCCTCTTGCGAGGTTTGGTACAGGCATTATTCTCAGGCTTACGAACAAGTTCGCGCCTGTCGTACAATGCCTGCCCCAACTCCTTACGGAGTTTCCCGCCTTCCTGCCCCTCTGAGTCGTACAGCCATATGTTCCGGACAAGGAACGTCAACACTCTGTAGCCAACGAAGGACAAACTAACTGTCAAAAACGCTGTGCGTCTGCGGTGCGCCCAGGCCGAAGCCAGCGGAGGACGACGAGCAGCCGTGAGGCTGTAGAGTTCGGCCCTCCGCCAGGGGTGGCTTCGGCCCGACGGCCTTGCGAACAAGGCCGGAATTATTCAGAACAAATAACTGTCAAAACGCTGTGCGTTCCTCGTGTTGCACGTTACTCCAACGTCATTCCAAGCAAAGTAATGTCAAAAGACGCGATGCGTCATTTCAGCCTTACGAACACCTCGATGGCCTGGTATTCGGCCATGCCGAGCTTGTCGTAGAGGTATGCCGTATGTTGCGTGCGCTCTTCGGCCCTCTGCCAGAATTCGCGCTTGTCTTCGCCTGGGAACGGCACTATATCCTTCTGCGACAGGTGGCGGTAGATGGCGTGGCGCTTCTTTATCACCTCGTCGGGACTCAGCGGCACAGCCATGTCGACCATATCCAGATCCCACTCCTGCCAAGCCCCGCGGTACAGCCACACGCGGCAATCGTCGACCCACGGGTCCGCCTCCACGACCTTCAGCGCCCCCAGCACCGCCTCGATACAGACACGGTGGGTGCCGTGAGGATCGGAAAGGTCGCCGGCGGCATATATCTGATGGGGCTGGATCGAGCGCAGGAAACCGGCCACTATGTCAATGTCCGCATCGGAGAGGGTCCCCTTCTTGATGCCCCCAGTCTCATAGAATGGAAGGTTCAGGAAATGGACGTGCGTCTCGTCGTCGAGCCCGAACTGGCGGCAGGCGGCTTTGGCCTCCGAGCGGCGTATCGCCCCTTTGAGCCTGCGCAGCGACTCGGGCTCGGGTTCTCCCTTGCGCTTGTTGAGTATAACATTGCGTATCTCATCGTAGTTCGACTCCAGGCCGCACTCGCGCGCCATGTCCATCATCTGCAACACAACGTCGTCGTGGACGGCTATGTTGCCCGAGGTCTGGTAGGCCACATGCACGTCGTGGCCCTGGTCTGCAAGACGCAGGAACGTGCCCCCCATCGAGATGACGTCGTCGTCGGGATGCGGGCTGAAGATCACAACGCGCTTCGGGTAAGGCATAGACCTCTCGGGACGCGTCGAGTCGTCGGCGTTGGGCTTGCCTCCCGGCCAACCGGTTATGGTGTGCTGCAGGTCGTTGAACACCTTGATATTTATCTGGTCGAAAGACCCCTGGTGTTCGAGCAGTTGCAACAGTGAATTGTCGATATAATCCTGGTGTGTGAGTTTGAGTATCGGCTTCGAAGTCTGGTTGCAGAGCCAGATCACGGCCTTGCGGATGAATTTCTGGCTCCAGGAACAGGTGCCCACCAGCCACGGCGTGTTGACCCGCGTCAACAGGTCCGCGGCCCCTTCGTCGACAACCACCTCGAAGTCGGGATGCGATTGAAGGCACGAAGCCGGAACCGCCACCGTCTCGTCGCCCTCCACTATTTTCGATATGGCCGACGCTTTGTCTTCTCCCCAGGCGATCAGGATCACCTTCTTGGCGCTGAATATCGTAGCCAGCCCCATCGTGATCGCACGGCGCGGAGTGTGTTCTATGCCGAAAAACTTCGGCGCCACCACCTTCAGCGTCTCGTTGCCCAGGGCTACCAGGCGCGTGCGCGAATTAAAGTACGACCCCGGCTCGTTGAACCCCACCTGGCCCTGCGGCCCTGTGCCCAACAACATAAGGTCGATGCCCCCCAACTCCTTTATAAGGTTGTCGTAGGTGCGGCAATACTCCGATATATCCTCCACGGGAAGCGTCCCGTCGGGAATGAACACATTCTCCCTGGGGATGTCCACATGGGCCAGCAGCTCGTCGTGGATGCTCCAGTTGCGGCTCTGCTGCTCCTGAGGCGAAATGGGATAGAATTCATCGAGGCTGAAAACCACGACATTGGAAAAACTGACACGGCCCTCGCGGTAAGCCGTCAACAGGTTTTTATATATGCCTATCGGCGATTTACCTGTCGTAAGGCCCAGCACGAACGTTTCCGATCTTTTGCGGCGGGCATTGACATCACGGATTATCTTGTCCGCTACGTATTGCGCAGCGATGCCTTCCGATGGCATTATCGACGTGTTGACCTTTTCGAAACGGGTGATGATGTCCTTCGGTTCCATTCCGGGAATCAGCCCGCCTTCGCTTTTTATAGTGTAGTTTCTTTCCATAATCCCAATTATTGTAAGGCCCGGACACCGCCGGGAGCCTGCGTGCTCATGGTTCTCCTGAATTTGTAAAAATCCGGACAGGACCTCAGGCAGGCCGTTAAACCAATTGTTTTATCAAAGCCTCCCTGTCGCCATAAAGGAAATCGACGGGAGGTATCTCTATCATAGTATACGCGCCCGGCTTCTGCAACATCGACGCGCGCGCCGAACCGACCAGTATCTGCGCCGTGAGGGCAGGATTGTTGATGCTCATCGAAAACTCGAACCGCTGATTGACCGTGCCGCCCGAGACCCCCTTGCGCACCAGGCTCACCCCGTGACCCATGTCGAGCAGCGCGTCGACGCTTTCGACTCTGGTGACATGGGTTTCGTCGTGGGCGAAGTAGTCGTCGGCCTTTATCGCCGCCGCGACTTTGTCGAAGTCATACCCATCCTTCAACTCTATGTACACCATTCTGCGGTGGATGCCGGTCCCCAGCGGGATGGTCATCGACAGCGCCTCTTTCACTCCGTCTATCGCTTTCACCGCCACGGTGTGCCCCATGCTCATGCCGGGCCCGAAATTGGTGTACGTAACACCCTTCGGGGCGCAGGCCAGCAACAGCGCCCTCACCACGGAGTCGCTTCCCGGGTCCCAGCCGGCCGACACCACCGATACGGCGCCATGCTTGCGTGCGGCTTCGCCCAACGTGCGTCGCAGTGACACTATACCCGTGTGTATATCATAACTGTCCACAGTATTGATGCCTGCGGCGAGAGCTTCGAGAGCAAATTTTTCCACGCTCCTTGTGGGAGTGCAAAGTATCGCCACACCGACCCCTTCGAGGTCCGCGAGTTTTTCCACCACTTTGTAGCCCGCTAGTTCCCGCGGCGGATTTTGTGCGCTACGGCGTACCACACCTGCTATTTCGAAATCTTCCGCTGCTGCAAGGGCCTCGATCACATACTTCCCAATGTTGCCGTAACCAACTACGGCCGCCCTGATCTTTTTCATCGTCGTATATTTTTTGATACGTCACAAAGTTATTAAAAAAACTATAAATTCCGGGCATCGCCCTCATTTTGCAGGCGCAGGCATCATAATGTAATAATATTCAACGCATACAAAGTATTTATATAACCATTTATTCACATGCCATGGATTTTGGTTGAAATTTACCCGTAATAAATAGACCGTACCTTAATAATAGTCTCTGAAAATATCCGTACCTTTGTAGCCAACGCCTCCCCCGCAGGAGAAACGATACTCCTGCAGAGTCGCAAATACAAACAGGCAGCCCGATATGAGAATTGCACTTGCCCAACTGAACTTTACCGTGGGCGATATCGAAGGGAACAAGATAAAGATAATCGATTCTGTCAACAGGGCGAAAAACCAGGGTGCAGACCTGATTGTTTTTCCCGAGCAGGCCATCTCGGGAGTTCCGGCCTACGATCTGCTCAACAAGGTTACATTTCTCGACCTTTGCGAAGAGGCCCTGGTGGAGATTGCGTCGTACTGCGACAATATTTCTGCCTTGGTGGGACTCCCGATCCCTTACGCCAACAAGACGATAAGCGTTGCAGCCCTGATACAAAACCGCAAGATAGTCCGTTACATAGGCAAGCAGAATGTCGTTTCGCGCGACGAGGTGCGTCATCTCTCGCCGTCGAAAGGGTGCGAATACATGCGCATCGGCGGCAAAAAGGTGGCCGTGGTGGTGGGAGAGGATATCATGTGCGAACAGCAGTACGGCGACTATGCCGACATCATAATAAACCTGTCGATATACCGCTATTCGCGCGGGGTTATCGAGAAGCGTGCCGACTACCTTTCCAAGCTGGCTTATACCACCGGGAAGCATGTCGCTTTCGTGAACCACGTAGGCGGACAGACCGACCTGGTGTACGACGGTTCGTCGGTGGTGTTTGATCCGCACGGCGAGGCGGTGGTCCTGATGCGCAGCTTCGAAGAGGATTTCATTGTTTTCGATACCGGGGCCGAAAATCCTCCAGTGGCGTTGCCCTACCAGAACAAGACAGCCAATGTTTACCGCGCGATAAAGTTGGGGCTGGGTGATTTTTTCAGTAAGAACGGTTTCCGCAAAGCCTGCCTGGGGTTGTCTGGAGGCATAGATTCGGCTGTCGTGGCGGCCCTTGCGGCGGAGGTCCTGGGGCCCGAAAATGTGCATGTGCTGATGATGCCGTCGCAGTTTTCGTCGGACCACTCGGTCGAGGATGCGTTGACCCTGGCCGAAAACCTGGGCATAAACTACAATGTCATTCCCATCACCGAGGCTTACACTTCTATTGTCGACGCGATGAAGCCCGCCTTCGGTTGCTCTCCGTTCGGGGTCGCCGAGGAGAACATCCAGGCACGCATACGGGGCCTTATGATGATGGCCCTGTCCAATAAATTCGGGCACATATTGCTCAACCCGTCGAACAAGAGTGAGATAGCAGTAGGATACGGCACCCTGTATGGCGACACTAACGGGGCTATAAGCCCTTTGGGCGACCTTTACAAGAGCGAGGTGTTCGATCTGGCGCGCTATATCAACCGCGAGCGCGAGATAATACCCGAAAATACGATCAACAAGGAGCCGTCGGCCGAGTTGCGTCCCGAACAGAAGGATTCCGATTCGCTGCCCCCCTACGACGTGCTCGACGCGATACTATACCGCATGATAGAGGAAGGACAGCACCGCGAGGAGATCATCAACGCCGGTTTCGACGCCGATGTGGTGTACAAAGTCCATTCTATGGTGGTCCGCAACGAACATAAGCGCTACCAGTTCTGCCCGATCCTCAGGATGAGCATCTGCACATTCGGCAAGGGCCGCATCATGCCCCTGACCAGCACCTACGGTTACTAAGATACTGTTCTGAGAGTCTGTCTAATTTTCCTCAGGAAAATTAGACAGACTCTCAGAAGGTCCGGTCTTGTGAACAAGGCCGTCGGGTCGATCCTACGCAGGCCGTAGCCCGGACGAATGCACGGCATCCTCTGATATCACGTTGTTTTGGGGCTTAGGAGGTGAGAAAACAGGCGGAAAACCGAACCATCCAGGGAAGGTCAAAAATTTCGAACCTTCCGGTCCGGGTTTGAATATCCGGTATTCGACCAGGTACTTTACATCCCGATGGCAATGCGGGCACAATAACGCCCGATGTAAAACAGGGATTGTTAATTCTCACTGCTATGAAAAAAACTCTCGCGTTTCTCACAATCTGTTTCCTCGCACAGGCGCTGCACGGGCAGTGTGTCACGCAGCCTTACAGCCTCGACCTTGCGTCGGGCGGCACGTTGCGGGGCGAGGTGATGATACCCGCCGGGGCGCAGGGTAAGGCGCCGGTGGTGCTGCTGATCTGCGGGTCGGGGCCCACGGACATGAACGGCAACAACCCCCAGATGAAAAACAACTCGATATTGCAGCTTGCCCAATCGCTGTGTGCCAACGGCATAGCCTCGGTGCGCTACGATAAGCGTGGCGTGGCGTCGAGCGCTTCCACAACCGCCCGGGAGGAGGAGTTGCGGTTCGAAGATTATATCGGCGATGCCAAAGGGTGGATCGAGAAGATAGCGTCCGACGACCGTTTTGGCGCTTTATACGTCGCCGGCCACAGCGAGGGGGCGCTCATAGGTATGCTCGCCTCGAAAGACAACACCGCGGTGAAAGGTTTCATCTCGATTGCCGGGCTGGGGAAACCGGGCGACGCCATAATAAAAGAGCAGATGGAACATCAGGACGAGGGAATGAAGCTGGTTGTGACGAGCATCGTCGATACCCTGAAACAGGGCCGCGAGTTCCGCGGAGTGCCTCCGGCACTCTATGCCCTATTCCGGCCCAGCGTACAGCCTTATATGATATCGTGGATGAAGTACGACCCCGCGACGGAAATAGGAGCGCTGAAGATGCCGGTGCTGATAGTGCATGGCAAAACAGACATACAAGTCTCCCCTCAGAACGCCGGGCTGCTGCATGAGGTGTGCCCCGGCTCCGAACTCTTTATGGTAGACGACATGAACCATGTGCTTAAGATATGCGTTTCGACCGACCCGCTGTATCAGATGTCGACCTACACCGAACCGGCATTCCCCATAAGCCCGCTCATGACCAGCCGCATAGCGACATTCATACTGGGCGAGTGATTCTCCGGCATGTGTGTTTGATATATGTGCGCTCGCGGGCCCGGCTGTGAACAGTTTTCATAGTTTGTCCAAATTTTATGTGGTAATTCAGACAGACTTTTAAACAGTTTCTAAGTATATTTGCCGGAACTTTATCGAAAATCGAATGTCGATCAGAAAAGGATTGGTATATGCCGCCGTAGCCGCCATATTGTGGGCCACGGTCAACCCATTCATAAAATATGGCTTGGGGTGCGGCATCACACCGATGAACTTCGCAGGGCTGCGTTTCACGGCCGCCGGGATAATCCTGCTATCGTTCACAGCCCACCGGGGAATGTTGCGCGAGATATGGACCAACCGCAGGCTGTTCCTCAACCTGGTACTAATCAACATGTTCATCGGATACTCGGTCTTCTATGCGGGGATTGACATGACCGGGGCCGACATATCGTCTATCGTTATGGGCCTCTCGCCACTGGTAAATGTATTACTTGCCCATTTTATTGTACACGACGACCGCCTTACGGCGGCACGCATAACAAGCCTCGTCGTCAGCCTTGCCGGACTGCTGCTGATCATCGGCGCGGGCGGCCGTGGCGGCACGATGCTCGACTGGAGGAGCATAGCCGGGATAGGACTGCTGTTTGTAAATATCATCGCTCAGGGTTACTCTGCAATCTGCGTTGCACGGAGCAAAGCGAAACTCGATCCGGTGTTCATGAACGGGGTACAGATGTTCCTCGGCGGCATGTCTATTTATGGGGCAGGATTGGCTTTCGAAGGTTTTACGCCGCTCTGTGGGATGCCCCCGGGTTTTTTCGTCGTACTGGGCATACTCGTGATCATCTCTGTTTTCGCTTTCAGCCTGTGGTTCAAGGCATTGAAGATGCCGTCGGTGAAATATTCAGAACTCAACATGTGCCGTTTGGCGACCCCTGTCGTCGGGGCCGCCATAAGTTGGCTCATTATAGAGGGTGAGCGCCCCACGTTCAGCTCCGTGTCGGGGATGATCGTTATCATTGCCGCCCTGGTAATATATTTTCGTAGCAGCGGCCGCTCGCGCCGTGCTTAGGGCGGAATCTGTGGTATCCGTATTTACTTTTGGAGAGTTTACCCGACTATATCATCAGATGAAAATAGCTCAAAAACTGTTTAGGGACAGGCAATAACATACATAAATAGCCTCCCATTAAAATCATCCAATCAATTATATTTCAATAAATTAATCGGGAGATTATTTGGATATATCTGCGGGAAATAGTATCTTTAGGGTATAAACCTTGCAGATTTTGCCATGTTGAAACATTAGTGTCCACTAAAAATTCATAAAAGTTCTTTGAAATAGTTGAAGTTCAATTTGTTACAAGAGTTTTTCGAGTCAACGGATTTAAAATTAGTTTTGCGGTCAGAATCAGACCGTTATGCAAAAGGATAAGTACGTTT
>JAVBMJ010000056.1:0-45464 GCA_031552535.1 Rikenellaceae bacterium
GTAGGTAATAAGCTGGTTTTGCGAGGCTTATACACTCTGATGCGTTCTTTGCCCAAAAAAGTAAATTTCGAGAGATAGTTATTCAAATCCACCTCAAACTCTTTGGACAAAGCTTCGAATTCGGCGATTTCCAAACCTGTCAAACTCAAAAACTGTTGCGGATTACGCTTTATCTTCCTGTATTTCAAATCGCTTTTAATGCAAATGTAGTGCTAAAATCGGGAAACTGAAAATTAATGGATATAAACTCTAGTTTCTAAAACACGCATCTTAGCGCAGCTTTTCGAAAAAACGCTTCATCAATCCACCACACTCGTCAGCCATAACTCCCTGTGTTACTTTGGTTTTCGGGTGCAATACACGCCCCGTGACAGTGGAGTATCCCCGCTTGGGATCCGCAGCGCCGTAGACCACGCGCGCCACCTGTGTCCAGTGGCATGCCCCGCCACACATAATACAAGGCTCGACGGTTACATACAAAATGCAGTCCACAAGGTATTTGCCTCCTAAAGTCCCTGCCGCCGCCGTCAACGCCTGCATCTCGGCGTGAGCCGTGGCGTCCGACAGCGTTTCGGTAAGATTATGCCCGCGGCCGACGATCATACCGCCGCTTACGACCACCGCCCCTATCGGAACCTCTCCTTTGGAAAACGCTTTCTCGGCTTCGGAAATTGCCTGGCGCATAAAAAAAATGTCCCTCTCTTCCGTTTCGTCCATAAAATATGTACCTTTGGTGCCTCGATTCAGACAACAAAAATACTAAATAATATGTACCGTACGCATACTTGCGGAGAAGTCCGCATCGAACACGCAGGACAGACGATAACACTTGCCGGATGGGTGCAGAAGATACGTAATCTCGGCTCGATGGTCTTCATCGACCTGCGCGACCGTTACGGCACGACGCAGCTCGTCGTCGAAGAGCACTCGGCGGAACAGATCCGGAAAACGGCTGAGGATCTGGGGCGCGAATTCGTGGTGCGTGCCACGGGGCGCGTCGTAGAGCGGCAGTCGAAAAACCCGAAGATGCCTACGGGCGATGTCGAGGTGGTCGTCGGGCAGCTCGAAGTGTTGAGCGCGTCCGACACTCCGCCGTTCACTATCGAAGAGCACAGTGACGGGGGCGACGAACTGCGCATGCACTACCGTTACCTCGACCTGCGCCGGGGCCCACTGCAGCGGGCGATGATCCTGCGCCACAAGATGGCCCAGAGCGTCAGGCGTTTTCTCGACGGCGAAGGTTTCCTTGAGATAGAAACTCCTTACCTTATAAAATCCACGCCAGAGGGCGCACGCGACTTCGTGGTGCCGTCGCGCATGAACCAGGGACAGTTCTACGCTTTGCCACAGTCGCCGCAGACCTTCAAGCAGTTGCTGATGGTGGCCGGCTACGACCGCTATTTCCAGATCGTGCGCTGTTTCCGCGACGAGGATCTCAGGGCCGACCGCCAGCCGGAATTCACACAGATCGACTGCGAGATGGCTTTCGTCGAGCAGGAGGACGTGCTGTCGACGTTCGAGCGCATGGCCAGGTTCATGTTCAGCGAGACGCTGGGCGTGGAGTTCGAGGGGCAGTTCCCGAGAATGACCTATGCCGAGGCGATGGAGCGATACGGATCGGATAAACCCGACGTACGTTTCGGGATGACCTTCAACGATGTCACCGCCACGATGCAGGGCCACGGATTCGGGGTGTTCGACTCGGCGGAGTATGTGGGAGCAATCGTCGCTCCGGGATGCGCCTCCTACACCCGCAAGCAGCTCGACGAGCTGACCGACTATGTGCGCCGTCCGCAGATCGGCGCCAAGGGGATGGTCTACGCACGCGTGGAGGCGGGCGGCGCGGTAAAATCGAGCGTCGACAAATTCTATACACCCGAATCTCTGACGGCACTCGCTACGGCGTGCGGCGCCGCGGAGGGCGACCTTATACTGATGCTGTCGGGCGACAAGCGACCGACGTTGTCGGCCCTCAGCGAGTTGCGCCTTGAGATGGGTTCTCGCCTCGGGTTGAGGGACCGCTCGAAATTCGCGCCGCTGTGGGTCGTCGACTTCCCGTTGCTGGAGTGGGACGACGAGACGGCGCGTTTTTACGCCATGCACCATCCGTTCACCTCGCCCAAGCCCGAAGACGTGGCGCTGCTGTCGGGCGATCCGGGACGGGTGCGTGCCAATGCTTACGACTTTGTGGTCAACGGCGTCGAGATCGGAGGCGGGTCGATCCGTATCCACGACCCGGCATTGCAGAGCCGCATGTTCGAGGTGCTGGGATTCACTCCCGGCGAAGCCGAGCGCCAGTTTGGGTTCCTTACCGGCGCATTCCGCTACGGGGCACCGCCACACGGAGGCATAGCCTTCGGTTTCGACCGCTTCTGCTCGCTATTCGGCGGTGTCGACTCCATACGAGACTACATAGCATTCCCAAAAAACAACTCGGGCCGCGACATGATGATCGACGCCCCCGCAGCTATCGCCATGGAGCAGTTGAAGGAGTTGGGCCTCGAAATCAAGGGGTAAAGTAACGGACTCCGGAGGCGGAATAGGGGGTCAGAGAAGGGAAGCCAGGCCCGCAGGCATGTACAGCATATCAAACCGGCCGCTTTAGCAATCAGTTGCTAAAGCGGTCGCTTTTGTTAAGGCAATGATGCAAGATCCGTCCGGATTTGCATCATTATTTTGCTGACGAATATGCGTTAGGGCCAGATAGGGCGTGTTAGCATAAACGGTTACGCCCGCTTTCGGCACTCTTTTCGCCCCCTGCTTCCCCGCGTTTTCTTGAGATATTCCCGATATTCCTTCAAAAACGCGGCTCGCAGGGAGTAAAAACAGCACCAAAATCGAACATAACCGTTTGTGCTAACACGCCCTAATGTCAAGAGGCGCTGTGTATCCCAAGACCTGGTGTTGCCTGTCTTTTTCGGATCAAAGTAAGACCGGGAGACGCAGGTGCATCCGTCAGTCAAAACCGGGGGCCTGCCGGGAGTGTAAATTTGGGGTGGTGGAACAATCGCTCTAAGCAAAGTCTTGTCAAAAGGCGCTGTGAAAATTGTAGAGGCCATAACCTTTCCACGCAAACTAAAGTCAAAAGGCGCTGTGCGTCCGGCCCTCCGCCGGGGGTGGCTTCGGGTAGACATACTTGCGGTGCAAGTCTGAAAATTGTAGAGGCCATAACCTTTCCACGCAAACTAAAGTCAAAAGGCGCCGTGCGTCCGCGGTGTGTTAACAGCCGGCGGTCGAAGCGGTCAGAGCAAAGTAATATCAAAAGATGCGATGCATCTCAAGAGGCGCGGGTGCGGCCGGCAGTCAGAGCAAAGTAATGTCAGAAGACGCGATGCGTCCGGTGCGTCCGATGCATCCGGGAGGTCAATCCTGGCGGTGTTCTTCGGCGGTGTCGACCATTTTGTAGAGTTTATCGCCGCGCCGCACGGTTTCAGGCACTTTCAGGGAGCAGTATTGTCCCTGGATGGCTTGTGTGGCCGGTTTTTCGTCGACATGTATTTCCGCGGCGCTTCCTTCGACGACACCTGTGGTTTCGCCCGTTACTACGATTTCGTCGCCTGTTTCCAGCGGCGAGGCTTCGACGAGGACTTCGGCCACCGATATTTTTTTGAAGAAATTGGTCACTTTTCCCACGTACACTTTCCGCCGTGTCGCCGACGAGCCGTAGTGTTGGCTCAGTTCCACGCCGGCGGTTGCGGCGTAATATCCGCCCCAGAACCCGCGGTTGAACACCGTGGCGAGGCGTTCCTCCCAATTGCCGCACTTTTCCCGGGTGTATTCTCCGGCTATCACGGCCTCCACCGCTTCGCGGTAGCACTCCGTGGTTCGTTTCACATACTCGGCCGAACGCGCCCGCCCCTCGATCTTAAGCACCCGCACCCCGGCTTCGAGGAAGCGGTCGACGAATCCTATCGTACACAGGTCTTTGGGCGAGAGCAGGTAGCGGTTCTCCATTGCGATCTCTTCGCCCGTTTCGCGGTCGCTCAGTATGTACGAGCGGCGGCATATCTGGCGGCACGCGCCGCGGTTTGCCGAACATTTCTCCCCGTGCAGGCTCAGGCAGCATTTTCCCGACACCGACATGCATAGCGCCCCGTGGGCGAACATCTCTATGCGCACCTGCCTGCCCGAAGGCCCCCTCAGGTCGTCTTCGACGATACGGCGGTGGATTGCCGCCACGCGGTCGAGCGTCAACTCGCGGGCCAGCACCACAACGTCGGCCCACGACGAGTAGAACCGCAGCGTCTCGTAGTTGCTCACGTTGAGTTGGGTGGAGATATGCACCCCGATGCCAGCCTCCCTGGCATAAAGGATCGCAGCCTGGTCGGAAGCTATAACCGCGTCGACCCCTTCGCGCGCAGCCCGGTCCACGATGCGCCGCATCGTGTCGAGTTCGTCGTCATAGAGCACGCTGTTGACGGTAAGATAGCTCTTTACCCCGCGCTCTTTAGTGATCGACACGATCCGGGCCAGATCGTCGAGCGTGAAGTTGGCCGCCGATTGCAGGCGCATGTTCAATCCCCCGGCACCGAAATACACGGCGTCGGCGCCCGCACCGATGGCTGCCATCAGGGATTCGTAGCTCCCTGCCGGAGCCATTATCTCTATGTCGTTGCGTTTCAATTGTTTCGAATAATTTATGGGAATTAAAGGCTGAAAAACTTCAATTTAGGCAGACTCTTGGAGGCTATCTATTTTCCTGAGGAAATTTAGGCAGACTCTTAATCACCCGCCTTCTCTTGCGACCTGTTATCTTACCCTGTCGATAAGGGTGGCGGCCAGTTCCCTGAGCGGCGCCGAACGCTCCGGAGCCACCGAAAGCGCGTCGAGCGCCCCGACTGCCAGCGAATGGTGCTCCGCTATCGCTTCGAGCGCCGCCTCGCGGACCCCGAGCGAATCGTAAATCTCCCTCACACGCGTGACCAGCTCTTCCACGGGGAACTCCCGTTGCTCCATAAGGCGTTGCAGCTCGCGTTTCACCACGGGCGAAGCCATATTGAGGGCGGTGATCAGTAGAAAGGTCTTTTTCCGTTCGACAATGTCGCCTCCGACCTCTTTGCCCAGGAGCTGAGCGTCGCCGTAGGTGTCCAGCAAATCGTCCTGCAACTGGAACGCCTGCCCGAGGTGTGTCGCAAAACGCTCCACCGCCCCGCAATCCTCCTCCGACGCCCCTCCCGCTATGGCCCCCATCCTGGCGGCGGCGGCAATCAACGAAGCCGTCTTCAGGTAGGTCATCTCAAGATAGCGCTCCAACGGCACCTCGGTTTCGTCCTCGAAATCCATGTCGTATTGCTGCCCTTCACACACTTGCGCCGCCGCCCGGTTGAATGCCGCCAGCAATGCCGGCAGGTGTTGCGGCAGCGACCTCTCCAGCACCCTGTATGCCCAGATCAGCATCACGTCACCCGACAGTATGGCCACGTTCAACCCCCAGCGGCTGTATACCGAAGGGCGTCCGCGCCGCGTGGGAGCGTTGTCCATAATGTCGTCGTGCAGCAGTGTGTAGTTGTGGAATATCTCGACAGCCGCCGCCGCCGGCATTGCCGCCTGAAGGTCGTTGCCAAACACCGAGCAGCACGTCATAAGCAACCGCGGCCGGAGCCTTTTGCCGCTTCCTTCGAGCGCATACGCCAACGGAGCGTATAAATTTTGCGGTTCTGCCGGAAATTCAAGTGCCGCAAGGTATTCCTCGAACATCTGTGCCGGCTTATCGTTTAAGACCATTTGTCGCATGTAATATTTACGCAAAGATAGGCCTTATTTTGTTAACCGCTAAAAAATATCTACCTTTACAAGGTTAACGGTATCTGAAAACGTTGGGAAAACACTAAACTCTTACGACCTGTCATGAGGAAATTAGCTATAGGAATCGACATCGGAGGCACCAACACGGCTTACGGCCTGGTGGACCACAATGGTGAAATGCACGGCGAGGCCGTGGTATCGACACGGGCATATCCCGACTTCGACCAATATCTCGAAGAGTTGTACATCGGCGTCCAGTCGCTTGTCAAGCAGATGGAGGGCCGGTGTGAGATCGTCGGAATAGGCATCGGCGCACCCAACGCCAACCATTTCAACGGCACGATAGAGAATGCGGCCAACCTTGCCTGGCGCGGTGTGATACCGGTGGTCGAGAAGTTCCGCCGCTATTTCCCGTCGATACCGGTGATAATCACCAACGACGCCAAAGCCGCGGCGGTGGGCGAGATGATCTACGGCGGAGCCAAGGGCATGAAGGATTTCATCGTGATAACGCTTGGGACAGGTCTGGGCAGCGGCTTTGTCTCAAACGGAAAGATCATCTACGGGCACGACAGCTTTGCCGGCGAGTTGGGACACGTGATCGTCAACCGTACGGGACGTGTGTGCGGTTGCGGACGCAAGGGGTGTCTCGAAACATACGTTTCGGCTACCGGCATCAAGCGCACGGTGTTCAAGCTTCTGGCCGACCACACCGAGGCGAGCGAGTTCCGTTCGATCAGCTTCAACGACCTCACTGCCGAGATGATCACACGGGCTGCGCTGAACGAGGATCCACTGGCCATAGAGGCATACGAATATACGGGCATGCTGCTGGGCCAGGCACTGGCCGACGCCGTGACGATCACCAGTCCCGAAGCCATTTTCCTGTTTGGCGGCCTTGCCAAGGCGGGGAAATACCTGTTCGAGCCCACCAAAAAATATATGGAGATGCATATGCTCTCCAATTTCCGCAACAAGGTGAAACTGTTGCCATCGGGCATCGACGGTAAGAACGCAGCAATACTTGGGGCTTCGGCGCTCGTGTGGCAGGAGTTGGACCGCAACGGTGCCGAAGTGTGACAGTCCGGCTGTAGCCGGGATTTCCGGGAGCGTGCCGGCACATCGCCGGGTCATCGCCTGCCCGGCCGATGGAAAAATGTTGCCGGTGCAACGTTACGGCGTACTTTCGCATCTACCGTCATAGATGCCGGCTATGTGGAATATCCGTGGCCGTGGTTGGCTACGGCATGAAATACGTGGACGCATATTGCCGGCGAGTTCACCGGACAAGTGTTAAACAGATGTTTATGAGGAAACTATTTTTCATCCTCATCCTTCCGGCTCTGTTGCTGGCTGGATGCGACAAAGGTCCCACGGGGGAGGAGTATGGTAATTTCATTTCGACCAACGCCCTCGACGGTACATACGAGGATCATTTTTTCAGGATGAGGATCGAGCAGACAGGCGTCAATGCCGGTACGATACTCGATTACACAGGGAAGGTTGATTTCAAGATTCTTACAGCAGGAAAGGAGACCCGTTTCTCTGCAACATTTGCAGTGCCAGATAAGGAGTTTTCGATCCCGGTCGACGAAGTCCGTATAATTCCGGTCAGGATAAAAGACCGGTATATCGAGCCCGGAGAAGATATGGGTCAATGCTTGCTGGATGGCTATGTGTTCGTGACCAAGTTCGGGATCAACTACCAGGATATCAATGCGTTTTATCTTGGTAAAGATATAAAGGTGGCTCCGCGCAGCGTCGACCTGATGACCTATGTCCCCAATCAAAGCAAATGGAGCGGCGCTCAGGGCATGATCGATGGGCGGGAAGGGTTCTATATTTCGTTCGGGGCTTACGTTTATGACCTCGATCCGGAGATAGAACGCCATTATATGACGGTTGAGGTATCTTCTGTGGGTCTTGTACCCTGGGGGGGACCGTTGTAGGCCGGGTTGGTGGAAATTGGATATGCTATAGTTTGTCGGTGGGATTTGCTTTATGAAGAAATTTTTCCGCAGTCTTGTGCTCATGTCTTTATTTATGGCGCCGGGATGCGGCAAAAGGACTGAAGAGGAGTTGGATCCGCTCCCGAGGGTGTAAATTAAACTGTGTCAGGTAAAGTTAGAATCTTTTACCTGACACAGTTTAATTTACACCCTCTTTCAGTCGTAAAAACCGGATCAATGAAAAAAATCCGTGATTTCCATCTCTCATAAACAGTTCCTTAATCGTTGTAATTTTTATACATGGACTCCGGTATATATATGCGTAATAATATCTCTTTACTTTCACCGGAAATATAAATGTATTTGAAATTCATTTTTTGATTACGAAATTTCGCCATTGAAGATGATCTTTTTATTTCCATGGCCATTCTCTTTTGCGTCTCTTCATTATTACACATGGAGATAATCGAATCGTTAAACACAGTATAATGATATTCAAGTGTATTTGTATTTGGATCAAGGGTAATGTTGTCTATTCGCAAAGCGCTACTCAGCATCTTGGGTAGCTGTCTGGCTTGCTTCTCTATCTCTTTTATGATGCGTTCATTTTGAGATGTACAATTCGTTAGAAATATTACAGTAAAAATGATACCTGTTGGAATTGCGTATTTATTCATACCATTCTGATTTTAAGATGAGGCTGCTTTTTCATGGCAGCCTCATCGATAATTAATGATCTAAAGATACATTAAACAGCTTCTAATAGTTTTACCATGCCTTATTGTGAAAGGATGGTCCCAATGCTATACCCAAAATCATATGCCTCTTGAGAACTCATATTTGCCATGGCTCCACACCCTGTAAATGAGATAGATAGTATGATGATCAGAAGGAATGACTTTACGTTTTTCATAAAATTTACAGTTTTTTGATTTTGAAGTTTTTAAGATCGTCTCCTGGCCAGGTTACCCGGCTACGTATATTTTACCGTAACCGCTACACCTTCTGCAGTCGACCTGTATATTTGCATAGCCTTGACACTTAGAACATACGTAGGCGCCTTTGCCGCTACATATGCTACAGGTGCTGGAGATATATCCATTATTACAACTATGCTTCTCCCGAATTGTTTCGGTGCCGGAATATCCCATGCCGCCACAAGAGCGACAAGCGATGCTCACATAATTATCGAGTTTCCCGGTCCCTTTACATCGGGTACAGTCAACATATGATACGGAATTTCCGTTTTGCACCGGCCTTTTACCACCCCGGCACGAACAATCGGTGGGTTGATTCTGGGAAAATGATTTTCTGCCATTACAACCCGGACACACCTTGCTGACTGTTCTTTCGGTGTAGCCACCGTTACATCCGGAACATCTTTCTCTCTTTTCGCCACTGCCGGAGCAGGAATTACAAAATACAGCTCCGTTATGGCAAGCACCGCATCTTTCGGTTACCTTGCACGCTCCATGGCAATTAGGGCAAGGCACAGTCTTTTGTGCATAAGCAGTAATTGTAAAACCAGCTATTGAAAGTATGATTAATAACTTTCTCATATTGCCCGCATCAATGCTTTACGATTAACACTTTTTCAGTCTTCTGTCTCCCAAATCGAGATATATCTCTCCATTTTGCCTCCAGACTCTTCCCCCGTGGGCCTCCCCGTTACCATCGACAAATACAATCCGGTCGGAATAACTGTCATTTTCGGTTATGGTCCATTGCCCCGCGTAATGGCCATCGATGTAAAGATAAATCGTAGTCCCGCTGACGACAACATAAGAGTTATCGCCATTTCTGGTACAATATTTCCCATCAGGAACAATCATGGCATTTGCACTTACGGTAAAGCCTATTAAGGCGACCAGGATTATTATAAATTTTTTCATTTCTGATTTGTTTTTACGCCCGCTATCGCGCGGACAATGATTTAATTGTGTTTTCGTCCTCTTTTACAATGACATACTGTGTATATGTCTGGTACAGGCACACAAAAAACGTGGGACATTACTTTTATCGGCTCCTGAGGTCTTCGACTACCTTGCAACCAAATAAATGAGTAAAGCCCACGTCGTGACGTGAGCGTTTACGCTTTACTCTTGGTTGCTTAGAAATTGTCGAAGTTTCAGAAGCCAGAATTAAAGCTAACGCTTTTTATGTGAACGCCATAGCGGTAAGCTGCCTTGCAGCGGCGACGGCGGAAAATATATCGGAGAAATGTGGCCCTGTTATTTTACCATAGGCAGCCGGTTTTGTGTGATAACATACAAATATATGATTTTTATATAGAAACACAAAATTCCATCTTATTTAGAAGCTGTTTTGGATTTGTTAACGAGATTAATAAATTCAAAACAGCTTCTTTAAGGACCCGTTTAAATTTACTCTTCCCGTTCTGTGAGTCTCTTTCAGTCCCTGCTTAGAAGCTGTTTAAGAATATTACCGAAGTTATTTTACATCTGTTTGTCGATGATTTTTTGTGGAGGAATGAGGCGAATAGTGGCTCCTGTTTAACGAATCACACCGCGAAAAAGCGCGGCAAACAGCAGGAAAAGAACAAGATTAATATTTTTAAACAGTTTCTTAAACGCGTAGAAGGTTTTATGTCTGCATAATTCCCCGGAATGAGTTTCTGAAATCAAAAATAAATTTTGATTGCGCCCGACTTTCACTATATTTGTAGGTTATAAACCTCAACGAAATATGAGAATCAGGTGCGAATTATATGTTGCGGCAGCCCTTGCGGCGTTGTCGTGGGCATGTGGTGGTGACAGGGCGAAAATTTCGGGACGCCTTTCGGGAGTGAATAACCAAACGGTAAGGCTTGAGTTGCTATCGCCTGGAGGACAGAGGCAGGTCGATTCGACCACAACCGACCAGAATGGGAACTTCGCGTTGAAAGTCGTATTGCCTAAAGGAGAACAGTCTATATACAACCTGCGGAGCGGCAACGACTTGATTCCTTTGCTTGTCGCTCCGGGAGAGAGGGTTACGGTAAGCTCGTTGGGCAATATCAGCCGCAATTACACGGTGGAAGGCTCCGAAGGGTCGCGATTGCTACGTGAACTGGGGCGCATAATGGGCGACGGCGCGTCGAGACTCGACTCGCTTACCAACTTGTATACCCATATAGCCGCCTCGGATGGCGAACGTCGCAAGAGTGTGGCCGAAGAGTATGGCAGGGAGTATATCCGTATAAAACGCGCACAGATCGCATTTATCGTAACCAATTCGGGTTCGTTGGCCGCGCTGTATGCGCTTTACCAGCGCCTGCCCAACGACCAGACGTTGTTCAATGGCGACAGCGATATGGTATATTTCCGCATGGTAGCCGATTCGGTGGGAGCCAGATTGCCGCATTCGCCTTATGTGGCCGCGCTCAATGCCGAACTCGAAAAAATGGAGCAATCATACAAAGTGTCGGATATGTTTGCTTCGGCGCAGCAGAACAGCCTCTCGTACCCCGAACTGGAGTTGCCGGATATGTACGGCAAAAAGATAAAACTCTCGTCGCTGGCCGGAAAGGTTATTCTGCTTGAGTTCTGGTCGGCTGCAGCTCCGCGTTCGCAGATGCTTAATGCCGAATTGAAAGAGACCTACAATCGACATTCGGGAAAAGGATTCGAGGTATACCAGGTTTCGGTCGACGAATCGAAGCCGTTGTGGGTATCCAGTGTCCAGGACCAGAAACTGCCGTGGGTAAGCGTGTGCGATTTTATGGGACAGAGGTCTCCTGCGCTCAGGACCTACAATATCACCGAGGTGCCGTCGAACTTTCTGATCGATCAAAACGGCGCCATAGCCGGCAAGAACCTTTTCGGGGCCGACCTCGACCGCAAACTGGCGTCGATACTAAAATAGGGAATTCTGGGGATGTATTATTTTGCTTCGGACACACATCTCGGTCTCGACTACAAGAACACCTCGTCCATTGACCGCGAACGGGAGGTTGTGCGTTGGCTCGACATGGTCTCGGCCGATGCCAAAGCCATATTTTTGGTAGGCGACATATTCGATTTCTGGTTCGAATACCGAAAGGTGGTCCCTAAAGGCCATACGCGCCTGCTCGGTAAAATAGCCTCGATCACCGACAGCGGCATTGCGGTACATTTTTTCGCAGGCAACCACGACCTGTGGGTCTACGACTACCTCGATAGAGAGTGCGGCATGACGGTCCACCCGGCCCCTGTGGAATTCGACCTTTATGGCAAACGGGTATTCATAGGGCATGGCGACAATGTCGGCGAAGAGAAGACGGCGATGGATATAGTCACTAAAAGATGCTTCCGCTCTAAATTTCTGCGATCACTTTTTTCGCGCTCTATCCATCCCGATCTGGCGCTGAGGTTTGGAGCCTGGTGGTCGGTAAAAAGCCGTTCCTCGAAGAGTGTGACCCACGAATTCCGGAATGAGGAAGAGCCTCAGATAATATTCGCCCGGAAATATCTTAAGGATCATAAAGTGGATTATTTCGTCTTCGGACATATCCATAGCCTTCTGAAATATGATCTCGGGGAGCAGTGCAGTGCATTCTTTCTCGGCGAATGGTTCGAGAACCCGGCATACGCGGTCCTCACTCCCGACGGAGAGGTAACCCTGAAGCGGTTCCCGGCTATAGACACGGACAGGCAGGGTATGCAACGCCGGATAGTCCGGTAAATGTTTATTTCTGTTTGAAAAATCCGGATAAACAGCCGTTTGAATAGTTTAGGTCAGGGTAATCCCAATTATTGATTGTATAATCCGGATGGTTTTTGTACTTTTGTACGATTAAAGAAACATGTAAACGGACAAGAAGTGAAAAAAATCAAAAGCGCCTTAATTTCAGTTTATTATAAAGACGGATTAGACGATATAGTACGGGAGTTGGCCGCCGCCGGAGTTAAAATCTACTCCACCGGCGGGACATTGTCTTTCGTGGAGTCGTTGGGACTGGAAGCCGTATCGGTCGAGAGCCTTACGGGGTATCCTTCCATATTGGGAGGCAGGGTAAAAACATTGCACCCTTCGGTGTTCGGCGGAATATTGGCCCGGCGCGACAACCCTGGCGACCTGGAACAGCTGGCGCAATACGCTATTCCCGAGATCGACCTTGTGATAGTCGACCTCTATCCTTTCGAACAGACGGTTGCATCGGGGGCTCCGGAGGCGGAAGTCATCGAAAAAATCGACATAGGCGGCATATCGCTGATAAGGGCCGCTGCCAAAAATCATAAAGACACGCTCATCGTCCCTTCGGTGGCATACTACGGCGAGCTCTTGGAATTGCTGCGCAGCCAGGATTGCTCGACTACCATGGAGCAACGGCGCCGTTTCGCGGCTTACGCTTTTGCGGTCAGTTCGCACTACGACAGCGCCATATTCAACTACTTCAACCGCGTGGAGCAGATACCGGCATTCCGTGCGGCTTACGACGGCGGAGCGACGTTGCGTTACGGCGAAAATCCTCACCAGGGAGCCCGGTTCTGCGGCGACCTGGATGCCATGTTCGAAAAACTGTGGGGCAAGGAGATTTCGTATAACAACATGCTCGATATAGACGCCGCGGTCAACCTGATAGCTGAGTTCGACGAACCGACGTTCGCCATACTCAAACACAACAATGCCTGCGGAGTGGCTTCGCGCCCGACATTGAAAGAGGCATGGGAAACGGCCCTGTCGTGCGACCCGGTGTCGGCATTCGGCGGAGTGTTGATCTGCAACCGGCTTTTGGATGCCGCGACGGCCGAAGAGGTCAACAAACTGTTCTGCGAGGTGGTCATCGCCCCGGAATATGAAGAAGCGGCCATTGAGATATTAAAGAGCAAGAAGAACAGGATAATCCTTAAATTGAAGGAAGTGTCGCGCGGAGAGGAGCAGTTCCGCAGTTTACTCAATGGAGTGGCCGTGCAGCGGCGCGACCTTCAACTGGGCGGCGCCGACACAGAAATGAAGGCCGTCACCGATGTAACCGTTTCTGAGGGACAGAAACGCGACCTGCTGTTTGCCAACAAGATAGTCAAACACTCGAAGTCTAACGCCATCGTATTGGCACGCGACGGCATGTTACTCGCAAGCGGCATAGGCCAAACATCGAGGGTGGATGCGCTGAGGCAGGCTATTGACAAGGCGCGGTCGTTCGGATTCGACCTTGCGGGGGCGTCCCTGGCTTCGGATGCGTTTTTCCCGTTTGCCGACTGCGTTGAGATCGCCCGTGAAGCGGGTATAGTATCGGTCGTGCAACCCGGCGGGTCGGTAAGGGACCAGGACAGTATAGACTATTGCAACGCCAACGGCATTGCAATGGTATTTACCGGCATGCGGCATTTTAAACATTAGTGCGAGCAATCTCCCGGGCCGGCAGTCTTCAGTGAACTTCGGGGTTCCGGTCCGAAATGGCGTATGCCGGAGATAAGTAGTGAAAAGAGGACCGGGTCCGGGAATAGCGCATGTGGAAAAGCCGTGAAAATTCCGGGGAATATAGTTTAAACATTTTTTTAACAGTTTCTAAATAAGATGGGGTTATTTTCATTGACGCAGGAGTTGGCCATAGACCTTGGGACGGCCAATACGGTAATTATACACAACGGGAAGATCGTGGTCGACGAGCCGTCGATAGTGGCTCTCGATTTCCATTCGCGAAAACTGGTGGCCATTGGCAACCAGGCCCGCCAGATGCACGGAAAGACTCACCAGAATATACTTACGATACGTCCGCTGAAAGATGGCGTTATTGCCGACTTTACCGCCACGGAACAGATGCTTAAAGGCATGATCCAAAAGGTAAGGGCGGGGGGGCATTTTTTCAGTCCGTCACTCAAGATGGTGGTATGTATTCCTTCCGGATCGACGGGAGTGGAGATGAGGGCCGTGCGCGACTCGGCCGAACACGCGGGTGGACGCGAAGTATGGATGATCTACGAACCCATGGCTGCCGCTTTGGGGGCCGGGCTCGACGTGGAAGCACCGGAGGGACATCTGATCATAGACATAGGCGGAGGTACGACCGAAGTGGCCTGTATTTCGTTGGGGGGTATCGTATGTAGCGAAAGCATCAACATTGCAGGAGATGTATTCACGGAGGATATACAAAGCTATGTGCGCCAGCAACATAATATCCGCATAGGAGAACGCACGGCCGAGGACATAAAAATCGCGGTGGGTGCCGCCGTACCGGAACTGGATGAGGAGCCGGAAGATTTCCAGGTGACCGGTCCCAACATCCTCACGTCACTCCCTTCTACAATATCGCTGTCGTACAGCGAAGTAGCATATGCGCTGGAAAAATCGCTGGTTAAGATCGACGCCACGGTTATGAAGGTGCTTGAGATGATACCGCCGGAACTCTATTCCGATATTGTCCGTAAGGGGGTCTATCTTGCCGGAGGCGGAGCGTTGCTCCGGGGGCTCGATAAGCGTCTGGCCGAAAAAACCAACATTCCGTTCATCGTGGCCGAAGATCCTTTGCGTGCGGTTGTACGCGGGACCGGAATAGCGTTGAAGAATATAAACAAGTTCTCGTCGTTCCTGATGAAGTAAACTGCGGAGTTGCCCGCTCCTGCACACTCCTGCGGCCCGGCACCGAAAACATGACGGACCCCGGGGTGTTCCCGGAAAGTCGTCTGAAATAGAGGGCCCCGGATATAATGGCGATAGGAAGATTGCCAGGGAGAGGGGATGTATGTGAGAGATGAGTGGAATTGTCGTTTTATAGTGGTGTATTGTGACCCGTTACCAGCATGTACAGGTTAGGGCTGTTTCTGAAGAAAATTTTCGTTCCATTGATGTTCATCGTCATCGAATCGTTGGCGGTAGGGCATTATATGAACAGTTCCGACGAGGCTCAGGCCCGGATGATGGTGGTTTCGGAGTCGGTTACGGGTGCCGTTAATGGCAAAATTGCAGACATGAGGGAGTTCTTAACGTTGCGGACAAAAAACAAAGAACTCACCGGCGAGATTGCCAGGTTGCGTAATATGCTTGTGGCACATGGATGTGTTGCCGACAGCACGGGAGGATTCCGGTCCCGGATGGCGGTTTCCGAAGAGATCGCACCTTATTATTATACTACGGCCCGCGTGGTCAACAATTCCATTTCGGGACAGACCAATTATTTCACGATAGACCGGGGTCTGTCGGACGGTGTGGAAGCCGACATGGGGGTATTGTCGCCCGAAGGGGTTGTGATGGGATATGTCGTGGCTTGCAGTAACAAGTATGCCGTCTGCATGTCGATCCTCAACCGCTCGTTCAGGACGGGAGGAAAGATAAAGGGGCGCGATTTTACAGGGTCGATACAGTGGAATGGTCAGAGTCCCGACTTTGTGATGCTGCATGAGATGCAGAAATACGCTGAGATACATAAAGGAGATACAATCGTGACGGCGGGATTTTCGTCGTTTTTCCCTTCCGATCTTACGATAGGCACAGTGGAGAGCTTCGAACTCGAAAACGCCACGTATTATGAGGTTAAGGTGCGGCTGGCCAAGCCTGTCTCGTCGCTTAGCGACGTGATACTGGTCAAATGCCAGGATGCCGCCGAACGTAATGCCCTGGAACAGGAGGTCATTGGACCCCGCTGAGCAACATCGCGAATGCCGGCGGGAGAGGCAATACGGGGGAAGGAACGCAGAGCATGAGTAATATTTACATATAAACTCCGGTCATAATTCCGGACCGGTTTAAACAGGCTTTCGACAATCCGGAGTTTAGAAGTTGTTCGGATTTGTTAGCGGGATTAATAAATTCAAAACAGCTTATTAATAAATTACGGCAGGTGCACAGGATTCTGGAATATAGCGTTTTATTTGTGGCAGTCGTACTGCTGCAGGTGTTCCTGTTCTCCAACCTTTCGTTGGGAGTGTATGTGAGGCCGATGATATATCTGGCTTTTATTGTGTTGTTGCCACTGAATATGCGATGGGGATGGATGGTGGTTGCCGGGCTTTTGTCGGGAGTGGTGATGGATATCCTTTTGGGCGGCGAGGGGCTGCATGTTATCGCTACGGTAGCCGCTGCATTTTGCAGGCCGCTGTTGCTGTACCGTTATGTCGTAGGCGACGAACATGAAAACGGAGTCCCCGGTTCGCGATTGTTGGGGCGATGGCCCTTTTTCCGGTACGTCCTGACTATGGTATTGATACACCATGCCGTGTTTTTCACCTTCGAGAATCTCGGGTTTACCGGCTATCTTTATGTGGTAATCCGTATCGTGACGAGTGCTATTATGACGGCGCTTGCGGTGTACCTCATCCAGATGGTTTTTTCCACCGGAAGAATCCCCTACGTCAGGCGATGAATCACGTTCGCATAAAGATACTCCGGATTACGGTTGTCGCACTTATGGCGATCATCGCCGTAAGGCTGTTCTATATACAGGTCATAGACAGCGATTATAAAATCTACGCGACAAATAACGTACTTCGCCGCGAAGTGCAGTATCCCCCGCGCGGCGAGGTGTATGATCGCCGGGGCGAGTTTCTGGTGCAAAGCCGCGAGGCTTATGACCTGGTGGCGGTCCCGCGCGACGTACTGCCATTCGATACGGTTCTTCTGGGCGAGATACTGGGGGTCAGTCCTCTGCAGATACGTAAGGAACTGCATAAAGCGTCGGCCTTTTCCCGCCGGCGCCCGTCGGTGATATTCAAGCAGCTGCCCAAGGAGGTGAAACTGCGTTTCGAGGAGAGGCAGTTTGCAGGATTTTATACGGTGTACCGCACCGTGCGCTCCTATCCGCGAAAGATCGGCGGCAACCTTCTGGGCTATGTGGGTGAGGTCGACGACCGTATCATCGAGCGCGACCCTTACTACCAGAGCGGCGACTTTATAGGCATGAGCGGCATCGAACAGTCGTACGAGGATGTGCTGCGCGGAGTTAAAGGCGTTAAGATCAATATGGTCGATGTGCATGGTATTCCCAAGGGGGCATACCGCGACGGGATGTATGATACGCTGCCTTCGCCGGGTGTCGCCATTACCAGTTCGATAGATGCGCGTTTGCAGGCTCTTGGCGAGGAACTTCTGCAGGGCAAGGTGGGCAGTATAGTTGCCATAGAACCTTCTACGGGCGAGATATTGGTGATGGCGAGCAGTCCGACGTATGATCCCGACGAACTTGTCGGTCGGCAGAGGGGCAACAATTACATGAAACTGCTGGGGAACAAACGCCGTCCGCTGTTTAACCGTGCAGTTATGGCGAAATATCCGCCGGGGTCGACATTTAAGTTACTTAACGGATTGATAGGGTTGCAGGAAGGGGTTCTGCGTCCCGAGCAGACATATCCGTGCTATGCGGGTTACACGATAGGGCGCGGCGTGAAATGCCACTCACATGCCTCGCCGCTCGACCTGTCGGCAGCGGTGCAGAACTCGTGCAACGCCTATTTCTGCTACGTTTTCCGCAATATCGTCGACAACCGTAAATATGGTTCTGTAAAGGCGGGTTACGACCGCTGGGTGGAGTATGTGCGCAGTTTCGGTTACGGGACTTCGCTCGACAGCGACTTTATGGGCGAGTTGAACGGCTATGTCCCGACTACGGAGTTCTACAACCGGGTCTATCGCGGGAGTTGGAACTCGCTGACCGTAATTTCATTGTCGATAGGCCAGGGCGAGCTGGGATGTACGCCGTTGCAGATGGCCAACCTTGCGGCAACGGTTGCGAACAGGGGCTACTATTATCCGCCGCACGTAGTGAAACGGATCCACGACCGCGACTCTATAGACCGGCGCTTTTACGAACGCCACACAACGATGGTGGATGCCAGGCATTTCGACCCTGTAGTCGAGGGGATGTACCGTGCGGTGAACGTCCCTGGCGGCACGGCGCTCATAGCGCGTGTCGACGGGTTGGACATCTGTGGCAAAACCGGGACGGCCCAGAACCCTCGCGGTGCCGACCACTCCACATTCCTGTGCTTCGCTCCGCGTGACAACCCCCGGATCGCCGTCTCGGTCTATGTCGAGCATGGCCGTTTCGGGGCCACCATTGCCGCTCCGATAGCCAGCCTGATAGTGGAGGAGTATCTCACAGATACGATTCGCCGGCCACAGTTGGTGGACTATATAAAGAACATGCAAATATCATATCCGGCGTATGACAGATAGAATGGTTGGTGGCCTGCTCGCAGGCAGGATAGACTGGGGGGCGGTGTTGATCTACCTCGCGCTGGTGTCTATGGGATGGCTGAGCATTTACGCGGCGGTCTACGAGTCGTCGGCGGCCGAAGGGTTCGACATCACGAGCCGCTACGGGATGCAGTCGATATGGATCGGCGTGGCGCTGTTTCTGGCTATTGTGATACTGCTGGTAGACGCAAAGTATTACCACCTGTTGACTTATCCGCTTTATGTCGTTGCGGTCATAGTTCTCATCGGCGTGCTGTTCCTCGGGAAGGAGGTCAACGGTGCGCGTGCATGGATAGTATTCGGACCCGTGGCCATACAGCCCACCGAGTTTGTGAAGTTCACCACGGCACTCGCAGTCGCACGCTATATGAGCAACTACACGTTCTCGATCCGCAGCCTTCCCAACCTTATCGGGGTCGGGGTGATATTGCTCGTGCCGGTGGTTGTCATCATATTGCAAAACGACATGGGGTCGGCGTTGGTCTATGGGTCGTTTCTGTTGATGCTCTACCGTGAGGGGCTCAATCCTTGGGTTTATGTTGTGGTGGGAATGGCCATATTTTTGTTTATCATATCTTTTTTGATGACTCCGCTGGCAGTGGTTGTCACGGTGCTGTTGATATGCGTTGTAGCGAGCGGGTTTACCGGAGGTGGATGGCGTGCGAGAATTGTTTATCTGGCTTCGGTGACCCTGGGCGCACTGGTAACATATTTTGGGTATAATTTTTTTAATACCGGCTCCGAGATGGATAGCGGGACGGCACTCCTGGTTACTGTCGCCGTTTCGATTCCGTTTGTTATCAGGCAGGCATACAAGCATAAGGTACGCGGAATTTACCGCTACATATTGCTTTTTGCGGGGTCGATGCTTTTTGTTTTCAGTGTGGACTATGTGTTCGATAACCTGATGCAGGAGCACCAACAGAAGAGGATACTCGATCTTCTTGGCATTGAAGCCGACCTTAAAGGGTGGGGATACAACGTCAACCAGTCGAAGATCGCGATAGGTTCGGGAGGCGTTTTCGGAAAAGGATTCCTCAACGGCACCCAAACGAAGTACAATTTCGTCCCGGAGCAAAGTACCGACTTTATTTTTTGTACAGTAGGCGAGGAGTGGGGGTTTGTGGGGTCGATGGTTGTCCTGGCACTGTTCGGTGCGTTGGTGCTTAAGTTGATGAGGATGGGCGAGAGGCAGGGGGAGGCTTTCGGCAGGATATATTGCTACAGTGTGGCGGGAATATTTTTGTTTCATGTCGTAATCAATATAGGTATGACAGTGGGGCTGGTGCCGGTGATCGGCATACCGCTGCCATTTTTCAGTTATGGAGGCTCGTCGCTGCTGGCCTTCACGATATTGTATTTCGTCGCCGTGAAACTCGACTCGGCCAAGGCCGTGTAACTTAGAAGCTGTTTAAAATTTGACAAATAAAATTGAAACAGTTTCTTAAGAGCTTGCCGGAATTTACGTGAACTATGACGATAGTTGCCGTGGAATATTTCTCGTATCGCACAAGCACAACGAACCCAAATGATTATGTCAGAACAGAAGAGAATGGGACTCGACCGCGACCAGGTGGCCGACAGTCGCGTAAAGCATGGAAATAATATCATCACACCGGCCAGGAAAGAGAGCGTGTGGGTGATGTTTCTGGAAAAATTCAAAGACCCGATCATCAGGGTTCTCCTTTTTGCAGCCGGGTTATCGCTGGTCGTTGCGTTCATCGACGGCGAATTCGCCGAGACGATAGGCATCATCGTGGCCATAATTCTGGCCACGGGCGTAGGATTCCTCTTTGAGTTGGATGCCAAACGCCGTTTCGAAATACTGAATACGGTCAATGACGACGTGGCTGTCAAGGTGTTGCGCGAGGGAAGTGTGATCGAGATCCCGCGAAAGGATGTGGTGGTTGGCGACATTGTCATCCTCGATAGCGGCGAGGAGATACCGGCCGACGGAGTGCTGCTGGAAGCGGTATCGATGAACGTCAATGAATCGGTGTTGACGGGCGAACTGCTGATCGAAAAAGGCGTCGATCCGGCCAGATTCCATTCGGAGGCGACCTATCCGTCGAACCGCGTGATGCGCGGCACGACGGTGATGGAAGGCCACGGCATAATGGAAGTCGACGCTGTGGGCGACCGCACCGAGTATGGAAAAGTTGCCGAGCAGGCCGTGGCGAAGAGCGAAACCAAAACTCCGCTCAACATCCAGCTGGAAAAGTTGTCGCGTTATATAGGGCGCGTGGGGTCGATACTGGCCGTTACGGTATTCGTGGCCATGCTCGCCAAGGGAATATTCGTCACAAAAGAGCTGGCCGGCGGCGACTGGCTGGAGATGGCGCACGCGTTTCTCAAGTACTTCATGATATCGGTAGCCATAATGGTAATGGCGATCCCGGAGGGTCTGCCGATGAGTATCACGCTGAGTCTGGCCCTCAACATGAGACGGATGCTGAAGACAAACAACCTCGTGCGCAAGATGCACGCCTGCGAAACGATGGGTGCCGTGACGGTGATATGCACCGATAAAACGGGGACATTGACGCGCAACGAGATGCGTGTCGATACGATGGTTCTTTACGGAGGGGACGATAAGGAGCCTCTCCGCCGCCTGGTGTCGGTCAACTCCACGGCTTTTGTCAACCACCAGGGCAAACCGATAGGCAATCCCACAGAAGGGGCGTTGCTGCTGTGGCTCAGGGACCAGGGAATCAACTACGACGACTACCGTGCCCAGGCCAGGATCGTCGACCAGATGACTTTCACCACCGAGCGCAAATTCATGGCCACGCTTGCCGAACCTGCCGGCGGCGGGCCGCGCATGCTATATGTCAAGGGAGCCCCGGAGATTGTCCATGCCATGTGTTTGGAGGACGGGTTGAAGGACGAAATTGAAGCCAGACTCCGCGGATTTCAGGATCAGGCAATGCGTACGCTGGGCTTTGCTGTGGCTGCAAGCGCCAAAGCGACCTGTCAGGAGGCTTTGGCCGAGGGAGGGCTGCGGTTCATAGCAATCGCCGCGATCACCGATCCCGTGCGCGACGACGTTCCGGCGGCGGTGGCGGAGTGCGTCAGCGCCGGTATAGCTATTAAAATAGTTACGGGCGACACTCCGGCTACCTCACGCGAAATAGCACGGCAGATAGGTCTGTGGACAGATCGTGATGGAGAACGCAACACCATGACAGGTGTGGAATTCGCCGCGATGAGCGACGACGAACTCCTGGACCGTGTACGCGACCTGAAGATCATGTCACGTGCGCGCCCACTCGACAAACAACGTCTTGTCAGGCTGCTACAGCAGTTGGGCGAGGTGGTGGCCGTGACAGGCGACGGAACCAACGACGCCCCGGCACTAAACTATGCCCAGGTGGGACTCTCGATGGGAACCGGCACCTCGGTAGCCAAAGAGGCGAGCGACATAACGCTCCTCGACGACTCGTTCGCCAGCATAGCCACGGCAGTCATGTGGGGCCGGTCGCTTTATAAAAACATACAGCGTTTCGTGCTGTTCCAGTTGACGATCAACTTCGCGGCCCTCGTTGTGGTGTTTCTGGGTTCGATCTTCGGCAACCAGTTGCCTCTGACCGTGACACAAATCCTGTGGGTCAACCTGATCATGGATACCTTCGCTGCAATGGCTCTGGCATCGCTCCCTCCGAAACACGACGTGATGAGGCAAAAGCCGCGTTCGAAGAGCGACTTCATTATAGACAAAACGATGCTCCGGGCGATTATCGGAATGGGCAGTGTGTTTATCGTCGTGCTGCTCTCGATGCTGTTCTGGTGGGGTGCGGACATTACACCTTATCAATTGTCGGTATTTTTCACCGTATTCGTGATGTTGCAGTTCTGGAATATGTTCAACGCCAAGGCTTACGCTTCGCGCGGGTCGGTGTTTGCCGACATACGCCAAAGTTACGGTTTCCTGCTGGTGCTGTTGCTGATACTCGCAGGACAGATACTTATAGTGTCGCTGGGCAGCGAAGTGTTCCGCACCGTCCCGCTCGCGTTTGGCGACTGGCTTAAGATAATAGCATCGACATCGCCCGTGATGATAATTCCCGAGCTCTGGAGGCTCGCTATAGGAATGAAATTCCGGCGGTAGCCGGGGCGCACCACATGGCAGGTCCCAAAAGGCCGGTTTGCTGCTTTTAAACCGCCCCCCAAAAGTTGTCCAACTTTTGGGGGGCGGTTCGAAATTAAGTAATGTGAAACTTGCCGGACTTTATTGTCAATCGTCGTTGGTATGACGTATGCGGTTGATGTCCCTGGAGTCGATCTCGCCCTCGATGAAGATCACGGATACTTCGTCGTTTTCGGCCGTGATGATTACAACACCATTCATCACACCCTGTTTGCCGGTGTTCCTGGCATAGATTTTGACAATCTCGTCGTCGTCGCGGACATCCATGATCAACTTATATCCCGTGCCCGAGGCCAAGGCTATGGCTTCGTCGCGCAGTCTGTTAATATCGGCCGTGCCGACCGTAAGGCTCTTTTCGAGCGAGATGATCTTCATGCCTTTCAATTTGGTGTCGGGACTGCCCCCCTTCCCCGAAATGTTTATCATATCGCCGCTCATCATCACGGTCGAGGCGCCTTTCTTCCCCGAATACTCATTGTAGAGCTGGTCGAACGACTTGGATTGTGCCATGGTCACCGAAGGGGCCAACAGGCAAAATACAACGATTAATTTCTTTAAAGTTTTCATCTTTTTGTGTATTCAAGTGATTAATTGTTTGACATTTCTTAGAAGTTGTTTTAGATTTGTTAACGAGATTATTTTATATCGTTTTGCCGATGATTTCTCGCGATGGGATGAGGCGAATAGCGGCCCCTGTTTAACGAATCACACCGCGGGAAAGCGCGGAAAAGAGAATAAAAGAACGAGATTAATAAATTCAAAACAGCTTCTTAGATTACAATGTTCACGATTAGGTAAATTACGGTTATCTTACATTTACTTCGAAGTCGGTAGTTTGCTCCAGCTTGCCGAGGGCCCTTGCGGCCCCTGTGGGCAACAATGGTTTACCCGCTTTCTCTATTTTTTTAGCAGCCAGCGACAGTTTCGACAGTGACCGGTCCGCCGCGGCAAAAATGTCTGTCTTCAGATACCTGCGGTCCATGCGGCCATCGAGGCGGGAAAATATCTTTTGAGCCTCGGCTATGACCTGTGCCGGATCGGTTATCTCTATCCCGTCGATGCAGGCATAAGCCTCTGCCGCAGGCCGCTTCTCTGCCAACCGTGGGACTATCATCGCCGCAATAAGTATTGCCGCCGCTGCCGAAGCCCCTATCCTGTAGAGAATAGTCCGTCGATGCCGGGATGCCTGCTCTATGCGATCCCAGTCGGGTTCCTGTCGCGATATCTCCACCTGCCGCTGCATATTTAAACCGCGCAGCATCACGCCCACCGCAGCCAGGTCGTCGGGAAACTCCCGCAGATTTCCGGCAGTGTTGAACAGATCGCTCAGTTCGCGCTCCTCGTCCTTCGTGGCGCTGCCTTCGAGCCACTTTGCGGAGAGTTCACGTATTTTGTCTATGCGTTCCATACTCTTCGGTCTTTCTTATCGTTTCGGCTGCCGCCTTCCTCCCCCTCGACAGGTAAACCCTGACCGTTGGCACGTCGCAACCCATTATGGTAGCTATCTCGTCGAATTCATATTGCATCACATCCCGCAGGTGTATCGCCTCCTTCTGCCTGGGTGGGAGCGTGGCTATGGCCTGCTCCACAATACGCATCACATCGGACCCTTCTCCCGGTAGCGGCGCCAGTCCGTCATGCCTGGCCTCTGTTACCGCTTCGGCCTGCCGCGCCCTGACCACACGCCGGTGGCGCAATACATCGTAACAGCAGTTGCGGGCGGTCTGCATCATGAAAGCCTCGGGATTCTCGCATCGCGACAGCCACTCCCGGCGGCGCCACATCTTCTCGTAGACATCCTGCACCGCATCTTCCGCCTCGGCGCCATTGCCCAAAAGGCGCAACGCCAGCGAATATGCCTTCTGCCCAATGGCAGTGAACCTGCGGCCGAATTCTTCCTTGTCCATGTGCGGTCTATTGTCCCTCTTCTGCCTATATGACGTGCGCAGACCGGAAATATAACATCCGGTCCACGAATTTTACGGATTCGGCTGCGACTTTTTTCAGAAAAGGCGCAGCCATAGCGAATTATCACTACGAAGATGCTGGTTTTAAATAGAAAGCGGCAGCTGGGGCGCAGATGCTGTCAGAGTATGGTGCGGTTGACTATCTTTGATATCGCTATCCGCTCGTGGTTCAGGGCGGCGATGCGCGAAAGTATCTCGACGGCATCGTCGCTTTCGGGGTCGACCTCTTTTAGCTTGCGGTTCAGGTCGGCGATGATCTGTTCGATGACCTTCGATTTGTAGAGTATCACCACCCGCGGTACGGCAACCGGCAGACGTTCCAGTTCGCTACCCACGACAACATCGTGACGCTGCCAGAGACGGCTGGCGGTGTAGTTGTCGTCAGAAGTCAGTATGTCGACCGCGGCGTTGCACACCGCCGGGTCGCTGTGATTAATGTAGTGGTGCATCGCCCCTTCTTCTCCCGAGCCGTGTAACTCGCGGTAGCACTCGAACAAAACCCTGTACTGCGGATGTTGCAGCGTCAGCTCGTTCACCTGAAGGTCGCCGAGGATGATCTCCGCCACGTTGAGTTGCACTGTTTTGCGACCCTGGCGGTAGTCGAAATTCTCACCGCCGTATTTCAAAAGGTATTTGACCAGTTCCCTTTCCAGTTCGTCGATACTGCTTCCCGCCGCCGCCCCGCCGGCCTGTAACGCCTGTTGTTCGCGTTGCAGGACGTGTTGTTGCCTGCGTATAAACTCCGACGCCTCGGCTCCCGAAGTATGGGTTACCAGCTTACGGGCCACCTCACCCGAAATCAACTGTTCGTCGACCCCAAGCAGGCGGGCGCTTTCGCCTGTGTAGACCGACCGCGTGATGGGGTCGGGTATCACCGAGACAGATTGTACGATGTCGGCGATAAGGGCGGCTTTCTTTATCGGGTCGCCCGCCGCATCTTTCAGTAGGATCGACGCTTTGAACGAAATGAAATCTACCTCGTTAGACCTGATATACTCTTTAAGTTCCGTAGTGCTGTGGCTGCGGGCGAACGAGTCGGGGTCGTCGCCCTCGGGCAGCAGCACCACCCGTACGTTGAGCCCCTCGGCGAGGATCATGTCGATGCCGCGCAACGAGGCTTTGATGCCCGCGCTGTCGCCGTCATAGATCACCGTGACGTTGTGTGTGAAACGTTTGATGAGGCGTATTTGCTCCTGGGTCAGCGAAGTGCCCGACGATGCCACGACATTTTGCACCCCGGCCTGGTGCATCGACAACACATCGGTGTAGCCCTCGACCAGTATGCAGCAATCCTCCTGCGTTATGGCCGCCTTTGCGAAGAACAGACCGTAGAGGATGTTGCTCTTGTGGTATATCTCGCTCTCGGGCGAGTTGAGATACTTGGCTACCTTCTTGTCGGTCCGCAACGTACGTCCGCCGAATCCAACGACACGGCCGCTCACCGAATGGATCGGGAAGATGACCCGTCCGGCGAAACGATCCCACCATCCGCCGCTCTCACGGACGATGGTAAGCCCCGTCGATACGAGAAACTCCTCCTTGTAGCCCGCATCCAACGCCGCACGGGTGAAAGAGTCGCCCACAGCGGGGCAATAGCCCAGTCCGAATTTGGATATGGTCGGGTCGCTAAACCCGCGTTCGCGGAAATATGGGATGCCTATACTCTTGCCCTCGTCCGAATTATGGAGCCTGTCCCTGAAATAGTCGGCGGCGTAACCGCTGACGATCATCATGCTTTCGCGGTCGTCGTTGCGTTTCTGTTCCTCCTGTGAGATTTCGCGCTCCTCGACTTCGATGCCGTATTTTTTTGCTACGTATTTAAGTGCGTCGGGATACGCCATGCCCTCGTGCTCCATGACGAAGGTGACGGCATTGCCTCCCTTGCCGCAACCGAAACACTTGAACAGGCCCTTAGACGGGGAAACAACGAACGATGGAGTCTTCTCGTTGTGGAAAGGGCAGCATGCCTGGTAGTTGACGCCTTTTTTTTTCAGGGTAACAAAATCGCCAACCACCTCGACGATATTCGCCGCAGAGTATATTTTGTCTATGGTCAGCTTGTCGATCATCGTTGTGCACCCAAAGAATTAGTTCGTAAAAGTATAAAATTGCCGGGAATTTTCCTAACTTTGCGAGCTACTCTATCTTTTACCATGCAGTGGAACAGGCTCAATAGGGATCAGGTATGGATTTTAAACTGGTATCGCAATTCAAGCCGACCGGCGACCAGCCGGAAGCTATCGAACAACTCGTGCGTTCGGTCAGGGGGCATAGCGGCCATACCACATTACTCGGCGTAACGGGATCGGGAAAGACATTCACCGTGGCCAACGCTATCGAGCAGTTGAACCGCCCGGTGCTGGTGCTGAGTCACAACAAGACTCTCGCCATGCAGCTCTATAATGAGTTTAAAAATTTTTTCCCTGAAAACGCCGTAGAATATTTCGTTTCGTACTACGACTATTTCCAGCCCGAAGCCTATCTCCCCGCATCGGACACCTACATAGAAAAAGACCTGTCGATAAACGAGGAGATCGAGCGCATGAGACTCAGCACCTCGTCGACGTTGCTTTCGGGACGGCGCGACATAATAGTGGTGTCGAGCGTCTCGTGTCTCTACGGAATAGGCAATCCGGAAGATTTTCACGCCACATCGGTGACTGTGGAACGTGGACAGGTGATAGGGCGCAAGAAGTTGCTGTATGCTCTTGTCGACGCGCTGTACACACGCACGGAATATGAACTGACACGTGCCACGTTCCGTGTAAGCGGCGAGACGATAGACGTGATGCCGGCCTATGGCGAAACCTGTTACAGGCTGTCGTTCTTCGAGGATGAAATAGAGGAAATACACACCATAAACCCGTTGAGCGGCCAGCGTATAGCGAGTCTCGACAAGGTGACCATCTATCCGGCGAACCTGTTCGTGACCACGCGCGAAAGGATCAACACCGCCCTGCGCGACATACAACTCGACCTGGGAAAACAGATCGGGTTTTTCGAACACCAGGGGCGAATGGTCGAAGCACAGCGCATCAAGCAGAGGGTGGAGTACGACATAGAGATGATCAAGGAGTTGGGGTACTGTCCGGGAATAGAGAACGAGTCGCGCTATTTCGACGGGCGCCCCCCCGGAAGCCGGCCCTTCTGCCTGATAGATTATTTTCCGAAAGACTACCTGCTGGTCATCGACGAGAGCCATGTGACTCTGCCGCAGGTGAGGGCCATGTACGGCGGCGATCACTCGCGCAAAGAGAATCTTGTGGAATACGGGTTCAGGTTACCTGCGGCAATAGATAACCGCCCGTTGAAATTCAGTGAATTCGATGCCCTGGCCGGGCAGACGGTATATGTGAGCGCAACACCCGCCGACTACGAGTTGATGAAATCGGAGGGGGCGGTTGTAGAACAGTTGATACGTCCCACGGGTCTTGTCGACCCGCCGCTGATGATAAAGATCACCGACAACCAGATCGACGACCTGCTGGAAGAGATAAACCAGCGGGTGGCTTCGGGTGAGCGTACCCTGGTGACGACACTCACTAAACGTATGGCCGAAGAGTTGTCGAAATATTTCGACCGGATAGGAGTGCGCAACCGCTATATACACTCCGATGTGGAGACTCTGGAAAGGGTGAAGATCCTCGACGGGTTACGCGGCGGGGAGTTCGATGTGCTGATAGGGGTCAACCTTTTGCGGGAGGGGCTCGACCTGCCCGAGGTGGCGCTGGTGGCTATAATGGATGCCGACAAGGAGGGCTTCCTGCGTAACGAACGTTCACTGACGCAGACTGCGGGACGCGCCGCACGGCACTCGAAGGGCTGCGTTATCATGTATGCCGAGAGACGCACCGAGTCGATGCGTATGGCTATGGGCGAGAGTATCCGCCGCCGCGAAAAACAGATCGCCTATAACATAAGCCACATGCAGGTACCCCGCCAGGCTATCCGTAACGCGCCGGAAGTTCCGGCAGGGGTTGCGAACGCAACGGTGCTATATCCTGCGTCGGGCATTCTCTCTATGGCCTCCGACGTGCACGCGCAATACACGGCAGGAGACCTTGCCAAAGCGATATCGGATGCCAGGGAAGCGATGAACGCTGCCGCCAAACGCCACGATTTCGACGCGGCGAGTGTCTACCGCGACGAAATGTACCGCCTGCAAAAGTTGCAGGAAGAAAAACATACGCAAAAAGTATGAATCGTTTCAGGCGGCTGTTGACACAGGTGATCGACTTGTTTTACCTGCCTGTATTGCGCAAGGTAGTGCCACGCGACACGTTCCGTTACGCGGCGTGCGGGGCAATCAACATGGGGCTCGACTTGGTGTACTACTTCATAGCGTTCCACTATATTTTCTGTGAGCGCAACCTCGATCTGGGCGTGGTGGTAATCTCTCCCCATATAGCCGCCCTGGGATTTGTATTCCCGATCACATTTTTCAACGGGTTCTGGCTCAACCGCAACATCGCATTCCGTGGGTCGCCGTTGCGGGGCGGGGTGCAACTGTTGCGATATGTGATTTCGGTAGGAGGATCGCTATTGCTGAACTATCTGTGTATGAAATTGTTCGTGGAGGTATGCCACATATACCCCACGCCTTCTAAAGCCCTGACCACATCGGTAACGGTTATTTACAGCTATATGGCGGCAAAATATTTCACGTTTCGTGGAGCGGTGCAGGGAGATGAATCGCAGAGGTGACCGGTTGTGTGCCCGGGGTTATCGGCGTTCGTAAATCCGGTGCGTTTATATTAAGAAGCTGTTTTGAATTTATTAATCTCGTTCTTTTATTCTCTTTTCCGCGCTTTCACGCGGTGTGGTTCGTTAAACAGGGGCCGCTATTCGCCTCGTCCCACCGCGGGAAATCATCGGCAAAACGATATAAAATAATCTCGTTAACAAATCCAAACAGTTTCTAAACAGTCATTGAAATATAGTTTGTAATTTTGTAAAAATGTTCGATTTACATGATCTGTGGATCTGCCATCTGCCTTTATTATCGTAAAATTTGCCGGGTCCCGGACGGTATCATAAATATGTGGGCATGAAAAGAATAAATTTTGGACTGTTGCCGCGGGTGATCATAGCTATTATTCTCGGACTTATACTTGGACCTTTGGTGCCGGATGCGGCGGTTCGTGTGTTCTCGACCTTCAACGGCCTGTTTTCGCAGTTGCTCGGATTCCTTATTCCGCTTATTATCCTCGGGTTGGTCATCCCCGGAATAGCGGAAATAGGGAAAAAGGCGGGCAACCTTCTTGTCATTACGGTATTGCTGGCCTACATATCGACATTGCTGTCAGGATTTATCACATATTTTTCGTGTAATGCCGTTTTCCCGTCGCTGCTGAAGGGGGCCGGCGGAGTGGTCGACACGATAAATCCCGAAGAGACCCTGCTCGTTCCGTTCTTCACGATAGATGTAGAGCCCATTCTAAGCGTGATGAGCGCACTGGTGCTCGCATTTGTGTTGGGTATAGGCATAGCGTCAGGCAGCGGATCGGCGCTCAAGGGTGTTTTTACGGAGTTCAAGGCGATAATCGAAAAAACGATATCTGGGATGCTGATTCCCCTGTTGCCGATATATATATTCGGCATCTTCCTGAACATGTCGCACAGCGGAGCGGCATGGCAACTGGTGATGATGTTCGGCAAAGTGATAGGCGTAATATTCGTATTGCATATAGTTATCCTGCTTATACAGTTTTCGATAGCCGGTGCCGTGTCCCGCGGAAATCCGTTCAGGATGCTTTTGCGCATGATGCCGGCTTACCTCACAGCTTTGGGAACGTCGTCGTCGGCCGCCACGATCCCTGTCACGCTGGGATGTGTGCGTAAATTGGGTGTCGACGAGGGTATCGCAGATTTTACGGTCCCGTTATGCGCAACGATCCACCTGTCGGGCAGTGTGATGAAGATCACGGCAATGGCGCTGGCCGTATGCATGATCTACAACATGCCTTGCGACGGAATGCTTTTCGCGGGATTTATCTTCCTGTTGAGCATTATGATGGTGGCGGCACCGGGAGTGCCGGGCGGAGCTATAATGGCTTCGGTGGGTGTGTTGCAAACGGTGCTGGGTTTCGACCAGTCGGCCCTGGCGCTGATGATAGCCCTGTATATTGCCATCGACAGTTTCGGCACGGCATGCAATGTGACCGGCGACGGGGCGATAGCGGTGATAGTGAACCGTATTGCAAAGGAGTAAGGCAGTCGTGCCGGCACGACCGGGCCGGAACGGGGGATTTCACGTATGCGGATTATTTTTGTGCGGGGCTGCCGGCATTCGTGAAAAAATCATTATTTTTGTGAATCTAAAAAACTGTATCAGATGGAACTACCGTATGCCGAACCTTTTAAAATCAAAATGGTCGAAAAGATCTCCGTACCCTCACGCGGGGAGCGCGAAAGATTGATCGAAGAAGCCCGTTACAACCTGTTCAAACTCCCCAGCAGCGGGGTATTTATCGACTTGCTGACAGATTCAGGTACCGGTTCGATGAGCGACCGCCAGTGGGCGGCGATGATGACCGGCGACGAAAGCTATGCCGGCGCTTCGTCGTTCTTCAACCTCAAAGAGATGGTGGAGCGGCTTTTCGGAATGGAATACATGCTGCCTACACACCAGGGGCGTGCGGCGGAGAATGTGCTGTTCTCGGTGCTTGTCAAAGAGGGCGATCTGGTGCCGGGAAACTCGCATTTCGATACGACCAAAGGGCATATCGAGTTCCGCAGGGCCCATGCCGTGGACTGCACGATAGACGAAGCCAACGACACTCAACTGGAGGTGCCGTTCAAGGGCAATGTCGATTGCGCGAAACTCGAAAAGGTGCTGCGTGAGAACCCTAAGGAAAAAATCCCATTCATATGCCTTACGATCACCAATAATACCGCAGGAGGGCAGCCCGTGTCGATGCGCAACATAAAGGAGGTGTCGGCACTGGCGAAGAAGTATGGCATACCCCTGCTGATCGATTCGGCGCGTTTTGCCGAAAACGCCTATTTCATCAAGGTGCGCGAGGAAGGTTATGGCGATAAAACGATAAAGGAGATCGTGCGCGAGATATATGCCCATGCCGACATAATGACCATAAGCGCTAAAAAAGACGGCGTAGTCAATATCGGCGGATTCGTGGCGATGCACAGCGAGGATTTGTACCGTAAGGCGAGTGTCTTCAATATCATGTTCGAGGGTTACCTGACGTACGGTGGCATGAGCGGGCGCGATATGAACGCCCTGGCCGTGGGACTCGACGAGAATACGGAGTTCGAACAGTTGGAGTGCCGCATCGAACAGGTGGCGTACCTCGGCGCTCAGTTGGACAGGTTCGGGATACCATACCAGCGTCCTTCGGGAGGGCATGCGATATTTGTCGATGCTAAAATGTTATTACCCCACGTGCCGAAAGAGGAGTTTATAGCCCAGACGCTCGGGGTGGAGTTATACCTGGAGGCTGGCATACGCGGTGTTGAGATAGGCGCCATACTTGCGGACCGCGATCCCGAAACGGGTGATAACCGCTATCCGGCGCTCGAATTGCTACGCCTGGCCATTCCGCGCCGGTGCTACACGAACAACCACATGGATGTGATAGCCGTGGCATTGAAAAATATCTACGACCGCCGCGACACCATTACCCGGGGCTATAAAATATCGTACGAAGCCCCTATCCTGCGCCACTTTACGGTGGAGTTGGAGAAGGCGTAAAAGAGAGCGTTGCCGGGCGGCCGGGTTTACGGCAATAAATTGCCGTAAACCCGGCCGTTGCAATTGCCGCCGGCGGAGGGCTAAAACGAGCCCCGCGGATTGCAGCCCGCCGCATGGGGCGGCGGCGGACTGCCGGCCTTGACCTCTGGCCAAGGCCGAACATGCCGACAAACAGCATTTTATTCATAAATCCAAATGCACAACGGGTTATCAGAATACAATAATATGGGATTGGCGTGTTGCTGGCAGACAGAGGTTCCCGAAGCGGGGTGTGACGAGGCGGGGCGCGGATGCCTTGCCGGGCCGGTATTTGCCGCTGCGGTGATATTGCCCGCGGGATTCCATCACCCGTTGCTCAACGATTCGAAAAAAATGACGCCGCACGACAGGGCGCTGATGCGCGGTATTATCGAGTGCGAGGCTGTGGCGTGGGCCGTTGCTGAAATTCCGGCCGGACGCATCGATGAAATCAATATCCTCAATGCTTCGTTCGAGGGGATGACCCAGGCCGTGGAAGCATTGAAGGTCGTTCCGGAGTTGCTTCTGATCGATGGCAACCGCTTCCGGAGCCACCTGTCGATACCTTACCGTTGTGTGGTTGGCGGCGACGGCAAGTATGCCAACATCGCTGCGGCTTCGGTGCTGGCCAAAACGTGGAGGGACGAATACATGGAGGCGCTTTCGGTCCGGTATCCACAATATGGATGGGACCGTAATAAGGGGTACCCCACACGCCAGCACCGCCTGGCTATCGCCGAACACGGCCTCTCGCCGCACCACCGGCTGACATTTACCCGTAATTACGGACAGGGCTTGCTGTTCTGACATATCCCGCGCAATGCCCCCTCGTAGCGATATATCATAATATATTGTGCCATAGAGGCTGTCATTTAGTTGCCGGTATGTATCCCTGTTCTTTTCCGGTGGACGCACTTCTTCTCCGGAAGTGAATTTAACAATTTGTTTAACTGGGATATCGCCCTGTGAAACAGCGTGTTCGCCTGATGAGGGAGTGGTGTATCCGTATTACTCAGGAAAATTCGAAAACTTTTTTTGTTTTTCAAGTTTCCGTGCATATCTTTGTCGCCTGTTACAGGAATCGGAAAAATCATGTCTATCAAAAAACGTGTTATCGAACAGTCGACAAAACTGTTTGTCGAGCAGGGGATAAAGTCGATCCGCATGGACGATATCGCCTCGCACATGGGCATCTCGAAGCGTACGCTTTATGAGATTTTCGGAGATAAGGAGTCTCTGATATCGGAATGCCTGAGGTCGCATTTCGAGCGTATGGATCGCGAATTCCAGGAGTATACCGGCGGTAAGGATGGAAGCATAGCGCTGCTGGTCGCCGTGCTGGAGAACTGGGACAACTGGGTCGACACCAACTCGGTGCTGATTCCGGGAATAAAAAAGTTCTATCCGCATCTTTTTATCGAGATCGCCGAATCGCGCAACGAGGAGGGCCTGCGCAAGTTGCGGACCATGATCTGCGGCGGGATAGCCGAAGGCGTATTCCTGCCCGAGGTCAATCCCGATATTGCCGTGAGCATATTCACCAGTGCCATGTACGGGATAACGATGCGCGACGATGTGAAGTGCTCGGGGTTGCCTGCCTCCGAGGTGAGCCTTACCGACGCATATAAATATATAATGATCTACTTCTTCCGCGGCATATCCACCGACATGGGGATCAGGCAGATCGACGCATATCTTGAAAAATACAAACAGAAAAATAATTGAGAGAGGAGATGAGAAGATTGGTTTTAAGTGGCTTAATGAGTTTTGGCGTGCTGTTTGCCGCAGCACAGGGGGGCGCCCCCACGGCGACGCTGACCCTCGACGAGGCGTTGAAGATAGCTTTGGATAACAACCCCACCATACAGATAGCCGGTCTCGAAATAGAGCGGGTCGACTATTCGCGTAAAGAGACATGGGGCAATCATCTGCCGTCGGTAACGGGATCGGTATCGTATACCTACAATGCGATACGTTCGACGATGGACTTCGGAGGACAAAAGGTGTCACTTATGCCCGAGAATATTTTTACCCCTGAGTTGAGCCTCAGCCTGCCTCTGTTCGTGCCCTCGATCTACAGGGCCCTTAAGATGAACGACGAGCAGCGCCGTGCAGCGGTCGAGAACGTCCGCGGGTCGCGCATAGATCTGGCCGCAGAGGTTAAAAAGGCTTATTATAATGTTCTGCTGGCCAAACAATCGCTCGCGGTTCTGAAGGATAGCGAAAAGACCACTTCTGAGACTGTCGATATGATCAGGGCTTCGTACGACAACGGCCTTGCGTCGGAGTACGACCTTCTGACAGCCGAGGTGAGGCTCAATAATATAAAACCCCTTATCATACAGAGCGAGGGCGCGGTATCGAATCTGAAAGGATATTTGAAAATGCTTCTCGGGTTGCCGGAAGAGGGATTGGATATAGACGTTGCAGGAGCTTTACCTGATTTCGAAGGTGCCGTGGCTGCTTCGGGCGGAGCAAGGGATATGGACATCAGCGACAACAGCACACTCCGTTCGCTGGATATCCAGGAGGCTTTACTCAAGCAACAGTATAAGGTGGCCGGAGCCTCACGCCTGCCGACACTGGCGGCTTTCGGGCAATTCCAGTATGCGGGACAGGATAAAATATCGTTCAGTTTTTCGGAGGACGGCAGTGGTAGCGGTAAATCTGTCTGGGAATGGCAACATCCGCTGGTCGTAGGGGCGAAATTGTCTATCCCTATTTTTTCGGGGATGACAAATGTCCGCAGGCAGCAACAGATAAAAGTGGGTATTTCGCAGCTGCAACTGCAGAGGGACTATGCCCGCAAGGGAGTGGAGACCCAACTGCAAACGGCACTGGTTAATATCAATACCGCACGTGGACAGATGCAGGCCAATTCTTTGGCGGTGGAACAGGCTAAGAAAGCATATTCTATCGCCTCGACGCGTTATAAAGCCGGCGCCGGGACGATACTCGAACTCAACAACGCCGAACTGGCGCACACCCAGACCCAACTCAGCTATTCACAGTCGATTTACGACTACCTGTCGGCAGAGGCCGAATACGACAAGATATTGGGACGGGAGTAAAAAAGTGTAAAAACCAAAAATCGTGATACAATAATGAAAAACTATTTGATTGCAGCCATCGCGGCCGTAGCGGCTATGGCGACGACGGGATGTAACTCGGGGAAAGGGAGCGAGACATCGGGCGTGGATTCCACGAAACAACTCCTTGTGCGGACGCTTCCGGCTGTGTCTGAGAATATCGACAACATCGCGGAATTTACGGGCAGCATAGAACCTTTTGTAAAAAACAATATCTCGCCGTCGTTGCCGGTTCGTATCGACCAGATATTGGTAGAGGTGGGCGACTATGTCCACAAGGGGCAGTTGCTGGTGAGAATGGATCCGACGCAGTACAATCAGACGGCCGTCAGGCTGGCTTCGGTGCAGGCCGATTACGACCGTACGAAGAACGTCTACGACGCGGGAGGCGTATCGAAACAGAGCCTCGACGCAATAAAGACCGAGCTCGACGTGCTGCAGGAGTCAACCCGCAACCTCAAGGAGAACATCGAACTGCGCAGTCCCATCGACGGTGTTGTGACGGCGCGATATTACGATGCGGGCGACTATTTTTCGATGTCGCCGGGACAGGCGGGTGTAGCCGCGGTGTTGACGGTGATGCAGATAAGCAAACTGAAAATATTGATGAACGTGTCGGAGCAGTACTTCCCGCAGGTTAAACAGGGCATGCCGGTGACGATCAGCACCGACCTCTATCCCGACCGCGATTTCAAGGGCAGCGTGTCGCTGATCTACCCTTCTATCGACGCTTCGACGCGCACATTCGCCGTGGAGGTGGCTATACCGAACGCTTCGGGGGTGTTGCGACCAGGAATGTTCGCCCGCACGACGCTCAATCTGGGTACCCGCACAGGCACGATAGTCGAAGACCTGGCCGTGGCCAGGCAGATCGGTACCAACGAAAAATATGTGTTCGTGGTTAAGGACGGCAAGGCCCTGAGGCGTACGGTCACTACGGGACGTCACATAGAAAACAAGATCGACATACTGTCGGGAGTCGCAGCTGGCGAGCAGGTGGTGGTGTCCGGTACCTCGAAACTCATCGACGGCATGGAAGTAAAGGTGGCAAATTAATCAAACCTCAGAGTAGCTTATTATGAAAATATACGAAAGCGCGGTACGGAATCCTGTATCGACCATACTTATATTCTTCGGGGTTATCGTCATGGGGCTGTTTTCGCTGCGAAACCTCGCCCTGGACATGTATCCGGAGATGGATATCCCGTCGATCAGCGTCATCACCTCCTATCCGGGTGCCAATGCAGCCGATATCGAGACCAACATCACCCGCATACTTGAGGACAACCTCAACACGGTGAACAACCTCAAGAAGATCACCTCGAAGTCGATGGACAACGTGTCTATCGTGACACTGGAGTTCGAATGGGGGTCGGACCTCAACGAGGCGGCCAACGACATACGCGACGCCGTGAGCCTCACGCAGTCGCGTCTGCCCGACGATGCTGAATTCCCTACGATCTTCAAGTTCAGTTCGTCGATGATCCCGGTGCTGGTGCTTACGGCCACCGCCGACGAGAGTTATGCGGCACTCGAAAAATTGCTCGACGAGAGGCTGGTAAACGTCCTTAACCGCGTGGACGGCGTGGGCGCCGTCAGTGTGATGGGGGCGCCGCACCGCGAGATACAGGTAAATGTCGATCCGCGCAAACTTGAAGCATACGGATTGACCGCCGAACAGATCGGATCGGTGATAGCACAGGAAAACGTTAACATTCCGAGCGGGACGATAGACGTGGGCAACAATACGTTCAGTGTCAAAGCCGACGCCGAATTCAAAAATAGCGACCAGCTCAGGGATGTAATAGTTGCAAACCGTGGCGGACGCGACATATACCTGCGCGATGTGGCTGTTATAAAAGACACCCTGGAGAAGGCCACGCTCGACGAACGCATCAACGGCAAACTGGGGATGAGGATCATCGTCCAGAAGCAGTCGGGGGCCAATACAGTACAGATCGCCGAACAGGTTTTGGCAAAAATGCCGGCTATAATGAAGACCCTGCCTGCCGACGTGGAGATAGGTACGGTTATGGACGGCTCGGAGTCGATCAAGGACAGTATCGCCTCGTTGAGCGACACGGTGATGTACGCCTTCATATTCGTCATCCTGGTCGTGCTGTTCTTCCTGGGGCGGTGGAGGGCCACGTTGATCATCTGCCTTACGATACCCATATCGTTGATCGTGTCGTTCATATACCTCTATATGACGGGCGGAACGCTCAATATCATATCGCTCAGTTCGCTCTCGATAGCCATCGGTATGGTGGTCGACGACGCGATAGTGGTGCTGGAGAACATAACGACGCATATCGAGAAAGGGAGCTCGCCGCGCGAGGCCTCGATCTATGGTACGAACGAAGTCTGGCTGGCCGTTATCGCGACGACGCTCACGGTTGTGGCCGTATTCCTGCCCCTGACGCTGGTGAGTGGTATGATGGGTATCATGTTCCGCCAGTTGGGTTGGATCGTTTCGCTGGTGATCATCGTCTCGACCGTTGCGGCCATCACCCTTACGCCGATGCTCACGTCGCTGATGCTCAAAGCAGAAACGTCGCATACTTATAAGGGATTGGGTGTGATATTCCGTCCCATCGACAGGTTCCTCGACAGACTCGACGACTTTTACGCCTCGGTACTTACATGGTCGGTGCGCCACAGGGGGCGGATCATATGGACGTCGTTGGCATTGTTCTTTGCCAGCATATTCCTGATATTCACCGTCCCGTCGGACTTCTTCCCCAAGTCGGACTCGTCGTTTATCCAGGCCACAGTGCAACTCGACCAGAACGTCGGGGTGCAGCATACATCGAAAATAGCCCGACGTATCGACAGCATAATTTATGCTAAATACCCGGAAGTGACCATAATCTCGTCGAGCGCCGGGGTTGCCTCGGGGGAGAACACATGGGCGATAATGAACAGTACCTCGGGATCACACGTGATAAGCTACATGATGCGGCTTACCAAACCTCACGAACGCCAGAGGAGCATTTACGACATAGGCGACCTGTTCCGCAAGGATCTCGACCAGATACCGGAGGTGGTTAAGTATACGGTGACTCCCGGAGGTAACAACAGTATGGGAGGCGGCAGCGATATTCAGGTTAAGGTGTTCGGCTACGACTTCAACGTGACGAACAATGTGGCGCTCGAACTGAAGAATAAGATCGCGGCATTGGAAGGCGCCCGCGACGTGCAGTTGAGCCGCGACGACCTGCGCCCGGAATATAATGTGGAGTTTGACCGTAATAAATTGGGGTACTACGGAATAAGCAGTTACATGGCCTCCAATACCGTGCGTAACCTCATAACGGGTTATAAGCCTACGAAGTACCGTGAGGATGGCGACGAGTACGATATTGTGGTGCGTTACGACGAGCCCTTCCGCCGCTCGCTTGAGGCTATAGATAATATCATGGTTTACAATGCCAAGGGACGGGCTTTAAGGATCAAGGATATAGCCGAGGTCAGGGAGGAGTTCGCACCGCCCACGATAGAACGCGAGAACCGTCAACGGCTTGTTTCGGTTACCGGATCGCTCGCTTCGGGAGTGGCTCTGGGAACGGTTACATCGGAAATCAACAATATTATTGCGCAGTCGGAGTTTCCCGAGGGTGTGTTTGTCGAGGTCGGCGGCACGGCCGAAGACCAGGCCGAGGCATTCGTAGACCTGCTGATGTTGGCCGGACTGATAATAATATTGGTTTACATCGTTATCGCCACGCAGTTCGAGTCGTTCAAGATGCCGTTCATCATCCTGTTGTCGCTGCCGTTCGCATTTACAGGAGTATTCCTGGCCCTGGCGATCACAAACACGGCGTTGAGTGTCATAGCTCTTATCGGAGCGATCATGCTGGTGGGTATTGTGGTGAAAAACGGTATCGTGATGGTCGACTTCACCAATCTGTTGCGCGACCGCGGTAATTCGATCAACCAGGCGGTGATAAGCGCGGGCAAGTCGCGTCTGCGCCCGGTGCTGATGACTTCGCTGACGACGATCCTCGGGATGGTTCCCCTGGCAATGGGAGTGGGCGAAGGATCCGAAATATGGCAACCGATGGGTATAGCCATCATCGGCGGCCTCACGTTCTCGACACTGTTGACACTGATCGTGATCCCCGTTGTCTACTCGTTGTTCGGGGCCAGCGATATCAAAAAAGAGCGCCGCAGGATGGCCGAGGAGATAGCCGGAAAAGCCGTGGTGACTGAAAATAATGCATAAAATCATTGAACGGTGCCGGATATGCCCGGATCGGGTTTGATTACACCGGGTATTATCGGCAGCCTCATAAAAATTTATAAAAACAATGAAAGCAGTATTCATATCATACAACCAGGCCCTGAGCGAGCGCGTAATAGGGGCTTTGGACCGTAACGCCATCCGCGGATTCACTCTCTGGGACCTGACGCACGGGCGCGGGTCGGTCGACGGCGAGCCTCATTTCGGGTCGCACACCTGGCCGGCGATGAACTCCACAATACTTGCCGTCACCGATGACGAGAAGGTTGAGCCCCTGATGGCCATGTTGCGCGATATCGACGACGCGACCAAAATGCAGGGTCTGCGGGCTTTCGTCTGGAACATAGAGGACAAGTTATAAAAGCGCACCCGCGGGGTGCCGGTAGATAATGTTGCGGGTCGGGCTGATAAGTCCGGCCCGCATTTTTTAGTGTATGCCATGTTACCGGTATCTTTATTGATTGTTCTTTGAAAAATACAAATATTTTGTTTAGCTTGCGATCATCGGATTAGAGGCAGTCGTTTCGGACATGTGATTATTCTGTCCCGGAATGATTTGTTCTGATAGTTGCTATGTGCTTTGTAGTAGAGAATCGTGATACTTACTTAATCTTTTAATTTAAAAGATTATGAAAAAATTATTCTGTTTTGCACTTCTGGTTGGCGCGTATTTATTTGTCAATGACGGCGTTAATGCCGGACCTCTGAAGTTGGGAGGTAGCCAGATTTTATATTCGGCTGACGATCGTACCAAATATGTATGTATTTGCGGGTGGGTCTACGACCCGGCGATAGGATGTATTAAACAACATGTGCAACCGGGAACCCCTTGGCGATTGGTGCCGGACGAATTCCGTTGTCCGGATTGTTATGCAGGGAAGGATTTTTTTAATTCCGAGCATTATAGATAATATGTAATATATTTTGACGAGCGGGTATCATGTTGCAGACGGCACGATGCCCGCTTGGATTGTATTTGGTATAATGCAGGCTCTTCTATAATTGGTCCGGTTCATGGAAAGAATAGTGCTAACGGTAATATTGTCTCTCTGCCTTTGTGCCGCAGCCGTGGCGCAGGGTGGTGGCGTAATTCCGCAAGCTACCCCCTCAGTGCGGGCCGCAAAAATTACGGGGCGGGTGGTGGACGAGGAGGGCAAACCGATGCTGGCCGTGACGGTGGCGGCTTCCCGCGCATCGGTACCCGGAAAGCCTGTCCGGGGCGTGGTGACCGACTCCGCAGGGCGCTTTTCTCTGCAGCTGCCCGGCGGAGAATACTCCTTGAAGACTGTGTTCCTCGGTTATGCCACCCGGACGTTCGATGTCGATACGGGGCAGGGCGACGCATCATTGGGCGATGTGGTGATGGCTGTGTCGGCCGTAGCGATAGAGGATGTGGTGGTGCGGCCGCTGGTAGAGTTGCAACCTTCGTCGATAGTCTACAACATAACCTCCGATCCCGAACGGGCGGGCTCGAACATGATGCAGATACTAAAAAAGGTGCCGCTGATATCTACCGCCTTTGACGGGAGCATCGAAGTGGATAACGAGCGCAGCAGTTACATTGTGCTGCGTAACGGGCGTCCCGACCCGATGTTCAATAATTCGGGAGTGCCTCTGCATGATGTACTGACGAGGCTCTCGGCCATGGGCTTTTCGAAGGTGACGGTGATGTTGGATCCTCCGCCTAAATGGGGCGACTACAAATATGCGATCGATATCGAGGTCGACCGTTTGAACCGTGTGTTCGGTACCGTGGGCAATGGCTCGCTGACGTATAACGCACAGGAGGGGCAGTTGGATTCGGGGCCGGGCCTGACGGGCAGCGCCGACAGGGTCCGTTTCAGCGGTAATACGAGTTACATGAATATCTATTCGCCGTCGACGCAGTCAGTCATGACGCAAAGCTACACGGCCTCGAACACATCGCTTACTCGCAGTGAGGAGACGCGCACGCGGGGGTGGGGCCCGGCGGGGCAGGTGCAGGCGAGCTACGACCTATCGAAACGGCAATTCATAGCCGTGTCCTTTTCCGCCGCCCGCCGCGAGAGCAGGGTGGAACAACATAGCTATGCCTCGTCGGTGGCCGGCGGCGCACAACCTGTCGTTACCGCCAGCCTTTTCGGCCGTCAAACCTTGTCTATACCTCTGACGGCATCGGTGAGCTATCAACTGGATTTCAGCAAGCCTGCGCGGTCGCTGGTAGTGTCTTATGCGTTGGGCGACACGGGAACCGAAAGCGGCGAAACCCTCGTGTCGGAGGAGGGCTCGGGCGAAGGAACCTACGGAACCGAGACCTCGGGACACGTCTCGGATCGTTCGCACGTGGCTTCGGCGTACTACTCCGATAAAATAGGCAATAGCCTTACCATGAATTTTAAGATCAACTACCTGCACGGCGATTACAACGAATCGTCGGAGGGATGGACATTGACAGGGGAGAAGGCTACTCCCTACCCAGGGTCGTACCGGAGCCTGAGGCGATCGATGCGGCGTGTCGACGGGCGGCTGTTTGTGTCGTGGAATCTCTCGAAGCGCGTCACACTGCGTCCGTTAGTCAATATAGACTACCTGGCGCCGGGATCGGCCACTGTGGCTACCTACGGCATGGCCCCCGCGCAGAATGTCGATCAGCAGGGGTTTGCCAATTCGGCAACGCTTCATGCGTCGATACTTTTCCCTAAAACAAAACGGCCGGAGGGTTCTGACGGCAAAGCCGTACCGGGTAACAGGATGTTTGTTTTTTACTCATTAACAAGCCGCAGACCGGCTACTACCCAGCTATCGAACCATGCCGACGAACGCAATCCCGACTATATCGCCACAGGCAACCCGTCGCTCGGCAACGAAACATATCACAGCCTGGCGGTGTCGCTGGCGGCGGGTACGGTTTCCCGGACGGGGATGATGGTGATGTGCTCTGACAACAGGATTATGAAGTACTGGTTCACCGACCAACAGCAACGCACGGTCGAAACGTGGATCAATGGCGGCAGATACCGTTCGGTATCGCTGTCGCAGAGCCTGAATTACATTTTGGGGCCGAAAATCGATCTGAAGATATCGGCTTCGGGAATCTATGTCAATGAGACGGCGGCACAGGACGACGACAGCCAGTCGCTGCAGGTGATCTCTTCGGCATATTGTTCATACCGCCTGTTGCCCAATATCACCGCCAATGCCACACTGCTCTATTCCGACACCTGGGGCAGGGGTTACGCCGGCATGGGCAATGACTATCCAGTGCAGTTGTCGCTCGGACTTTACGGGAAGGCCAATCTGGGTAAAACATGTACTGCCGACATCGGCCTGTACCTCAACAACGCTTTCGTGTGGAGGTCGGGCTACACGCAGTTTATCAACAGTCCGGAATTTACGCTCGACCGCTCGTCGCGCATGAATTACGTGCCGGTGACCGTAAGGATCAATCTGACCTTCGGACGGTTCAATGTGAAGCCGCCCCGGACGGCCAAATCGTCGGGTACGATAGAGGGCTTCTCGACCGGAGCTCCTCCCGAAAATTAGGGCGTGTAGACGCATTTCCCGGGGGAGGCCGTTGCTTCGAGCCTACGCTCCTGTAGCAGCGGAGTGGAAACGGAGTTTGAGAACGTCCACTGAAGGCCCGGGCATGGCCTTCAGTGGACGTTTGTGTTGCCGGGTCACCCCCCCCGTAGCCTGCCGTAAGGAGGGCCCCAGGTGTCGGTGCGGCGCGACAGTGATTATTTATTGGAGATATTTGACGGTTTTCAAATTATTATTTATAACTTTATGAAGTTTTTTTGAACCTAACTTCTAATACGATAGTCAAAATGCTGGTTAAAAGCGATGTAGATCAGATCGTGGGTCATGGCCTCTCGGAAGAAGAGGCCCTCAGACAGTTGGATAATTTCCGCAAAGGATTTGATTATCTTCCTATTGTGCGTGCGGCGGTCGCAGGGGACGGAATCAAAGTTCTCGGCCGGGCCGAAGCGTCGGCACTGGCGGAAGAGTATAAGCGCAAATCGGAGAGGCTTACGATCCTGAAATTCGTACCGGCATCGGGAGCTGCGACGAGGATGTTCAAGGAGCTTTTCGAGTTCGTCGGACAGGGCAGGCAGACGAAGGCGGTGGAGACATTGCTGGAGAAGATAACGGAATTCCCGTTCTATACCGAGCTGAAAGTTGTTACGGGCGAGAATGCCGATCCCGTTGCGATGGTCGAAGCGATCATAGGCAGTGGCCTGGGCTACGGGTCGAAACCGAAAGGACTTGTGGTGTTCCACCGCTATGATGGTGAGAACCGCACGGCAATGGAGGAGCATCTCGTCGAAGGCGCCATGTACAGCACCGGGTGCGGAGAGGTCAACGTCCATTTCACCGTGTCGCCCGAGCATCACGAAGGCTTCGAGGCATTGCTGGCTAAAGTGTCGGACAAATATGCGGCACGTTATGGTGTAAAATACAACATATCATTCTCATACCAAAAGCCGTCGACCGACACGCTGGCCGTAACCCCCGAAAACGAACTGTTCCGCGAGCCGGACGGTTCGCTGCTGTTCCGCCCTGCGGGCCATGGCGCACTTATCGAAAACCTTGGCGACACCGACGCCGATCTGGTGTTCATAAAAACAGTGGACAACGTAACCCCAGACCACCTCAAGGGAGATACCGTGCTATGGAAGCAGGCACTTGCAGGGCTATTGCTGCAGGTTCAGGAGCGTATATTTTCATACCTGCGGCTGTTGGACGAAAAAGGCGCCGGTGCGCCGCTCGCAGAAATAACCTCTTTTGTGGAGCAGGAGTTGAGCTACAAACTGCCGGCATCCTGTGCCATGGCGGCAGACGGCGAAAAGGCTGGGATGCTGCACCGGGTGCTCGACCGCCCGATACGCGTATGCGGCATGGTGCGCAACGAAGGCGAACCGGGAGGAGGCCCGTTCTGGGTTGCCGGACGCGACGGCGAGGGGTCGCTGCAAATAGCCGAATCGTCGCAAATAGCACCCGACAAAATCAACCTGATGCGCGAAGCAACACACTTCAATCCCGTGGACCTGGTTTGCGCAATGAAAAACTACAAGGGAGAGCGATTCGACCTCAAACAATTCGTCGACCCGTCGACAGGATTCATATCGTCGAAATCAAAAGACGGACGCGAACTCAAAGCGCAGGAACTGCCCGGACTGTGGAACGGAGCAATGGCCGACTGGAACACAATATTCGTAGAAGTACCCATATCTACTTTCACCCCCGTGAAAGTAGTAAACGACCTGCTCCGCCCACAACATAAACAAAACTGATAATATATGTTCTTTTTCTCCGTGTAGCCTCAAACTGCCGCTTTTTGAAAAAAGCGGCACCAAAAACTTTTAATCCCGACCTCGCTCTGATCTTGCAGTTGTTAGTTTATAGGCGGCAAGCCCGCTGGATTATGTTAACATTTATGGGCTTGCCGCCTATAACCTAACAACTATAAGGTCGCGGCAAAGTAATGATTGAAGTTTTTTGGGCGA
>JAVBMJ010000043.1:0-35267 GCA_031552535.1 Rikenellaceae bacterium
CCACAACGGCTTATCAAAACTGAGGCGAATGAAGTTCATTGACGAGTATTTTAGGGCGACATTCAAGCATTCGGGTCGGGGTTAACCCCGACCCGAATGCTTGAATCATCCTCAATTTTGCGTATTACTCGAAATAGTACGTTTTTCATCCTCAGTTTTGCGTATTACACCGCAGAGTTTGTTCTGGCCCTCCGCCGGCGGCAGACTGGAAGCGCAAGTAGTCAAATAACAGCAATATCGCAGTCGCTATCTAAATGCACAACGGGTTAAGAAGCTGTTTGGATTTGTTAACGAGATTATTTTATATCGTTTTGCCGGTGATTTTTCGCGGTGGGATGAGGCGAATAGCGGCCCTTGTTTAACGAATCACACCGCGGAAAAGCGCGGAAAAGAGGATATAAAGAACGAGATTAATAAATTCAAAACAGTTTCTAATTAGATTTAGAAGCTGTTTAAAATATTCTTGATAGTGTTTTTTTGCCGGGATGAAGTTGCATATCGGAAATATGGAGCAAAGACCGGCGAAAAAAATAACGGGAGGAGCAGGAAAAAACGAGAAAAATACCTTAAATAGGTTCTTTGACAGATTTTCAATGATGATTTTTCTCTCCTTTTGTACATATTATAGTTTGTCGTTAAAAATATTGTAAATCTTTTTAACGTGTATCGCATGCAAAAACGTAAATCTTTACTAAATTTGAAAGATCATACATTGAAGTAAAAGTCTGTTTAAAGGTTAAAACCAGAGATCCCCAGAAAGTCTGCCAAGAATAGTTTGTCGTTTTCTACCCTCTCTATTCCTGCAAAATTCCGTCAAAAGTTGTTAGGGCCATTAATCGATTTAAAAAGTCTCTAAACTTTAATCCAAAAATACATTATACGCAATATGAGCGAAATATCTGATAAAAAAACAATCGGAGAGCATCTGGGCGAGATCGTCGACGATGTGACTTCGGGAGCTAAACTCCCGGGCAAAAACAGCTATCCTACCTGGGTCGACCTTTTAGCGATATTGGGAGTGTTTTTCGGCTCGATGTTGTTGTCCGGACTCATCGGGGGCGCTCTGGTCAAGAACGGTAACATTTCGAAAGAAATTTTCACGTTTTCGTCTTATCTGTTTTACTTCGGCATAACTATCTGTTTCGCCCTGTGGCAACGCTCGGTGAGAGGCGGAGGTGGAGTGAAGATAACTTTTTCAATAAAAAAAATATCGCCTCAGCAGATATTGTGGGGAACGTTGTTGGTAGCCGCCATCTCGTTCGTGCTGGAGCCATTACTCGACCTTTTTCCCAGCATGTTTATGGAGTTGCTCGACGATGCTGTAGGCCGAGGCTGGTGGGCAGTGCTTACCACTGTGGTGTGTGCTCCGGTGCTCGAGGAATTCTTGTTCAGGGGTATAATACAAGGGGCGCTACAACGCAAACGTAGTGCTTTTGCCGCAATAATGATATCGTCGCTGATCTTCGGGATCATTCACGGGATACCACAGCAGGTGATCAATGCTTTTTTCATTGCCCTGATACTCGGATTTATCTATTACCGTACAGGAACACTAACTGGTGTCATCATAATACATGCCATCAATAATGCCATAGCTTATATAAGTATGGTTATTACCGACGGAAAATTTATTACGATGCGCGAGGTGATCAGTAACGATACGCTTTACTGGACCATATATTCAATCATTGCCGCAGGAGTGGCGTGCGCCTTTGTGATGCTGGGACGAACTATGGTAAAAGATGTAAAGGGAAAGAATAATTAGAATAGTCTATATTATTTTCCAATAGGAAATTAGACGGACTATGAGAAACTGTTTAAAAATATTTCCCTCGCTCTTTTCCGCCTCTTCCCGGTATTGCTTACCTAATGATTTTTGTGGTGTAATTGGGCGAGGAACGGCCCTGTTTGACGGATTCCACCGCGTAAAAGCACAGTAAACAGAATAAAAGAACGAGATTAGTATTTTTAAACAGTTTCTTGAAATCGGGACAAACTCTTATGGCACCAGGCAATAATATCGGGACATGGTTCGTTGTTACGAAGTAAAATAGTATCTTTGAAGTCCCAAAACGCAGTCTATGCCTAAAAAGACAATATATGCCGTTGTAATTTTTTGCACCTTTTTATGGGGGTGCAACGAATTCCCGAATCCTTTTGCGGGGGATAAGATATTGGCGAAGGTAGGCGACAGGACATTGTCGGCAAGTGATTGCGAGGATGTTTTCACACCGGGCATATCGCCTGATGATAGCATTAAACTGCTTGAGTCTTATGTAAATATGTGGGTGCGGAAGCAGTTGAAGACCCGGGAGGCGGAAAAAATTTTCCGTTCATCGGAGGAGGAAATAGAGCGCATGGTGGAAGATTACCGTAGTTCGCTTCTGGGATTCAGGCTCGATCAGTACTATGTGGACAGAAAACTGGATACGACAATAACGGGTAAAAATATATCTGAGTATTACGAATCCCATAAGAACGAATTTACGCTTGACCGCGATATAGTGAAAGGCACGATAGTCATATATCCCGATACCTACCGTCAGAAAAAACGGCTCAGTGAGTTGATAAATGCCTCCGGGGATGAATCGCGCAAAGATTTCACCGATTTATGCAAAAAAAACGACTTGGAGGTCACAGAAGTGTCGTCGTGGGTTGATTTCAGCGATTTCACAAAACAACTCCCCCCGGACCGCAAACACGAGGGGTTCGACCACATGCTGGTGCCAGGTGGGATCTTCTCCCTTTCGGATAAAAATAACGAATACCTGGTGTACATTTCCGATTGTCGCCGGCAAGGCGATCCGTCGCCGTTAGAGAGGGTGAGTAGCCTTATTCGCCGTTCGATCCTTAACTTAAGGCAAACGGAGATCATACGCCTTTATGAAGACAGCCTTTATAAAACCTCGTTCGATGCGAGGAAAATAGTGATAAATCTACAATAGTACCTGGATATGTTGAGAAAAAGAATCATTCTGGCATTCGTTGTTTTAACTTTATCGGTGGCTTGCGCCCCGCATGCGCAGGCTCAGGGTGTTGTGGCCGACGAGGTTATTGCCGTGGTGGGCAATTCGGCTATTTTATACTCGGAGGTTTACGAGATGAGCCGAAGATTGGTACAACAGCGCCGTGAGCAGGGATATACATCGGACCGCGATCCTATAAATGAAGCATTGGAGACTATCATGCGCCAGAAATTGTTGTATCATCAGGCGCAGATCGACTCGGTTAAGATAAGCACCGACGATATTGCCAAAATGGTCGACGAGAATGTGGACCAGATGGTCAAGGAGCGCGGGTCGATCACTGCGTTGGAGGCGTTTTACCATAAGCCTGTGTTCGAGATCAAGCAGGAGTTGCAAAACCGCTATGAGGAGCAGCGTTACGCCCAAAGCATGCAACGCGACGTGATCGGCAAGGTCACTATCACGCCGGGCGAGGTGGAGCGTTACTTCAAGTCGTTGCCCAAGGATTCGTTACCTACAATTCCGGAACAATACATATACGCGCACATCACGAAATTCCCCTCATCGACCAAAGAAGCCAAGCAGCGTGTCCGCGAAAGGCTTCTCGAAATGCGTGAGCGCATAATCAAGGGAACGCGTTTCGATATGCTCGCCAGGATGTATTCGGTCGACGGATCGGCTGTACGGGGCGGCGAAATGGATCCCACGCCGCTGAGGGGCTTTGTGGCTCCGTTTGCCGACGCTTTGTCGAAGTTGAAGCCGGGGCAGATTTCCGAGGTTGTGGAGACCGAGTATGGATTTCACCTCATCGAGATGATAGGCAAGGACGGCGACCTCTACCATTGCCGCCACATTTTGTTACGTCCTGTCTTTACCGATACGGAGCTCGCGGAGACAAGTCTTAAACTCGATTCGGTGGTCGGGCTGATCAACGAAGGGAAGATTACTTTCGAACGGGCAGCGCTGGAATACTCCGACGATAAATATTCTCGCCAGAATGGAGGGTTGGTTTCAAACCACGATATGCTGGAGATGTACAATGCATTCGATGCCAAGTTGACCTCCACCAAATTTTTTAAGGAGGAATTGCAAAGGGAAGACTACCAGGCGATACGCAATCTCAAGCCCGGCGAGATTTCGGGCGCCTTCCAGAGTCAGGACCTGAAGGGTAATGTGCTAAGCAAGGTCATTAAACTCATCGATATTATCCCGGCGCATCCTGCGAGTTTGAAAAAAGACTATTTGCGCCTTGAGGAGTTGGCGCTGGAAGCCAAGCAGGAAAAGATATTCACCGAGTGGCTCAACAAAAAAATCGACGCCATGTATGTGCGCATAGAGCCCGAGTATCGCGACGGGGAATTCGATAACCCGCATTGGGTTAAATAGATTGAAGTCAAATGTCGTGTAAGTAATGGCAGGTAACGGGGTTAAATATGGATTGATTGCGGCGGCACTTATGGTGTTCGCCGCTGCCTTTTCGAGGGTTTCGCACGGCATAGGTTCGGAAGGACAGCCGGTATCCGGCCAGCAAAATCCGCCCGCGCTCCAAAATGGCAACGGGCCCGCGGGTCGCAAAGTGGTTGATTTCGAGGCCGACGTGATGCGTCCTATAAAAGTCGAGGGCGACTCGTCGGTATTGAACCTTATCGGCAAAGTGGTATTTTTCCATAACGGGGCCGTTATAACGTGCGACAGCGCTATACGTTATAGCGACAAGCGCATGGAGTGTTTCGGCAATGTGGTCATAAACAAGGATAATACCTATATCTACGGCGACCGGGCCGACTATAACGGGGACATAAATATCGCCCGGGTGTATGCCCCGATCATCAAGATGGTCGATCAGGAGGCCACCATGTATACCTATAATTTTTCGTTTAACACCCTGACCAATATAGGCTCGTTCAGCGGCGGCGCAACGATCAGCAATAAAGATAACCTGCTGGAGTCGGAGCGGGGTTATTACAACACCAAGACGCGTATAGTGACATGCGTCGAGAGGGTCGAGATCGAAAATCCGGACTACAGGATAAAGTCTGATTCGGTGGGTTACAATATGGACACCGACGAGGCCGATTTTTTTGTAAAGAGTTATATCTGGAATAAAAAAGGTGAAATCCTGAGTGCCGAACGGGGCCGCTATCTACGCAACGAGTCGCAATACTATTTCTATAGCGACGCATATATTCTTACTGACAAGCAGGAATTATGGGCCGATAGCATCGATTATAACAGCGTTACCGAGGATGCGTTTCTGCGCCGTAATATACAGGTCAGGGACGAGGAGCAGAGCAGCATGGCTTTCGGCGATAAGGGGCGGTATTGGGGTAAAAAAGAGGAGTTGTTGTTGACGATAGACCCATCGCTGTTGAGTTACGACGAACAACAAGATACGCTATATGTGCGTAGCGATACGATATTCGTTTATACCATAAGTCGCCGGGAAGCGTTGAAAGCTACCGAGAAACCTGTTGCGGCCAATACCGGGGAGGAGGAGCTTATCTCTGCTCCGGTGCGGGGAAAATCTACGCTGCAGGATTCTGTTATGCAGGTCGCAGGAGATACATCGATTAAACGTGATTCGATGGCGGCATCTGTCGGCGACAGTTTGGCAACGACGCTTTCCGATAGTGCTACAGTTGCAAAAGCGGCAGGCGATGCGGGTAAAGGAAAGTACGATCTGCGTAAGGCGCGGCGCGAAGAACGCAAACGGGAGAAGGAGGCCCGCAGGACGGCTAAGGAGAATAAGGTGTCGGAGCGTAATGACCGTCATGATGCTCCTGAAGCGGAACCAAAGGTGATAGAGGCTGGTACGCGGATGCCGTTATCCGGAGATGGGGTTAAGAAGCCTGTGGCAGATTCTATGACTATGGAAATGATTGCAGCCGATTCAGTCGATCATGCGACCGTAGACGGGCTACCTGCAGGGACCTTTAAAGGCATTGAAGCCGATACCGTTGCCACTATGAAACGCGACTCGGTGCAACAGGATTCCATGGTACGTATCGTTCGCGGATACCGTAACGTAAGGATATTTCGTAGCGATGTCCAGGGGGTTTGCGACTCCATTGTCGGTTTTTCGATAGACTCGACGTTGCATATGTATATCGAACCTGTATTGTGGAATGAACTGAACCAGATCAAGGCCGATGTGATAGACCTCTATTCGCGCAACCAGCAAGTAGAGAAGGCTGTTTTTACGGGGACCCCCATCATGAGTTCCGAAGCCGATTCGGTGCGCTACAACCAGGTGAAAGGCAAAATTATAGAGGCGTTGTTCCGTGATAATGAGATTTACCGTACCGACGTGAAGGGCAATGGACAGACATATTATTTCATGCAGGAGGATGGCGATCCCGACATCATAGGATTTATGACCGTTGAGTGTGCCGACATCACGTTTAATTTCGAGGAACGTCAGCTTGTCGATATCATCTATCGGGGAGCCCCCGTCTATGCGATCTACCCTATGGATAAGATACCGGCCGAGCAGTCGCTGACCCTACCCGGTTTTGTGTGGGAAATCGACCGCAAACCGTCGAAATCGGATGTTTTCAACCGTATGATCCGGCCTTCACAGCGGTTGGAGTATGAAGCCATGCCGGAACCGTTATTTCCTGTCACTAAGTCCATCAAGGCCGATATCGACCGTAAAATACACGATGGAGTATGGCGCGACCGTAACGACCTACTAAGTCCCGAAGCATTGGATTTCATACGTTCGCTCGGATATTAGGGCGTGTTAACATAAACTGCTCTGTGTTTGTATCCTGTAAGCCGTTTTCTGAAGTAATATCGGGAATATCGCCAGAAAAAGCGACACCGGGGGCGAAAAGAGTCGCCAAAGCGGGCGTAAGCGTTTATGCTACACGCCATAGTCCGTCCAAACGAAGACACTGTTCTAAATAAGTGTAAAAATAATCCGGGCTCCATGGGGGAACTGCACACCATGGAGCCCGGATTATCTTTTGAGAGAAACAGCATGGCAAATCAGCTGTTTTGGACACATTCCCTTACCTTAAATAATTCTCCCCGAATTATGGCAGTGCCCTGTACTCTCCGGCTGGGACCACCTCTCCGTGAGGCTTATCACAAACCGTAGCGGCAAACATTATAACATCCTTATCGTCTGGCAGGACAAGGGCGTTGGCGCCCGGAGTTATCGGAATGGCTATTTTGTACATGTATGTAAATACATATGGCTGGTTGCCCGCTACCTTATTGTGGCGGTGGGTTCCAACCCAGGCTACATTCGCATCTTTCACATAACTCTCCGCTCCATCGAAGCCCCATTGTCCGAAAAATCCCGAATAATAAGGCACAAGGCGTTTGTACTCCTTCCCATTGACCGTAAATATGGCTTCGCGGTCGTTGCGGGCCGAAGCGACAAGCAGGTAGAGCGTGCCGGGACCGTTTCCTGGCAACAGCACCGTGTCGCCCTGACACCGGAGTATATTGTTGTGACCCAGTCTGCCAAAACGGAAACCGACCCCTTCGCTATCGAGTACGTCGGGCAACAGGTCGTAGGAATAGGAGTTGCCTTCGCCATCGATGTCGATCCCGGGCTGGCCGATGAAAGCGTCGTTAGTATAGCCTTGCGCATTGAATTTCATATCTACAGGCATTTGGGCTGCAGTCTTGCCTGTGGGTTCGGTTGTGGCGAACCGCACCGCATACGTTTTGGGACGGAAAGCAGTGGTCGACACCAGTAGCCGGTTCTTTTCAAACCGTGCGGGACCAACCTCTTCCTCGATACCGTTCATCTCTTTCGCTTCGACGACCGGCATGCCGAAATTAACGGCCACATCGCTTGCATCACGACCCGCCGTTTCGTAAACCCTCACGATATAGTAGTCGCCACGCTCGGCTTTCTTCAAGGTCTTGATATCTATCTGCGGCGAAGAGGTGCCGGCCATGGAGAAATTTCGTCCCATATCCCCGGCATGTTTCGGCACGGTGAACGCCATTGGCGGGTTGTTTTGGGCATCGGCTTTGCGAACGATTCCGGCATCGACGTAATTACCGCCGTGTCCTATTATGGAATATGTCAGTATGTGCCTGCCGAAATCCTGGCGATCCTGATAGGAGTATTTGTCGCGGGTTTCGGGCGTGTGGAGCAGCGTCAACCGCAATGTATTGTCGTTTGGTTTATCCCAGCCATATTTGCAATTATTTACTACCGTTACGCCGTAGGAATCGTCGGGGGAAGTGATATCGGCCCACTGCTGGGCATAGACCTCATATGCGGTTTCGGTGTTGACGCCGCGGCGTATGGCTCCTATGCCCAGATCGTAGGTAGCCTCGGGGTTCGATACGTTCATCGGAAATTCCACCTTCAGCAGGGCATTCGTTTCGCGCCAGTCTATCGCGGTCTGCACGTCTATACGATCGTCGGCCCCTCCGTCGGTGAGGCTTACCTCCTGCACGAATTTAGAATTGCCATGTGTGCGCTCAACCCGCAGGGCTACACGCGCGGGCCCGTTCTCGGCTACGGATATCCTGGTGTCGCCTCCAATAGTTACCGGGTCACTGTCTATGGTCGTTTTGAATATCTCCCACGCCGGCCAGCGGTGCGATGGATTTTCGGTGAACAACGCAAGGCGCATGCTCTTCCCCGGCTCCACCAGTTGACGGCCCGAGCGCTTGTCGATGATCGACGAAATGTCGCCGTTGGCGTCTAAGGTGACTTTGTATATGCGGTTTTCGAGCGAATTATCCGAGATTTTCAGAACCCGGCTACTCCTGCTTCCCGCACTCCTTACATCCCACACCGAATAACTAAGCGGAGCGAGGTCGGCAGCAAATGCGATACGGGCCTTTCCGTCGGCATATGACAGCAACTGCGCGTTAACCCGCTTGCCTTCCGGCGACCACACCTCCACTCCTTCCGGTTCGGCTACCATCTCCACCGAAGCACACACCACCTCGCGGCGCTCATGGGCCACAGGATTGTAGACCACCAGCGGGGCGCCTTTTACTGCGGTATTGAGCCTCTGCGACACGGCGTCGGTCGAGGCGGTTATCATGTCCATGAACTGGCTTTGGCTCAACAGTTCGTCGTTCCAGGAAAAAGTATACGCTTTGGGGATACTCGTGCCGGTGAGGTCGTCGTGGAACTGGTGCCATATGAAGCGTTTCCAGCTTTCGGCAAGTTTTTCAACGGGATAATCCAGTCCTCCTTTCAGCGAGGCTATCACCGACGAACTTTGTGCCGCTCCACCCAGCTGTTCGTTACGGCGGTTGTAGAGTTTCATCGCACCCTGCGAGGTGTAGCATCCCGTGGCGTGGATATCCATAAGCAGTTCGCCATCGAAAACCGGCAACCCGGGGTGTTTGTCAAAAGGCATATATTCACGGAAAAGCTGGTCGGACGTTGCGCTGATCACCTTTAACGGTCCATTGCCGCGAACACCGTTCACCACCGACTCCACGGAGGCTATCGTAGGCGAACCGCCACGATCCCCGGTGCCGTAATAGCGTAACGCCTTATGGTTGGGACTCACCTCGACCAGATTGAGTATTTCTGCGTTCCGCGTCAGGTCCTCGTCATACCTGGCCGTATAGTTGCGTGCATCGGCGGCGGCTATGATCCGGCTTTTGTCGATCCCCTGCCATAGTCCTATTGTGAATGGCACTTTCGAATTGCCGTTATGGAACGGCTTTACCCTCCATTGCAATTTCTGAGTCGAAAAGCCCGTCACACCGCAATGCGCCGCCACGGTAGGCAGTGTGTAGCCGAATCCGAAGCAGTCCGGCAGGAAAATATCGGTCGACTTCACACCGAACTCCTCTTTATAAAACAACTGGCCATAGAGAATGTTGTGGATAAAAGATTCCGGCGACGGCATATTGGGGTCGTTGGCGTCCCACGAACTGCCCGAAACATGCCAGCGGCCGCTCTTTATGTAATCCCTGACTTTTTCGAAATCCGACGGATAATACTCTTTCATCCAGGCGTATTTGACCCCTCCCTCGAAGTTAAAAACATATTCGGGATAGTTTTCCAAAAGCCACAGATTTTGAGTGAGAGTGTTGCGGACATACTCGCTGATAGAGGTTTGGACATCCCAATTCCACTGGGTGTCGAAATGGGCGTTCGAGACCATGTAAACGCTGCCTTGTTTTTCCTGTGCGTGAAGGCCCATTACCGCTGACAAACTGATTGTTAATAGTAGTTTCTTCATATGTTCCCTGATTTTGTGATGATACCCGGGCTAAAGATATGAAAAAATATCAAATGTTCATACATTTTACAGTATTTTCAGGGCTATAGCGGCGCACGCTTCCGCATCGGCCAGGGCGTGGTGGTGGTTTGTTAGGTCGAAGCCCACGTGTGCGGCTACGGTTTGCAGCCGGTGGTTAGGGAGCAGCCTGCCGAATGTGCGCCGCGATGCGGCACAGGTGCAATAGAAAGTATAGTCGGGATATGGCATGCCATAGAGTTCGCTCACCGCCCTCAGACACCCGCGGTCGAAGGGGGAATTGTGGGCCACAAGGGGAACTCCTTCGATCAACGGCACGATACCGCTCCACACCTCCGGAAATACCATTGCCGGGTCGGTATCCACCCGCGTAAGCCCGTGTACCTGAGTATTCCAGTAAGAATAAAAATTAGGGCGCGGGCGTATAAGGCTGTATGCCTTTTCGCATATGACTCCGTCGCGTACCACGACTATTCCCACACTGCACACACTGGCAGGATTACGATTGGCTGTTTCAAAATCTATGGCTGCGAAGTCTTTCATCATCCGGTTCGCTTAGAATCTGTCTGATTTTACTATGGAAAACAGTTGCCAATTCTCACTTTATCTATTCATGGCCGTAAATATCGCTCCGGGAAGCTATCATCTTCCGGGCTCGATACCATGAAACATTTGACGGTATTGTATCGGAGTGTAACGGGTCGCACTCTTGAAAAGCCGGTTAAAGTATGAGATATTTTCGAATGAGAGCGCATAAGCTATATCTTTTACCGGCTGCTTGCCGGTAATCAGCATAAGCTGGGCCTTCTCCATCTTCTTGCGATTGATGTAATCTACAGGAGTGCAGTTCATTTCTCGGCGGAAAAGCCTTATAAAATGATCGCAGGAGAGGTTCGACATATCCGCCAGACGACTTATTTTCAACGGTTTATCCATATTACGGCAAATATATCCCGCTATTCGCCTTATACGCTCGTCGGCAACATTGGCGCGGGGCGTGGCATAGCGCAGGAAACGCGACAGCAACTGCAACAGAATACCGCCCGTCTCGACCACCGCATACGCCGGTCTGCGGGCCTGTTCGGCTATATTCTCCAGCAATGTCGGCGCATTATCGTAGGTCCTCGGATCTAATTGGCGCAATTCACGTCCTCCGTTTATCTCCAACAGGCGCTCTATAAGTTGCAGGTCGGCCGGACATGCTTCGACCTCCACCGGAAAGTCGTGTTCCTCAAGTATACCCGAATAAGGCGACGGATTCTCGTATATATGTATATAGCTATGCAAGAAATAGCAATCGCACTCGTAGCTATGTAGCGTGAAAGGAGGTATCATATACATATGTCCGGGCAGCAGGTCCCGGGAACCCGAAGGCAGGCCAAGCCCTGCCCTGCCCTCGCGGACATAAAATATGCGAGCGAAAGGACTGCTTATTCCCTTCCAGTTCCAGTCGCCGTCACGGGAGACCGTACCGGCATTGAGCAGTATCAAATGCGGATTACCCATACCGTGTCAGAAGGCAATGTATGTCGAAAAAGTGTTATTTAATGCCGAAATATATGAAAATTAAATTAATGTTGGACAACTATTTTTGTAAAATGATCGAAAATTAAACTTTATATAAGCATGAAAACCGACCGCTTTCAGGGCCAATGGCCCAAAATAGGCATCCGCCCGACCATAGACGGCCGCATGGGCGGCGTACGCGAATCGCTCGAAACGCAAACCATGAACATGGCCCGCAGTGTGGCCGACCTGATAAGTTCCGAGTTACGCCATCCCGACGGCAGTTACGTGCAATGTGTAATAGCCGATTCGACGATAGGACGCGTGGCGGAAAGCGCAGCTGCAGCCGAAAAGTTCCGCCGCGAGGGTGTGGGGATAACCATCACCGTGACGCCGTGCTGGTGCTACGGCAGCGAAACGATGGACATGGATCCGCACACTATAAAAGCTGTTTGGGGCTTCAACGGCACCGAACGACCGGGCGCCGTGTACCTCGCAGCCGTGTTGGCGGCACACGCCCAGAAGGGGCTTCCGGCGTTCGGCATCTATGGCCGTGACGTGCAGGATGCGGGCACTACCGAGATTCCGGATGACGTGCGCTGTAAATTGCTGCGTTTTGCCCGCGCCTCCGTGGCCGTGGCCACGATGCGCGGCAAGTCGTACCTCTCGATAGGCGCTGTATGCATGGGTATTGCCGGATCGATAGTCGATCCTTCGTTTTTCGAGGAGTATCTCGGCATGCGTTGCGAGGGGATCGACGAGGTCGAGATAATCCGCCGTATGACCGAAGGAATCTACGACAAGGAAGAGTACGCAAAGGCTCTCGCATGGGCTAAATCCAACTGCCGCGAGGGAGAAGATATGTGCAACCGCGCCGACATGCAGAAATCGTGCGAAGGCAAGGATGCCGACTGGGAGTTTATAGTAAAGATGACCCTCGTCGTACGCGACCTGATGGTTGGCAATCCAAAACTCAGGGAAGCGGGCTTTGGCGAAGAGGCCCTCGGGCACAATGCAATAGCCGCCGGATTCCAGGGGCAGCGCCAGTGGACGGACTTCTATCCCAACGGCGACTTTACGGAGGCCGTGCTCAACTCATCGTTCGACTGGACGGGCATCCGCCAACCCTATATTCTAGCCACGGAGAACGACGCCCTCAACGGCGCAGCCATGCTTTTTGGCCACCTGTTGACAGGTACGGCCCAGGTATTCGCCGACGTGCGTACCTATTGGAGTCCCGAGTCGGTCGAGCGCGTGACTGGCAAAAAGCTTACCGGTAAGGCGGCAGGCGGCATCATACACCTCATTAATTCGGGTGCGGCGGCATTGGACGGATCGGGCTGCCAGACAGACAAAGACGGCAATCCGACAATGAAACCCTTCTGGGAAATTTCGGAGAAAGAAGCCGGAGAGTGCCTCGACGCCACTACATGGGTCCCCGCCAACCGCGAATATTTCCGCGGTGGCGGCTTCTCGTCCAAATTTCTCACCCGTGCCGGAATGCCATGCACAATGGTACGCCTCAACCTGGTAAAAGGCCTCGGTCCGGTATTGCAGGTCGCCGAGGGTTGGACGGTGGAACTCGACCCAGCGGCACACAAGATACTCGACGACCGCACCGACAAAGGCTGGCCCACGACATGGTTCGCCCCGCGTCTTACGGGCCAGGGCAATTTCGCCGACGTATACTCGGTGATGAACACCTGGGGAGCTAATCATGCCTCGGTGAGTGCGGGGCACATAGGCGCCGACCTGATTACCCTGGCCTCGATGCTGCGCATTCCGGTATGCATGCACAACGTCGAGGGTAAGGACATCTTCCGCCCTTCGGCATGGAACGCCTTCGGCATGGACTCCGAAGGGGCCGACTACCGCGCCTGCCACACTTACGGGCCGCTTTATAAATAGCCTTGGGAGACTCTAAGAAACTTATTTCGTTCTTTATCCTGCTGTTTGCCGCGCTTTTTCGCGGTGGAATTCGTTAAATAGGAGCCACCATTCGCCTCATACCACCGCGAAAAATCATCGGCAAACAGCTATAAAATAACTGCGGTAATATTCTTAACAGTTTCTTAAGTAATTTCAAACAATTACTTAATTCGCATTACGAATGATAACAGACAAACAATTCGAAATATTCGCCGCCGAGGCCCGTCGCGCGGGTGCTGAACGGCTTCAACTGTGCAGTAGCGGCAACCTGTCGTGGCGTGCGGACGACGACACGGCCCTTGTTTCGGGCACAGGCTCATGGCTGCCACGACTGGAGCGTGCGAATATTGCAGTGTGCTGCATCTCCACCGGTGAGCGCATCGACGGCCCCAAACCTTCGATGGAAAGTTCGTTCCACCTGGGGGTGCTGCGTGCGCGACCCGATGTGAATGTGGTATTGCACTTCCAGTCGCAATTCGCCACCGTGGTGTCGTGTATGAAGGAAAAACCGGCCGACTTTAATGTTACGGCCGAGGTGCCGTGTTATTGCGGGAGGGATATTCCCGTGCTGCCATATTTCCGGCCCGGATCGCCCGAGCTGGCCGGAGCGGTGACCGGCGCAATGCTGGATCACGACTGCATACTGCTGAGCAAACACGGGCAGGTGGTGTGCGGAAAGGACTTCGACGACGCTTTCCAGAAGGCGGTGTTCTTCGAAATGGCCTGCGGCATAATAGTCCGTGCAGGAAAAGGCAACTACCTTACCCTTACGCCGGAGGAGATATCCGATCTGGAAATTTACGTATTGGGCAAAAAACAATGAAGACGCAAAGTTATCTCGCCCTTGACCTGGGCGCCGGAAGCGGACGTGCCATAGCGGGGCGCATCGACGGCAGTCGGTTGATCATGGACGAAGTGCTGCGGTTCGAGAACCAACCTGTAACGCTGGGCGACACCGTGTACTGGGATTTCCCGTCACTTTTCGCCAACATCCTCCAGGGCATCACCGCCACCGTGCGGAAAGGCTACGAACTGCAGGGTATAGGTGTCGACACGTGGGGCGTCGACTTCGGTCTTCTGGACGCGCAGGGGCGCCTGCTGTCCAACCCGGCGACCTATCGCGACCGCCGTACCGAAGGCATGGCCGCCGCGGCGGAGAAGAGTGTTCCGAAAAAAGAGATGTACCGCATCACAGGCATACAACAGATGGAGATGAACACCATTTACCAACTGCTGAGCCTGCAACGCCGTAGCGACCCCGCACTGGGCATAGCCCAAACCCTGCTTATGATGCCCGACCTGGTGAACTATTTCCTCACCGGACAGATGGCGTGCGAATACACCATCGCGTCGACCACCCAATTGCTCGACGCCGGCACCCGCCAGTGGAACGACGGGCTTTTCGAGCGCCTTGGCCTGCCGCGCGATATCATGGAGTGTATAGTGTTCCCGGGCGAAAAATTGGGCTCGCTGCACAACGGGATTATTGTCCGGACCGGTGCGGCCAATGCATCGGTTTATGCCGTCGGTTCGCACGACACGGCCAGCGCCATCGGAGCAATTCCGGCCTCGGGCGACGATCAGGCTTTCCTCAGCTCGGGAACATGGTCGCTGATGGGAGTCACCACTGCACAGCCCATACTCACGGACGAGGCACTGGAGGGAAATTTCACCAATGAAGGCGGTGTGGACGGACAAATACTGTTCATGCGCAACATAACCGGGTTATGGCTGTTGCAACGTCTTATAGCCCAATGGAAAGATGCAGGCGAAGCGGTATCGTACGAAACCCTCCTCGGCGAGGCCGCCTGTGCCGCGCCGCTACGCAGCATAGTGGACAGCGACAATCCGGCGTTCTCCAATCCGGCTGACATGGCCGGGGCGATAGCCTCCTTCTGTTCAAACACCGGGCAACCCGCGCCTCAAACCAGGGGCGAAATGGTGCGCTGTGTGCTTGAGTCGCTTGCCCTGAAGTATCGAATGGTGATGCAGAAACTCGAAACCTGCACGGGACGTCACATTACGACCCTGCACATAGTAGGAGGCGGAAGCCGAAACACCCTGCTGAACAGCATGATATCCGATGCGCTTGGTATAACGGTGGTAACAGGCCTCACGGAAGCCACCGCTGCGGGCAACATCATACAACAAGCCATTGCCGCAGGGCAGGTAAAAGATTGGAGCGAGGGGCGCTCCATCATCGGCCGCAGTATAGAATCTGAAGTCTACACCCCGCAAGAGAACTACGCCTGGGCCGGCGCCATCGAGCGGGCACGGCATATAATAAAGTAGCTAATAACAACCCGTTGTGTATTTATATTTATGAATAAATGCTGTTTACAAGCATGTCAGGCCTTGGCCATAGGTCAAGCCCACCATGCGGCGGGCTGCAACTCGCAAGGCTTGTTTTGGCCCGCCGCCGGCATACTGAAGTTAAATAACGGTAATTTTGTGATCATTTTCTAAGAAACTGTTTAAAGATATTTCTCTCGTTCTTTTCCAGCTCTTCCCGTTATTCTTTTCCGCCGGTCTTTGCTCCATATTCCCGATATGCAGCTTCATACCGGCGAAAAACACTACCGGGAATATATGAAAAATTATTTCGGTAATATTTTTAAACAGTTTCTAAGAGTCTGCAATTCTCCCATGGAAAATCAGAAAGAATTTAACTTCATAAAATAAACCTCATTCCACTGCAATGGAAAAAATAAAAAAAACAGGACTGCTGACCGGGCCTGACGGCAGGAATTTTATATTCCCGTTCATTCTGGTCACTTCGCTGTTCGCGCTGTGGGGCTTTGCCAACGACATCACCAACCCGATGGTGGCCGCCTTCAAGAACATACTGCTGATCTCTAACTTCGAAAGTTCGCTGGTGCAGGCCGCATTTTACGGAGGATATTGTTTCATGGCCATCCCTGCCGCCATTTTTCTAAAGAGGTTCAACTACAAGCGGGGGATACTGGTTGGCCTGGGGCTTTACAGTCTGGGGTGTTTTATGTTTCTCCCTGCCGGCAACGCCATGGCTTTCTGGGCGTTCCTGTTGGCGTATTTCGTGATGACATGCGGGCTGGCATTCCTGGAAACCACATCCAACCCATACATCCTGTCGATGGGCCCCGAGCAAACCTCCACGCGCAGGCTCAACCTGTCGCAGGCATTCAACCCCATAGGTTCACTCACTGGCATGCTCGTGGCCAAGGAACTGATCCTGGCCAGGCTCAACCCTGCAAGCGAAGCCGAACGCCAGGCGCTGCAAGCAACCGATCCGCAGGCTCTCGCCGTGATCCAGCAAAACGATATTGCAGTGGTAAGCTGGCCCTACCTTGTACTGGGCGTCGTGGTGTTGCTGTTCTTCGCGCTGTTCGCGGTATCGAAACTTCCGGGCGACGTCCCGCGAAAGGGTGAACCGCTCGAACTCGGAGCTACTTTCAGGCGTCTTCTGGGCAACGGCAGGTATGTGCGGGCAGTGGTGGCGCAGGTGTTCTACGTAGGTGTTCAGATAATGGTATGGACATTCATAATCCAGTATGCCGAAGCCGAACTGGGCATGCCAAAGGCTACCGCACAGGGTTACAACATGGTGGCTATGGGCATTTTTGTAATGAGCCGCTTTATTTGCACGTTCCTGCTTAAATATGTCAAACCGAGTTCGCTGCTGTTCGGACTGGCGTTCGGCGGGTTGGCGTTCACAGCAGGCACCATATTGCTGCGCGGCATGGCCGGACTTTACTGCCTCATGGCAATATCGGCCTGCATGTCGCTGATGTTCCCCACAATTTACGGCATCGCCCTAAAAGGGCTGGGCGACGATGCCAAATTGGGATCTGCGGGCCTGATACTGGCCATAGGTGGCGGATGCCTTATGCCCCCGTTACAAGGGCTTTTGATCGATAAGGCCGTTTGGTGCGACTGGCTATCGCCGGTTCGAATATCATTCGTATTGCCGCTGATTTGCTTTATAGTCATCGCCTTATTCGGCCGCTGGGCGGGAAAACACGACAAACAAACCATTGCAGGATCATGAAAAAAATATTTTCCATCTGTCTTTGCGCAGCCCTGCTGACGGCCATGCTGGCCGGATGCTGTTGCAGGGAAGGCGAAATCCGGGCTGCCGCACCTTCGTGGCAGGATGAATTGGCATGTACGCTGCCCCTTTTGGGACACCGCAACTGGATACTGGTAGTAGACAAGGCCTTTCCGCTGCAAAGTTCAGCCGGGATGCACTACATCGACACCGGTGAGTCGCTGGAAGGAGTTGCCGCGCACGTTCTGGGAGCAATTGAGAACTCGGCGCACCTGAAACCCATAGTGTACACCGACCGCGAACTGCAATTCCTGGACGACAGTTTCGCTCCGGGAATAGACGGTTTCAAAACAGAGTTGCACACATTACTCGGGAAATACGATGTTCAGACCCTGCCGCACGAAGATATCTTCGGCAAACTCGACCTGGCTTCCGGACTTTTCAGCGTGGTGGTGCTCAAAACCGAAGCCGTGCTGCCATACACCTCCCTATTTATAGAACTGGATTGCGGCTATTGGTCGGCAAAACAGGAGGCCCGGCTTAGAGATGCCTGCAGGTAAATGAATCGTGGCTGCAGGATGCATTCAGTTATATAAATTCCAATAAGTTTTTACACAAAACTTATTGGAATTTATATAACTGATCGCACTACGAAAAAGCGTGACAGGCAGAAGAAAAGGTTGGGATAGATATTATTACATAATGGCTTTGCAACCGTTTATGCTTTCACCTATACGTTCGTCGGAGAGGTCGTAATTGCGTAAAGTTCCTGCAAAATATTGTTCATAGGCATACAGGTCGACCATGCCGTGTCCCGAAAGGTTGAATAGGATGGTCTTCGCCTCACCCGATTCGCGGGCCTTCAAAGCCTCGTCTATGACAGCGGCTATGGCATGGGCAGATTCGGGCGCAGGGATGATACCTTCAGTCCGGGCAAAGGTAAGTCCGGCGGCAAAAGTTTCGAGTTGCTGTACCGACCGCGCCTCGATCAGACCGTCGCGCAACAACTGGCTTACTACCGATCCTGCACCGTGGTAGCGCAACCCTCCGGCATGAATGTCTGCAGGCTGGAAGTCGTGTCCCAGGGTATACATCGGAATAAGAGGCGTAAATCCGGCCGCATCGCCCAGATCGTAACAGAAACTACCGCGCGTCAACTTAGGACACGATGCCGGCTCCACAGCCACCACTCGCGTCGTGCCGCCTCCGGTGAGGTTATTTTTGAGGAAAGGCAATCCGATGCCGCCGAAGTTCGAACCGCCGCCGAAACATCCTATCACTATGTCGGGTTCGTCACCGGCCATCTCCATTTGCAGGAGGGCTTCTTCACCAATAATAGTTTGGTGTAGAAGCACATGGTTGAGGACGCTTCCCAGAGCATAGCGTGTCGTATCGGGATTCTGCAAAGCGAGTTCCACGGCCTCCGATATGGCTATACCGAGGCTACCCGAGCATTCGGGATCGCGTTCCAATATGGCCATGCCCGCCCGGGTGCGGTTGCTGGGCGAAGGAATGACTTCGGCGTCCCAGGCATTCATCATCATTTTGCGGTAGGGCTTCTGCTCATAACTCACGCGGACCATAAATACCTTTAAGTCAAGCCCGAAATATTGGCTGGCAAATGCCAGGGCCGTACCCCATTGTCCTCCACCCGTCTCGGTTGTAAGGTGTTTTATACCCTGCCGGGCATTGTAGTACGCCTGAGGTATGGCGGTGTTCGGCTTGTGTGAACCGGCCGGAGAGACGCTCTCGTTCTTGAAATATATCTTAGCCGGGGTATCCAGTTCTTTTTCCAGGGCATAGGCCCTGACCAGCGGGGTTGAACGCCATATTTTATATGCATCCTGCACTTCCTCGGGAATTTCGATGTAACGTTGCGTGGAAAATTCCTGTTCCACGATCTCGGTAGCGAACACCGGATATAACTCTTCCTTCTTCATTGGAAGTCCCGTTGCCGGATTGAGGTAAGGCATCGGACGGTTGGGCATGTCGGCCACCACGTTATACCAGGCCGTGGGCATTTGTGCTTCGGAGAGCACGATTTTTTTGATCTTTTTCATCGGTTATCGTTGTTGTACGGATATAAAAAAGCCTGTTGTTTCAGCAAACAACAGGCTACTTATTAAGTGTATATATACAAAATCAAGGCAGCATCCCACTGTTTACTTCAAACAACGAGTGCCACCACCAATTTTGAGAAAAATTAAACATATTGTTTTTTTTGATGTTTATATATGCAAATATATCTGTTTGCACGGAGAAAAACAATTTTTTTTTAAATTTATTTTACGACTACACGCCGTCCCACCTCACTTATTCCCTCCGTTCCAGATTTATCACACCCGTAATTCCCGCCTGGTCGATAAAATGATCGTCGTGCGAGATGACAAGCAGGCTCCCTTCGTACTCTTTTATCGTACAGGTCAATATTTCGACGCTGCCGATATCGAGGTTGTTGGTCGGCTCGTCTAATATTACGAGGGCCGGAGCCTGGTTGCTTATCGTGAGCAGGCACAGGCATAGCCTCATTTTCTCTCCACCGCTCAGGTCGCTGCATTTGCGGTCCCACATTCCGGCGGGGAAAAAATAGCGGTTCAACCGCAGATTTACTTCATGCGCCTCCATATTTTGCAGGTTGTACTGCGAGGCTATCTGTCCCACAGTAAGAGAACCGTCGAGCATCGAATAATCCTGGTCGAGGTAGAGCCAGTCGAACTGTTGACGCCCGACGCTGCCGCGGCTGGGCTCTATAGCTCCGGTCAACAACTTTACCAGCGTAGTTTTTCCCGAGCCATTATCCCCGGTTATTTGCAGCCTGTCGTGGCTATAAAGCCTCAGGTCAATATCCGATCTCCACAGCGGCTCCCCGCCGTCCCAGGCTACGTTGACCCCACGGGCCTCGATCAGCAGTTTGTCGTGACGCACCGGAGTGTCGTCGAGATTGATCTTAAGGTCTTTCAGCGCTCCCCGCTGCCGGCGTAGCGCCGACAGTTTCTCCCGGCTCTCGGTTATGATCTCTTCATGGCGGCCGCCAAGTTTCGCCGCCGTACGTTCCGACGAATCGCGCAACGTATTGCGCATTATGCGCGGCACCTGCATTTTGTTTTTTTCACCCTGCGACGCTGTACGCCTCTCCTGACGACGGGCTGTTTCGCGGGCATGCTTTTGGGCCAGACGCAGCGTTTTTTCCTCATCCTTTATGTTGTCGTCCAACGCGTCGGCCTGCAATGCCTTTTGCTCCCGGTAGAACGAGTAGTTGCCTCCATAACGTTTTATACCCTGCGGCGACAACTCGCAGGAGATATTCATGCGTTCGAGCAGCGTAATATCGTGGCTCACGATCAGCATCGAGGCCCGGCTGCGGTCGATAAATTCATACAGCAGGCCGCGTGTCGTGCGGTCGAGGTGGTTTGTCGGCTCGTCCATAAGGATTATTCCGGGCTGGTGGATCATCATCCCCGCCAGGAAAAGTTTGCTCTTCTCCCCGCCGCTGAGCAGATCCACCGGCTGGTGCAGATACAATTCCGGCAGGCGCCAGTACGACAATGCTTCCCTGCACCTGGTTTCAACATCCCAGTCGTCGGAGAGGGCGTCATAGTCCGACTGCGACACGCTGCCCCCGGCAATGGCTTCGAGCGCTTTTATCTTACCCTCTACACCCAGCGCACCGGCGATACTGCCACAGAGCATACCCGTATTCTGAGGAACATAATAAGCCGGCGACGACAATGCCACACTCCCTTCCTCGGGCTGCAGAATGCCGGCAACAAGCTTCAACAGAGTCGATTTACCCGACCCGTTGCCTGCAACCAAAGCTACTTTTTCATGATCACCGACAGAGAGATTCACTCCGTCGAAAAGATTGTCGCAATTGGGATAGCGGTACGACACTCCGCTTATAACGATACTCATACGATACACAATTAACATTGGCCTGCATTGCTGCGGGTGGTTTGACCGGAAAGGGTTATGAATGAACCCGAAAGGCCGGCCGCGATAGCGTCACGCTATACGAACCGTTTGGTTAATTGTGTATTCTCATTGGAGTAGATATTCGCGGGAACTGTTACAAAGATAATATTCTTACCGGGACAACACAAATATTACGGGCAAGTCTGCTTTGACTACCCGTAAACCGCTATGGGCGGAACCTGCAAAGAATCTTTTCACTGTCACGCAGGCTTTCCATCATCCACCTGAAAAGCACCTCCGCCTGCTGCGATTCGTCCAATTGCCACGCGGCGGAAGATGCCCTGAGGCGTGAAGTCAGCGTGTAGAGTATGATCGCCGCCGAGGCCGACACGTTGAGGCTCTCGACAAACCCGCACATCGGGATCTTTATAAAGTCATCGGCCGCATCCATCACCTCATCGGATATCCCGGCATGTTCCGTCCCGAAGACAAGGGCGAAACGGCCCGACGCGACATCGAAACTCTCCGGGGTATGGCTCCCATGGTGCGGCGTGGTGGCCACTATCCTGTAGCCCTCTGCACGCAACACATCCAGGGCCGCGGTAGTAGTGGGATATTTATGCAGGTTGACCCACTTGTCCGTGCCGCGGACTATCCTCACATGGGGAGAGAAACGGCAAAGGTCCTCCACGGCATATATGTCCTGCAATCCGAACGCCTCGCAGTTACGCATCAGGGCGCTGGCATTTTGGGGATGGAACGTGTTCTCGGTGCAGATCGTAACATAACGTGTACGCATCTCCAGCGTGCGCCTCAACGCCTGTTCCCTCTCCGGAAGCATGAATCCCGAAAGATAGGCGATCCGCTCCCTATACCACTCCGCATCCCTATTTCCGATACTTTTCATACTCTTCGAGCATCTTCATGTAGCTGATGTAACGCTCTGGGCTTATGCGCCCCTCTTCCACGGCAGCGATGACGGCGCACCCCGGCTCATGGACGTGCGTACAGTTATAATACTGGCAATCATGGGCAATATGTATCATTTCGGGGAAATAGCGGCATATTTCAGCCCGGTCGATATCTATAAGCCCGAACCCTTTGATGCCCGGGGTGTCGATGATATAACCACCTCCGGAAAGCGGATAAGCCGAAGAGAACGTCGTGGTGTGCATTCCCTTACCATGCGCCTTCGACACCTGGCCTATCCTTACGTCGGCCGAAGGCTCAAGGGCGTTTATTATCGTAGATTTCCCCACCCCTGAATTACCCGAGAAAATGGTCGTCTTTCCCGCCACAAGACCACGCAACTCATCCATGCCACGCCCCGTCAGGGCCGACAACTCCACGACACGGTATCCCGCCGGGGCGTATATCTCGCGAAATTCTCGGGCGGCTCCTTCCGGCAGGAGGTCGGTTTTATTGAGCACTATCGTCGCCGGAATGCCGTAAGCCTCGCACGTGACCAGAAAACGGTCGATAAATTCGATGCTCGTGGCCGGAGAAAAAAGCGAAGCCACTACAAATGCCATATCGACATTAGCCGCAATGATATGCGACTCTTTGGACAGGTTCGATGCGCGACGTATAATGTAATTCCGCCGCGGCAGCACCCCCGTAATAGATGCTTCCCCTACCCCTCCCGACTCGTACTCCACCCGGTCGCCAACCACCACAGGGTTGGTCGAACGGCCGGTATCGAGCCGTACACGACCGCGTATGCGTGCATCCGGCTGCATTCCCGACTCTTCGTCGCGGAGCCTGTACCAGCTCCCGGTCGAACGTATCACTACGGCTATGCGACGCTCCGGCATAAATCCATCTCCCGACAGTTAGTTATTCTCCTTTTCATTCTCCCCGGCCATCTTCTCGAACGCCTCCTTTGCCGTATCGACATAGGGGAACAGCGACTCGCTCATCGAGACCAAAGGCTTATAGAACAACGAATCCGACTGCATCGTTTTAACCCATTCCTGCTTGGAATTGGCTCCCAGGAAATACAGCAACACACCGACTACGAGCAGGACCTTTACCGCCGCAAGTATCACCCCGCCTATCTTGTCGAAAATACCGAGACCCGAGAAGCGGAACAACTTGCTGAGCATACGTCCAAGAAACGCCATGACCAGCACAACGGCGAGAAAAATAACGATAAATCCTATCACATTCCCCAACGTCCCGTAAATATCGAGCCATTGGCCCACCGCGACACATAATTTTACCGCAAGGAAAATCCCCACCACTATACCGATGATGCCTCCCAATTGTACTACAATTCCCTCTTTATAGCCCTGGTAAGCGGCCCAGGCCACGATAACGAGTATTACAAGGTCGATCCATTCCATAGGTTGAACTGTTAAGATTTTGCACGAAAATACGAATTCTTTTTTAAATGATTAAATTTGTATTCTGATTCAGACCCTGCCGTGTCACAAAAATAACAGTCGGAGTCATGTGTAACTATCGTATCGACCGGCGATACGATGTAAACCGGTTTTTATGAAACGTATATTTGCAACCATCCTGTTCGCCCTGCTGGCCGCATCGCTTAGCGGGCGTAATGTCATAAATATCAATCGCGACTGGCGTTTTTTCAGTGGCGCCGAACAGAGCAGTGAGATGGCTATAACTGTGAGTCTGCCCCACACATGGAATAACGACGCGCTGAGTGGCAAACACAACTATTTCCGCGGAATAGGCAACTACCTCAAAAATATAACCGCTCCCACGGAGTGGAGCGGAAAACGCGTATTTATAAAATTCCACGGCTCGAATGCCGTGACGTCGGTCTATCTGAACAATCAGTTTGTAGGAGAACACCGGGGCGGTACAACCTCCTTCACATTCGAAATCACCCGTCTGCTTAACATAGGCCGCAACAACACGATATGGGTGATCGTTAATAATGCTCCGGGGCACGATGTGCTTCCCACAGCGGGCGACGCCAACTCTTACGGCGGCATTTTCCGCGATGTGGAACTCCTGGTGACCTCACCCATCCTCTTCTCGCCGTTGGACAACGGTTCGCATGGAGTGTATATTTCGACACGTGAGGTGAATACGGACAGGGTGGAGGGTGAAGTGGCAGTAAAGATAGAGAGCATGGTCGAGCGCTCGTTGCAGTTGCAACTGGCCATAGTATCGCAAACGGGAGATACTGTAGTACGCGAAACGGGCAAACTTAAAGTCTCCGGCAAAGGCGCACAACAAGCGTATGTCCCTTTCGAGATCGAAAAACCGGTATTATGGAATGGGGTTAAAAATCCATTCCTTTATAATGTTATCGTGAAATTGGCGGGCGAAGGCATAGTGTTCGACTCGGTGGGCGTAAGTACAGGCTTCCGCAGTTGTACGGTAGATCCTTCCTGGGGGTTCCTTCTCAACGGCGAGCCTTATCCCGTGCGCGGGGTGGTGGTACATCAGGACAGGGCGATGGTCGGCACTGCGCTACGGCCATATCAGGTGGAAGAAGATTTCGAATTGATCCGCGAAATGGGGGCCAATGCCGTGAGGATAGCCGGTGGCGCCCACGCTCCGGAATTTTACGAAATGTGCGACCGCAACGGGATATTGGTCTGGAGCGAAATTCCGTTCACAGGACCTGCATATTTCACCGATAAAGCCTACCTCGACACTCAAACATTCAGGCAGAACGGACGCATGCAACTAACCGAGACCATCCGGCAGCAATATAACCATCCGAGCGTGGTGATGTGGGGCATATTTTCATGCCTCGCCATGCAGGGAGACAATCCGGTACCGTATGTGCGCGAACTCAACGAGTTGGCGAAAAAAGAGGATCCTTCGAGGATGACCGTTTCAGAAAGCAATCGCGACGGGGAACTGAACTTTGTTACCGACCTTGTCGTGTGGAGGCATACGTTCGGCTGGACGGAGGGCAGCGTGTCGGACATAAAGATATGGCTCGAACAGTTGCGTGCAGGATGGAGCGGCCTGCGTTCCGCAGTAAGCTACTCTGCCGGTGCGTCGGTCTACCATCAGGAAGATTCGCTCTATCGTCCGCGCGTAGAAGGCAATTGGCACCCCGAGCGTTGGCAGACGACATTACATGAAGATTATTTCAGACACCTTAATGGTCAGAAGAATATCTGGGGCATTTTTGTGGCCAATATGTTCGATTACGGTGCGGCGGGACGTACCTGGGGCGAAGGCAATGGCCTGAACGACCACGGACTGGTGACCTTCGACCGGAAGTATCGCAAAGATGCTTTCTACTTCTATAAAGCCAACTGGAACAGCGACGACAGGTTTGTCTATATAGCGCAGCGCCGTTGGGATAGCCGAGAAAAGGCGGTGCAGGAGTTGAAGGTATATTCCAACGTACCCGAAGTGGAACTGCTGCTCAACGGGGTGTCGCTGGGCAAACACAGCGGGCAGAACGGGACCTTCGTGTGGAGCGGAGTGGTGTTGCGCGAGGGCGCCAACACTGTAGAGGCGCGGGCCGGAGAGGGGCTGGCAGACCGTACCGTGGTAAAGATCAACAGCGGCCATTCGAAAGGCCGTTAGAAATCTGCCGTAGGGATATGGAACTTTCGCAAACTATCAAACAGCTGGCTCTCGACGCAGGATTCGACCTGTGCGGTATAGCACCGGCCAGGATGCTCGACCGGCAAAAGGAGCGGTTCGGGGAGTGGGTGGCGGCAGGTAACAACGATTCGCTAAACTACCTCACCCGTCATGGCGACAAACGGTTCGATCCACGGCTGTTGGTAGAAGGGGCGCGTTCGGTGATCGTATTTGCGGTAAATTATAAACAACCGGTGTGCGACGCGCCGGCCGGAATACCACGTATAGCCTCTTACGCCCTCGCGCCGGATTATCATGAAACCATACGGTCGATGCTCAACCGGGTGCTGGGAAGGCTCATGGATATGGTTCCCGCGGTGTCGGGACGCGCATTTGTCGATTCGGCCCCTATTCTTGAAAAAGCATGGGCAGTCGAGGCCGGACTCGGCGCCATAGGACGCAATTCGCTGCTCATCACACAGGGATTCGGGTCGCGGGTGCTGTTAGGCGAACTTGTGGTCGATATCGAGCTGGAATACGACACCCCTGTAACGGCAGACCCCTGTGGCGACTGTACGGTATGTGCCGGTTTTTGTCCCGAAAATGCGATACTGCCCGGCCGGTGTCTCGATCTGCGAAAATGCATATCGCGCCATACGATTGAAAAAAGTTCCGGTGAAACTGTTTCTGTCGAGAAATTGCACGGGTGGATTTTCGGATGCGAGTTATGCCAGGAATGCTGTCCACACAACGCCGGAACACCCACAGGACGTGTAATAAACCCCCGGTTCCGGGCAGAAGAACTCACCCTGGATTTCTGGAAATCTCTCACCGAAGATCGCTTCGCGGAGATGTTCGGCGGCACGCCTCTGGCACGTACGACACTCGATGCGATAAAAACCAGAATAGAATAACCGGGCTGGCAGATTCACGCAAACGGCGACATTCGTTTAATCCGAATGTCGCCGTTTGCGTGAATCGCTCTTTCTACAGGGCTTTCAGACAGGCCCGGATCCGCCTTACTGTTTCATCGCGGCCGACAACCTCGCAGATATCCGCCACCGACGGGCCTTTGCTCTCACCTACCATTGCCAGACGCAAACAATTCATGATCTGGCCCATGGGATAGCCGCTCGACGTGATCCATTCGTGCAGGGTGTTGTCTATATTTTCGCGCGAGAAGTCGGAAATTCCCTCCATGACCCCTGCCAACTGCGCCATGCGTGCGGGATTTTCGCCCTTCCAGAACTTTTCGGCCGTTTTTTGGTCATAACGCTCCGGAGCCATGAAAAAATAAGAGGTGAGATCCCACAGATCGCCCGCAAACGTGGCCCGCTCCTTGACCAGACCCACAACTTTCGCAGCCAACAGCGGGCACGACGTTATTCCACGGGCGGCAAGCGTTTCGAGAAACGGCACCGCCAGCTCTGCATTATCTTTTTTGTGCAGGTATTGCGCATTAAACCATTTGGCCTTCTCAGGGTCGAAGCGCGCTCCCGACTTGCTGACTCTGTCGAGCGAAAACAACGACACCAGTTCGTCGAGAGAGAACAATTCCTGCTCCGTTCCGGGATTCCATCCCAGCAGCGCAAGCATATTTATGAACGCTTCGGGGAAATAGCCATCCTCGCGATAACCGCGCGACTCCTCGCCTGAGGGAGATACCCACCGCAACGGAAATACCGGGAATCCCAGTTTGTCGCCATCGCGTTTGCTCAATTTACCTCCGCCTGTGGGTTTTAACAACAACGGCAGGTGTGCAAATTCCGGTTGCGTCGCACTCCAACCCAACGACCGGTACAGCAGGTAATGCAACGGCAACGAGGGAAGCCACTCTTCACCACGGATCACATGCGATATCTCCATCAGGTGGTCATCTACAATATTGGCCAGGTGATAGGTAGGAAGCCTGTCTGCGGATTTGTAAAGCACCTTGTCGTCGAGCGTGGAAGTGTTGACTACCACCTCGCCACGGATCAGATCGCGCATCGCCACATCTTCATTCTCCGGCATACGGAATCTTATCACCCATCCGTCACCGCGTGCTATGCGGCGTGAGGTCTCATCGGGACCAAGGCGTAGCGAAGTCTCCAATTCTTCGCGCACTGTATAATTATAAGCGAAAGCCCCGCCTTCTGCCTCGATTCCGGCACGCAGCGAGTCGAGTTGTCCGGGGGTGTCGAACGCATAATAGGCATTGCCCGACTCTACCAGGTCGAGGGCGTATTCCAGATATATCTCCCTGCGCTCGCTCTGGCGGTAGGGAGCATGCGGACCGCCCTGCGAGACACCCTCGTCGGGATCTATGCCGCACCAGTGCAACGCCTCAGTAATATACTCCTCGGCACCGGGCACGAACCGCTGCGAATCGGTGTCTTCGATTCGCAATATGAAGTCGCCGCCATGACGTCGTGCGAAAAGGTAGTTATAAAGGGCCGTACGCACCCCTCCCATATGTAACGGCCCCGTTGGGCTCGGCGCAAAACGCACCCTTACTCGTCTCTCCATGTATTTTATATAGTCCGCCCTGCCGGTGGACCGGCAAAACGATTTTAATTAAAGGTGATCTGCAAATTGACGCCAACAAGCCTCCGAGAAATATTCAGGACCTAAAAACTCGCCTGCCGTTTGGCTTCCATCAAAATGGTGAAGGCTCGGTGTATATCCTCATCGCTGACAACTACCGTAAATTCGTTAGTTGTGCTGATAACCTCGGTTATATTGATGTTATCCCATGCTAACTCCTTGAAAATATAATAATACACCCCTGGACACACCGTGTTTTCCGAAGGCAGTTTCACCGTTATCGACGACAGGTTGGTCGTACGGGCTATGTTGTGCTCTTCGGCGAATATATCGTCGACTATCGACACTATCGAATTGCTCACCACGAGCGTCGTTTCGTATATCCCCTGGGAAAAAGTACAAAACAGATCTTTCATCGACCGCACCCGTTCCAATAACTGCGCCTGTTTTTCATACAGCGTCGGAGAGTTTGCAAAGGCGTAATCGGCCAGGTTCGAACGTACGATGATATCCCCGATGTTCTCGACCACCTTTTTGAATTTCATTGCCGACATTAGCTCCAAACGGGGCACAAGCCTGTTAAGAGCCATTATCACCGCACTGTCGTTCACCTCCTTACCCACCTTCTTCTCAATCTCCGGTTTTAACTGGCGTGCCAGGGCCGACAGGTTGACAAGTCCTTCTACGAGTGCTCCCTCAAGGAATGGTTTCTTTTTTATTACCTCTTCTACGGCATTAGGAATAGTTAGCATAGCGGTCTTATCTTATTTATATTATGTCATATACCACTTACATCTCCAGCCTGCAAACGCAATGGCGCCCGCAGTATTTTAATTAGGTTGTATAATTTTACACCCCTTTGAATAATGTTGCAAAAAAAACACATTTTTTTCAGAAAAACAAACAATTTGCCGTACTTTTGTTCGCAAAACAATAAAAAGTTTAATTTTTACTATATGACTATAGTATCGAAATTCGGAGGGACATCGGTGGGATCGGCCTCCAATATGAGGAAGGTAGCCGATGTCGTCGTTTCGCAAAATAGTCGTGTAACGGTGCTGTCGGCCATGTCCGGCACTACCGATGCATTGGTCAAAATCTCGGCCATGGCTCTTACCGACCCGTCGGCGCCACAAATAATGGAGCTGATCGAAGGGCTGTTTTCGAAATACGATACCTGTATCGGAGAATTACTTACGTCGGGAGCAGAGAAAGCCAGAGCAGTTGTAGCCGCATCGTTCGACGCCATAAAACGCGAAGCATCCAACCCGAAACCTTACAACTCCGAACGCGTCATAATAGCCCAGGGCGAACTTATGACTTCGGCGATATTTACGCTCTACATGCAGGAGAAAGGCATCAGGGCCGTTCTGTTGCATGCGCCCGACTTCGTGGTTACGGGAGCCGACCAGAAGGTCGATACATTGTTGCTGGAAGAGAAACTCTCCCATCTGGCGTCCGACCCCGGCACCTATTACATTACGCAGGGCTTCATCTGCACCAACTCGTCGTGGGATATCGACAATCTGGGGCGCGGAGGCAGCGACTACAGCGCGGCATTGATAGGTGCGGCCATAGGTGCCGACCAGGTGCAGATATGGACCGACATCGACGGGATGCATAACAACGACCCGCGTTTTGTGGAAAACACGCGTCCCATACGCCGCATGAGTTTCGACGAAGCGGCCGAGTTAGCCTATTTCGGTGCAAAGATATTACACCCGGCTACAATACAGCCTTGCCGTGATAAGGGGATTGCCGTTTTGCTCAAAAACACCATGCAGCCCGACGCCGAGGGGACGCGGATCTCGAACGAGGAGGAACAGAACGGCGATTTCCACGCAGTGGCGGCCAAGGATGGCATCACACTGGTCAGGATACATTCGGCGCGGATGTTAATGGCTTACGGCTTCCTGCGCAAAGTGTTCGAGGTGTTCGAAAACCATAAGACACCAATCGACATGATCACAACGTCCGAAGTGGCGGTATCGTTGACCATAGACAACGATGCGAACCTCGATAAGATCACCGCCGAACTTTCGGCCCTGGGAAGTATAGAGGTTGAGCGCGGCAATACGATTGTCTGTGTCGTGGGACACCTGGGGCATGCTAAGACGGGACTGGGAGCACGCCTGTTCGAGAGCATCAAATCGGCTCCGGTTAAGATGATATCCTACGGGGCGAGCGACCGTTCGATAGCCCTGCTTATCGATACACAATTCAAAAAAGAGACATTGCAACGCCTGAACGACGCCCTGTTTTAGGTATATACTGAATCCCGGGTCATGCTGAGTAAAAAAATAGCCTCCGAACTTAAAAACCTGCCCACGCCGTTTTATCTGTACGACATGGATCTGTTGCGCGAGACATTGCGCCGCGTGGCGGCGGAATCGTCGCGTTACGGATACAAGGTGCATTACGCAATCAAAGCCAACTTCGACGACCGCGTCCTTGCTGCGGTACGCGATGCAGGCATGGGTATAGACTGTGTGAGCGGCAACGAAGTGCGCAAAGCCATCGAATCGGGATTCCCGGCAGCGGGGATCGTTTATGCCGGAGTAGGAAAGAGCGACGATGAGATACGTTTTGCCATAGAGCAACGTATATTCGCTTTTAACTGCGAATCGTCGGAAGAGCTGGAAGTGATCGATTCGCTCGCCGCAAAAATGGGCGTCGTGATGGATGTGGCCCTGAGGATCAATCCCGATGTCGACCCGATGACGCACCGTTATATCTCCACGGGGCAGGCCGACAGCAAATTCGGTATCGCTTACAGCGAAATAGAGTCGATAGTCGACCGTCTGCCTGAGTTGAAAAACATAAATATCACCGGGTTGCATTTCCATATAGGTTCCCAGATACGCGAACTTCGTGTTTTCGAATACCTGTGCCGCAGGGTCAACACACTTGCCGGGTACTTCCGCGAACGGGGCCTGCAGCTCACGCACCTCAATATGGGCGGCGGCCTGGGAGTGGAGTACAAGCGTCCCGACACCGAGCCCATCCCCGATTTTGCCGGCTATTTTGCAATATTCAACGAATTTCTGCAACCGGGCCGGGGGGTGGAGGTGCACTTCGAATTGGGGCGGTCTATTGTGGCGCAATGTGGCGAGGTGATCTCGCGCGTATTATTTAACAAAGTAACTGCCGGCGGGCGCAATGTAGCTATTATCGACGCCAGCATGACCGAGTTGATCCGTCCGGCATTATATCAGGCCCATCATGCCATAGAGAATCTCGATGCCAGGAAAGGCGGCATGACCAAAGTATATACTGTGGCCGGGACGGTATGCGAATCGTCGGACACCTTCGCCCACGACCTTACCCTGCCCGAACTCAGACGCGGGGATATGGTGTCGATAAAAACCGCAGGGGCTTACGGGGCCGCAATGGCCTCGCGATACAATCTCCACGATCTGCCACGGACATATTATCATGAAGGAAGAGTGACTACGGCTGGTAAATAGAACAGTATTCAGAGGATAGGAGTCTGAGAGTCTGTCTATATTTCCATCGGAAAATCAGACAGACTCTGACCAAACATCCCCACCCTCTCTATATAAAGATCCCCCGGAAGACGATAAATGCTTCCGGGGGATCTTTATATAGAGAGGGTGGCCGTTATATTTTAAAGCCTTTTGCTGATTATTTACTCAGGACGGGATATTCACCTGCAGCACCGGCATTCCAGTGCCATGAAGCAGCCGGAGTGACATAGCTGCCACCGGTTATGATCGGAGTATTCAGCGTTGTCAGATTGATGCCCGATGGAATGGTGAACGAGGCGGTGATGATGGCAGCCGTGCCGTTGGTGGCTGCGAGTGCGCCCGACTGCAGGTAGAAGCAATTCGTTACGGTTCCGCTGTTGATCCCTGCAAGGGTTGCTATCGAACCGTTGGGGCCGGTGACCGAACCGCTGTTGATCGATGATGCGATACGCGAGTTGGTGGCGTTGTTGCCTGCGATACCGCCCGCATTGCTTGTGACGGCTGAAACGGCACCGCTGTTGCGGCATGCGAGCAGATAGCCGTTTGTCGTGCTGTTCTCGCTGCGGCCTGCGATACCTCCGGCGTTGCTGACGGTGGCCATTACGGTTGCCGCATTGGTACAGGCTACGACGGTGCCACGGTCATTCAACCCTACGATCCCGCCTATGTCGCTGCTACCCGAGATGGCGGTTCCATAGTTATGGCAGTTTTCGATGGTGCCGCTGTTCGTGCCGGCGATTGCCCCAACCCGGCTGGTGCCGATGAGCGCTCCCCCGGCAACCGTCACATTCTTAACTACTCCACCGGTGCCTATCACCCCGAAGAGTCCTTTATCGTTGCCTGTACTGAGGTTAAGACCCAGGATCGTCTTCCCGTTACCGTCGAAGGTGCCGCTGAATTTGTAGGTGCTCGTTCCCAGCGCCACCCAGGACTGTCCGCTCAGGTCGAGATTTGTATTGAGCACGAGAGTCTTCCCTGAGAAAGTCTTGTCTGTGCCGAGATTCAATACGTTAAATAAGGTTGCTGCCAGCGGATCGATGTTCAGGGTTCCGCTGATCAATCCCGATATCAGGGCCAGGTCGACCGCACTGCTGATCTGAACGGTGGTGCCGCTCAAAAGGGTTGAAAGGGCGTTAATCGTTGCGGTTGATAATTGGCCAAGGGTTTGCAGAACACTCGGAATCAGCCCCATATTCATATTGACGCCGACCGTGTAGCGTTTGCCAGGAGCAAAACCGGCAGCCGGCAGGCGTTTTGTTATAGTGATCGTTTGGTTATCGCTCATAGTCAACCTGAGGTTGACCGTGTGGTCGCCCGATGACGAGGCGGGTGTGGCCACCAGCATCCACGCCTTGAATGTCTGTCCGGTTGTGTTGAAGGCATGGTTGACGGTTACTCCAACGCTGTTTGTAGGTGTGCTGAAGTTGACCGCCCCGGTGTAATCCATAATGGCGGTGCGCATAAAAGAGTTGTGGCCTGTCGTGGCGTCGATCAATTCGATCTTGCTCAGTGTGGCCGCAGGGTTCAGCACGGTGCTGGTAAATGTAACGTTGAACTCAAGCAGAGTGAAGGCGTGGTAAAAATCGAACGAAGCCGTCATGGCTCCGGAATTTACCCCTGCCGATGCTGCGGAATAACAGAAATCCAAAGTACCTATGTGGCTGCTTGCAGTCCCTGTTTGCGCCTGCAAAACCGGAAGGGTCGATTGTATCGTCCCGCCGTTAAGGGTCCCTGCGGTGTAGGGATAAAACGCATGATAGTTTCCTGCCGCCAGAGCACTTCCTGTGAAATCAGCATGTGTGGTGCCTCCTGACGAAGTAGTGAATGAGACCGGCGACCCAAGGGCGCTGCCACTTATCAGGCTGACACCGATGGCGTCATTGGCGTTCCATGTAACCGTCTTGCCGTCTGCGCCCAGGGTTGTGCGGGTATCGGGACCGCCGGGGTTCCATTCCGATTCAACAAAATCTTCGTCCCCCCCTTTTACGACAGGTGTATCTGTGGTTCCCATGTTGGCAATAATCGTGAAATTCTTTGCGGCAGGAACTTCTTCCTTACCGCATCCTGCCGCCAACAAAATCAAGGTTGAAAAGAATAGTAATTTTTTCATCATCTTTTTCATAGTTCTTAATTTTACTCTATTACCAACTGCCTCCATCTTCCCAATCGGTTAAGGAAGCGGCAAAACCTTGTTCGGCCAATATGCTTTCCACTTCCACAAGTGGAGGCAGGTAGTCCGGCAGTCTGGAATCCGCCATAAATTGCTCTGTTTCCCTTTTCATTTGATTTGTTTTGTATGGATAAATTATATGATAGCCAGCACTATTGCCGGCCCCGGGCCTTGAGACAAAAAGCGGGCCATACTTAGAACGTTGCCGTTTATGTTAACATGCTTATAGTCTGTATGATTTTTTCATGGAAATTTAGACAGGCTCTTAGAAACTAGAGTTTATATTCATTTAAATACAAGACAATTTGAAATTATGTAATCCACAAGCGATTTCAAAAACGAGATCGTTGAAAAAAAGCTTGTGGCATCGAAAGCGTTCTTTGCCCAAAAAAGTAAATTTCGAGAGATAGTTATTCAAATCCACCTCAAATTCTTTGGACAAAGCTTCGAATTCGGCAATTTCCAAACCTGTCAAACTCAAAAACTGTTGCGGATTACGCTTTATCTTCCTGTATTTCAAATCGTTTTTAATGCAAAGGTAATGCTAAAATCGTCAAACTGAAAATTAATAGATATAAACTCTACTGTTTAAGAATATTACCGAAGTTATTTTCCTTCTGTTTGCCAATGATTTTTCACGGTGTAATGAGACGAATAGCGGCTCCTATTTAACGAATTACACCGGGGAAAAGCGCGGCAAAAGAGAAGAAAAGAACGAGATTAATATTTTTAAACGGTTTCTGAGACAGGCTCTGAGGTTCCGCGTACCAGGGAAAGGCTTCGATTAAGTCAAACAGGGGAAATAAACATACTCCGGTCGTAACCGGCGCAACTCTCCCGGGTAGATTCAGAGTCTGTCTAATTTTCCTATGGAAAAAGATTTAATGATATTCCGGTGACGATTTCTGTGTGAAAATCAAGGCGCATAGCGGTGCCCTATGTAACGAGATTTTCACGCTGGAAAGCGGCCCGGAAGAACTTATAATACTTTCCATAGGAAATTTAGACAGACTC
>JAVBMJ010000009.1:0-17103 GCA_031552535.1 Rikenellaceae bacterium
CAATTGGGCGTGTGAAAATCTTCCGTATTGTCAAAGAACGTTATCGGTGCCACAAGCTTTTTTTCGACGATCTCGTTTTTGAAATCGCTTGTGGATTACATAATTTCAAATTGTCTTGTATTTAAATGAATATAAACTCTAGTTTCTAAATTTACTATAGAAAATCACATAAACTCTAAAGCCCAATAAATCTTGTGTAAAAATTCATTGGGCTTTAGAGTTTATGTTGACACGCTATTTACAGCACCCCCTGTTCGACCATACTGCCCGCAACTTTCATAAAGCCGGCGATATTGGCACCCTTCATATAGTTGATATAGCCATCTTCCGTGCCGTACTCGACGCAGGCATCGTGTATCGACGACATGATCTGGCGCAGGCGTGCGTCTACCTCTTCGGCCGTCCAGTTCATTTTCAACGAGTTCTGGCTCATTTCGAGGCCCGACGTGGCCACCCCGCCGGCATTGACCGCCTTGCCCGGACCGTACATCAGTTTATTCTTTATGAATATGTCGATAGCCTCGGGAGTACAGCCCATGTTCGACACCTCGCCGACACACAGCACCCCGTTAGCCACAAGCGCCCTGGCATCGTCGCCGCCGAGCTCGTTCTGAGTGGCGCACGGCAACGCTATATCGACCTTAACTTCCCACGGCTTGCGCCCGGCGTGGAACGTCGACCCCGGAAAGCGGTCGGCATAAGGAGCCACCACGTCGTTGTTCGAAGCCCGCAGGTCGAGCATATACTCTATCTTCTCCGCATCGAGTCCCGCCGGATCGTAGATATACCCGTCGGGGCCCGAAATCGTAACGACTTTCGCTCCGAATTCGGTGGCTTTCAACGCCGCTCCCCACGCCACATTGCCGAAGCCCGACAGCGAAACGGTCTTTCCCTCAAGGGTGTGGCCCGCGGTTTCGAGCATCTGCTTCACAAAATAGACGGCCCCGAATCCCGTGGCCTCGGGACGTATCAACGAGCCGCCATAGCTCATCCCCTTTCCCGTCAACACCCCTGTGTTTTCCCGGGCCAGTTTACGGTACATGCCATACAGATATCCTATCTCACGCTTGCCCACGCCGATATCCCCCGCAGGCACGTCGGTTTCGGGCCCTATGTATCGCCATAGTTCGGTCATGAAACCCTGGCAAAAACGCATGATCTCGGCATCGGAACGCCCCTTGGGGTTGAAATCCGACCCTCCCTTGGCCCCACCCATCGGCAGCGTCGTCAGAGCGTTTTTGAACGTCTGCTCGAAACCCAGGAATTTCAATATGCTCAGGTTCACACTCGGGTGAAACCTCAGCCCCCCCTTATAGGGGCCTATCGCATTGTTGAACTGCACCCTGTATCCCAGGTTGACCTGCACCTGGCCGCTATCCGTGGTCCAGGGCACCTTGAAAATAAAGATGCGGTCGGGCTCCACGATGCGTTCCGCTATTTTGAACGCTTCGAATTCGGGATGCCGGTTATAAACCTCCTCGATAGTCGATAAGACCTCGTGCACAGCCTGCAGGTACTCTTTTTCACCCGGATGGCGGGCTTCGAGTTCTGCCATAAGTTTGTTGACGTTCATAATCAGGATATTTGTTTTAGGATCCGTTTAAATTTCTTATCGAGGTTATTTGAGAACTATTTTTGTTTCTGTTTAGAAGCTGTTTGGATTTGTTAACGAGATTATTTTATATCGTTTTGCCGATGATTTCCCGCGGTGGGATGAGGCGAATAGCGACCCCTATCTAACGAATCACACCGCGGGAAAGCGCGGAAAAAGAGAATAAAAGAACGAGATTAATAAATTCAAAACAGCTTCTGAACCCGCCTCTGAGGCGAATAGTGGTTCCTGTTTAACGGGAAGGCGGGTTAAACAGGGACTAAAAGAGACTCACGGAACGAAGATCAGAAACTGTAAATGGATTCTATGTTTCGGATCGTAACTAAAGACCCTCAAATATAATTATTTTTTCACAAACAAATATCCCGGCGAAAATATTTTTACATCAGTCGCCACCGCCGTCGTATCCGGGAAGATATTTATCCGCCGAAACGACTACAATGTCACTCATATCACTGGCTCTCAATTTTATTGAGCATCTTAAGCGTAGCTTTTATCGCCGCTTCGCTCTGGTCGCCGTCCAATCCGCGCGTTTTGAATGTCACGCCCCGGTATTCCCACGTTATGATTGTCTGCACGAACGCGTCGGTGCGTCCGCCGGGCGGGATGCCGACCGTGTAGTTGACCAGCATAGGGAAATCACGCCCGAGCGTCACCTTGTAGATGTTGCGCAAAGCCTTCATGAAGGCGTCGTACTGCCCGTCGCCCGACGCCGACTGTTCGTACACCCCGCCGTTTATCTCTATCTTCAGCGCAGCTATCGGTTTGAGCCCCTGAGCCAGCGACAGGTGGTAATTCAGCAGGCGCACACGGGTCTCGGCCACCTCCTGTTTCAGCACGTCGGCTATGATATACGGAAGGTCGTCCGTAGTGACGGCCTCTTTTTTCTCGCCCAGCTCCACAATCCGCTCCGTAACTTTGCGCATAGCCTCGGGATCGAGCTCTATGCCCAATGATTCGAGGTTTTTCGATATGTTGGCTTTACCCGACGTTTTACCCAGTGCGTATTGCCGCTGGCGGCCGAACCGCTCCGGCAGAAGGTCGTTGTAATAGAGATTGTTCTTCGAGTCGCCGTCGGCATGCACCCCTGCGCACTGCGTGAAGACATTCTCTCCGACGACAGGCTTGTTGGGAGGTATATGCACTCCTGTGTAGGTCTCCACGAGCCTGCTGAGGCGGTTGATCTTGTCTTCAGCTATCGAGGTGCGCACCCCTAACTGGTCGTGCAGCACCGCCACGACGCTCGACAGCGGGGCGTTGCCCGCCCTTTCGCCCAGTCCGTTGACCGTGACATGCACCCCGCCTGCGCCACCCGCCACGGCAGCCATCACGTTGGCCACGGCAAGGTCGTAGTCGTTGTGGGCATGGAAATCGAATCTAAGCTCCGGATAGCGCCCGACCATCGCCCGGAAATAGCGCTCCGTTTCCACGGGGCTCAATATGCCCAGCGTGTCGGGAAGCATAAAACGCGACACAGGCTCCCCGCGTAGCGCATCGACCATGTAAAAAACATAATCTTCGCTATGGCGCATGCCGTTAGACCAATCTTCAAGGTAGAGGTTGACAGCTATCCCTCGCGAAACAGCCTCGCCGACAGCCTTCTTTATGTCCGCCAGGTGCTCTTCGGGCTCCTTACGGAGTTGTTCCCGGCAATGTTTCAACGATCCTTTGGCCAGCAGGTTGAGCACCCTGGCCCCCGCTTCGCATATCCATGCCACCGACGCCCCGCCATCGACGAAACCGAGTACCTCCACGCGGTCGAGACACCCTTTTTCCGACGCCCAGGCGGTGATACGCTTCACGGCCTCCATCTCTCCCGGCGACACACGCGCCGAAGCAACCTCGACACGGTCGACACACACCTCCTCCAGAAGCATGCGGGCAATTCCCAGCTTCTCGCGCGGCGACAGCGACACCCCCGATGTCTGCTCGCCGTCACGCAGCGTGGTATCCATTATTTCGATCATAGCTTTGTCTGTCATTTTCAAACCGTTCATCCGTACAGCAATTACCCGCCCTGCAAAGCAAAAACGCGGGGCCTGCCCTTTTGCAGGCCGGCCCCGTCGACAACAGAGTCTGTCCCGACCCTATTTGCTCCAGAGTTTTTCATACTCCGCAATATCGCCGGAAATACTCCTGAGATAGTCCACATCGTCGTACCCTTTTTGCAGGCACTCTTTCTTATAGGCGTCTATATCGAAATGTTCGGTACGCCCGCCGGACGTGATCGTCTGCGCCGCGAGGTCTATTGCCACCTCCGTCGCGGGATCGGCAGCTATAGCATCAAACAGTCCCTTCAGGAAACCTTCGCTAACCCTGACCGGCAGAAGCCCGTTGTTGAGCGCGTTATTGCGAAATATATCTGCAAAAAAACTCGAAACAATGGCCTTGAAACCATAGTCGTATATGGCCCACGCTGCGTGTTCGCGCGACGACCCGCATCCGAAGTTCTTTCCGGCGACCAATATCGACCCGCTGTAACGCGAATCGTTCAACGGGAACGTCCCGACCGGCAAACCCGCGCTGTCATAGCGCCAATCGCGGAAAAGATTGTCGCCGAATCCCTTGCGTTCCACCGCTTTGAGGAAACGCGCCGGTATTATCTGGTCGGTATCTATATTTTCGACATTGACCGGCACAGCGGCCGAGGTCAATCTTGTGAATTGCGGAATAGGCATAATTTTCTACATGTTAAAAATTTCCCTGGGGTCCTCTATGCGGCCCGTCACGGCGGCAGCGGCGGCGACCAGTACCCCCGCCAAAAGGGTACGCGCCCCGGGCCCCTGGCGCCCCTCGAAATTGCGGTTCGATGTCGAAACGCAATACTTGCCCGAAGGTATCTTGTCGGCATTCATCGCCAGGCAAGCCGAGCACCCCGGTTCACGCAACCGAAATCCCGCTTCCTCCAGAATCTCCACAAGGCCCTCCCGCCGCGCCTGCTCCTCGACCATACGCGAGCCGGGAACGATCCACACCTCGACCTGATCGCTTTTCCTGCGACCTCTGACCGCTTCGGTGAACAGCCGCAGGTCTTCGATCCTTCCGTTGGTACAACTTCCCACAAACACATAGTCGACACTTTTATGCAATATCTCCTCCCCGGGGTTGAACCCCATGTAATCCAGCGCCTTGTCGAACGAGGCACGGTCACTGCCCGACAAACCCTCGCCCGAGGGTATCCTGCCGCCTATTTCGACACCCATGCCCGGATTGGTCCCGTAGGTGATCATAGGGTCTATCTCACCTGCGTCGAAACTGTACTGGGCGTCGAAACGGGCGTCCGGATCGGAGTACAACTCCCGCCAATCGTTGATCCGCTGCTCCAACTCCTCTCCTTTCGGGGCGCGGGGCGCCGAACGAATGTAGTCGAACGTCACATCATCCGGAGCCACTATGCCTCCGCGGGCCCCGCATTCTATGCTCATGTTACATAGCGTCATGCGCTGCTCCATAGACATGGCGCGCACCGCCGACCCCGAGAACTCTATGAAATGGCCCGTGCCTCCCGAGGCCGATATCCTGGAGATTATGTACAATATCACATCCTTCGACGTGACGCCACGCCCCAACTCCCCGGTTACTTTTATCCTCATCGTCTTCGGGCGCGGCTGCATGATGCACTGCGACGCGAACACCATCTCCACCTCCGACGTGCCTATCCCAAAAGCCACGGCACCAAAAGCCCCGTGGGTCGACGTGTGGCTGTCGCCGCAAACTATCGTCATGCCAGGCAGCGTGAGCCCCAACTCAGGCCCCACGATATGCACCACACCCTGATTCGGATGATGCAGGCCGAAATGCTCCACGCCATGTTCGGCACAATTCCGTTCCAGCGCCTCCAACTGGCTCCGCGAAAGCGGGTCGTCGATAGGCAGGTGGCGGTCGATGGTCGGCACATTATGGTCGGCCGTGGCTGTAGTCCTGTGGGGGCGGGCTATTTTCAGCCCCCGCTCCCTGAGGCCGGCGAATGCCACCGGCGAAGTAACCTCGTGAATATAATGGCGGTCGATGTAGATCACATCGCGGCCCCCTTCGAGATGGCGCACCACATGCGCATCCCATATCTTATCGAAAAGTGTCTTACCCATCCTTAATCAAAATTTCATAACCGGCCAAAAACCTGTGGACGCAAACCTCGCGCCTGCCGGTAACGGCATATTCCGGAGTGTTCACGCACCGCAAGCAGGCATCAATCCTCCGCCTTCCTCAACTCGTCTTTCAGGGTCACGTTCAGTTTGCGCAACCCGTCGACCACCGCCTCCACCGAAGCCCGCACCACATCGGTGTGAGCCGCGAAACCGTAAGCCATATGGCCGTTGGCGAGGCCAACGTGCACCCTTCCTATGTCGTCGCTGCCTTTGGTCATGGCCTGTATCAGGAATTCGTTGATGTGGACATCCTCCCTGATCATCTTTTTTATCGCCTTCACAGCGGCATTCACCGGTCCGTTGCCCGTACTGGTCTCCGTTACCTCCTGCCCGTCGAAAAGCAACGTCACAGTAGCCGTGGGGACCAGCGTCCCCGTGACCACCTGCAAATACTTAAGTTTTATCGAATTGCTCCTGGCGCTCGCTATATCCCCGACCAACACCATCAGATCGTCGTCACGGATATCCTTCTTCGAGTCTGCCAAAGATAGGAATTTTTCGTAGACTTTATCCAGTTCCGACCCGTCGAGGCGATACCCCAGCAGCTCCAGGCGGTACCCCAGGGCCGCCCGTCCGCTGCGCGCCGTCAACGCGATCACCGACTCATCGGCCCCCACGTCGCGCGGATCCATGATCTCGTAATTTTCACGGTTCTTCAGAACACCGTCCTGATGGATGCCCGAAGAGTGTGCGAAGGCATTGCGGCCCACTATAGCCTTGTTGGGCTGCACGGGCATATTCATCAAACTCGACACCAGATGACTCGTGGGAATTATCAGATGGCTGTCTATATCGGTGTCTATACCCAACCCCTTGTGGCAGCGCAGGGTCATCACCACCTCTTCGAGCGAAGTGTTGCCTGCCCTCTCCCCTATTCCATTGATCGTAACCTCCACCTGGCGCGCACCGTTCAACACTCCTGCCATCGTATTTGCTGTGGCCATCCCCAGGTCGTTGTGGCAGTGGGTCGACAGTATGGCCTTCGAAATATTGGGCACGTTATCGACCAGGTATTTTATCTTCATTCCGTAATCCTGGGGCAGGCAATATCCCGTGGTGTCGGGGATATTGACCACCGTGGCCCCCGCCGCTATCACCGCCTCGACCACACGCGCCAGGTATTCGTTATCGGCCCGGCCGGCGTCCTCGGCGTAGAACTCCACGTCGTCGACAAATTTGCGCGCGTAGCGCACCGCATCCACCGCCCTTTGGAGGATATCCTCGGGATTCGATTTCAATTTATCGTAAATATGGTAGGTTGAAACCCCTATTCCTGTGTGTATCCTCTTGCGGCGCGCCCAGGCCAGGGAATCGGCCGCAACGTCGATATCTTTCTTCACGGCACGCGTCAGCGCGCATATCACCGGCAGAGAGACCGCCTTCGAGATCTCCCGCACAGAATTGAAGTCGCCGGGGCTCGAAATAGGGAAGCCCGCCTCGATGACGTCTACTCCCAAAGCTTCGAGCGCTTTGGCCACTTCGATCTTTTCCACCGTATTCAACTGGCACCCCGGCACCTGTTCACCATCCCTCAACGTGGTGTCGAATACGAACAACTTTTCACTCATACCCATCATATTTTAAAACCTGCCCAAATCCCGTGCATGGGGCTATATAGGAGTCTGTCCAAGCGGCCTTTATTGCCCGCCCGAATCCTCCGCCCCGGCTTTCCCGGCACGCGGTTCCGACAAAAATTCATTACGATATATCTTAAGCAACAACATCAGGCCCGAAATGATCAACGGCCCGAATATGATACCCCAAAACCCTATAAGATTCACCCCTACGATGATGCCGAATATCGACACCAGCGGGTGTACGTTGGCGTACTTTTTAAGGAACACCATCCTTATCACATTGTCTATCCCCGCCACTACAACCGAACCGTAAACCAGTAACGCAACCCCCTGCCACACGCTTCCGTTTATTATCAGCACCACCGCCATCGGGGCCCACACCGCGGCCGTTCCAACCACCGGAACAAGACCGAAGATCCCTGTCACAAAACCCCACACCACCGGATCGCCCGCTCCCAGGACCCAATAGCCTATCCCCGCGACCAGGCCCTGTCCCACCGATATCAAAGGCACCCCTATAGCATTGCTTACCACCACATTGCGTGCCTCTTTCTCCAGCATCCTTATACTCTTTCGCGACAGCGGCAAATGCTCCTCCATTGATTTCTCCATCTTGCGGCTGCCCTGCAACATAAAATAGAGCACAAACACCATCATCAGGCCGTTGGTCACAACACTGCCAGCCGTAGAGAATATCTCGGGCAGGAATGTTCCCACCGACCGTATGGCCTGGTCGACCATATCCTTCGAAAAAATATTATACCCCGTTCTCTGTATCACAATGTCGTGGAACGAGTTCACTGCGTCGACCACATCCTGCATACGTATCGTGGCTACCTTGGAATAGAGTAACCCGAATATCGCGCCACCCACCACAAACACCAGTATGATCGACATGACGATCAAAAAAGCCGTAGCCCACGATTTACTCCACCCCGCAGCCTGCAGGCTGCGATGTGGCACACGCAGGAGCATGTAGAGCGTCGCGGCACCGAGCAACGAACTGAAAAAATAGGTCAACTGGGTGGCAATAACCACCATCAACCCTATCACCACCACAACGAAAAGCACCTGCCTTATCGTACCGTTTATAACTTTTCCTGATAGCATAAATTTTAATTTTTTCGAGGAGAATAATCTCTCATTATATCGATTGTATGGGATAATTACACAATAGCGAGAGGCTGCAAGAATAATAATGTATAAAAATAATGCTGTTTGTTAAAATATAAATGAAATGCAAAAATAAAGAACATTTGCCGCAAAAACAAGCCTCTCAGGCCGGTCACACGGCCATTACCGATGCCGTAAAGCATACCGGCATTGCTGTCAGCTGCTTAGAAACTGTTTAAAAAATTGTTTAAAATATTTCTCCCGTTCTTTTCCAACTCTTCCGGATCAGTTTTTTTTGTGAAAAATACACATACAAACCCGGAAAACTCTCCGGAGGTATAAACCAGCCTCACCAACCCCTGCGAAGGCAGGGGTAATTCTTTTGCACAAACTCCCTCCGGAGAGATAACAAGGCTGCCGGGGCCGCATCCGCCTCACATAGAACCATCCGCCTTCCGGAGGACAGGTTGCGGCACACCTCAAGCCGCCAGCACCCGTTCACACCGCGCCCCATAGCCGCCCGCAGAATTCCGGCACGCTTTAAATCACTTCCACGCCGGCTTCCTGCAGTTTCTGCAACCCGATCTCGCGCAGTTTGAATTTCTGTATTTTGCCGCTGGCGGTCATCGGGAAGGAGTCGATAAAAAATATATACTTTGGCGTTTTGTAACGTGCTATCTGGCCACGGCAGAATAGCCTCACTTCCTCTTCGGTAAGCGACGAACCTTTCTTTAACTGTATGAACGCCCCTACCTCCTCGCCGTATTTCGGGCTGGAGATCCCAACCACCTCGACATTCTGAATGGCCGGCATTTTATAGAGGAAGTTCTCCACCTCGCGCGGATAAACATTCTCCCCGCCGCGGATTATCATATCCTTTATACGGCCGGTGATCCTGAAATAACCGTCCTTGTCCATCACACCCAGGTCGCCGCTATGGAGAAATCCCTCGCTGTCGATGATGGCCGCCGTAGCCTCGGGATTCCTATAGTATCCCTTCATGATATTGTATCCCCTGCAACACATCTCGCCCTGCACCCCGGGAGGACATTCGAGCCCCGTTTCGGGATCCTTTACCTTCACTTCGACGAACGGTAGCGCCCGCCCCACCGTCGTACAACGTATTTCGGGCGAGTCGGTGGTGCGCGTGGCGGTCATTCCGGGCGAGGTCTCGGTAAGCCCGTAAACGATAATGATATCCTTGCAGTACATCCGGGTCATGACCTCGTTCATAGTGTCTATCGGGCAAAGCGAACCGGCCATGATACCCGTGCGCAGCGAACTGAGGTCGAACATATCGAACATCGGGTGGTTCAACTCGGCAATGAACATCGTCGGCACGCCGTAGATGGCCGTGCACCGTTCGCTGTGCACCGAGGCCAGCGCCTTCAGCGGATCGAACTCTTCGAGCATAACCATCGTCGACCCGTGGGTGACGACGGCACACAACGCCAGGACACACCCGAAACAGTGAAACAGCGGCACCGGCACCAGCAACTTGTCGGCCGGGGTGTAGTCCATGCCATCGCCTATCGTGAGACCGTTATTGAGAATATTATGGTGGGTCAGCATCACCCCTTTCGGAAAACCGGTCGTCCCCGACGTGTACTGCATATTGGTTTCGTCGTGGCAATCGACCCGGCTTTTGGCTTCGTTCAGAGCCTCGTCGTCGACATGGGCCCCCAACATGATAAGTTCCGAGGTGGTGTACATCCCACGCTGCTTCTCCTGCCCTATGTATACCACATTGCGCAGTTCGGGGAAACGCTCGCTGTGCAGGTTGCCGCGCTGCGAGGTCTTCAGCTCGGGGACCAACCCGTAGAGTATCTGCACGTAGTCGCTGTCGCGGTAGCCGTTGACGATGCACATCGTGTGTATGTCGGCATTCTGCATTATGTACTCCACCTCCGACGACTTGTAATTCGTATTCACAGTCACCAGCACAGCCCCTATCTTGGCCGAAGCGAACATGAACGTCAACCAGTCGGGAACGTTCTTGGCCCATACTCCGACTTTGCTGCCCCGGGTGACACCTATCGACATCAGCCCCTTGGCCAACTTGTCGACGCGCTGGTCGAATTGCGAGTAGGTGAAACGCAGATTGCGGTCGGGATAGACCAGAAAATCGTGATCGGGTGTTTGCACAGCGTAATGTTCGAGTATGCTGCCCAGTGTATGTGTCGTAAGTTCCATTAAAGTCCGATTAAAATAAGTTATGGCGTGTTAACACGGCGTTTACGAAGTACGGCAACCGTTACGATTCCGTCGATTCTACGAAACCCAACGTGAGAAACGAGGCCCGTTAACGAAATTTTTGCTTTTGTTCGCAATCCGGGAGAGCCCGACATATCTTCCGGCATACCCCGCTGCGTCCAAATTGCATTCTAATAAGGTATATATATAACAGCCAGCATCCTGGCCTTACGTCCACCGGCAGGCGTCGACACACAGTGCGGCACCAGCGAGTCGTAGTAAATACTGTCGCCCTGCGAAAGGCGGTAAACCTCCGATCCGTAGCGCAGTTCGATCTCTCCGTCGAGAACATATATAAACTCCTCGCCCTCGTGGTTCGACATATTTTTCGCGTCGGGTTCGACATATTCCACATCGACCATGTAAGGCTCCATGTTACGGTCGCGCTTCTTCTCGGCCAGTGCGTAAAACATAAGATGTTTGTTAGCCGTAGTATTGGAATTGGAAGTACTTACCGTCGGCAGGCTCTCCCCTTGCCTGGTCACAGCCGGGCCGGGGTGCTCTTCGCCGTCGAGTATCGTACCCAGGCGGACACCGATGCGGCGCGACAATTTGATAAGCGTCGAAATCGAGGGCATAAGCTCGTCCGACTCAATAAGCCGCATCTGGACGTCATTGATTCCGGCGGCCCCGGCCAACTCTTCTATCGAAATTCCGGCCGCTGTACGCAGATGCTTGATTTTACTGCCTATTTGCTCTGTCATGTTCGGGTTGTTTTTTCACCCGCAAATGTACATCCGGCGTTCGGTGTCGGATCTCATTTTTACCGCAATACTACGACGCCCAAAACTAACATGGCGTTTTAAGAAACTGTCTAAAAAGAGTAAAAAACGGTTCGTTGTAAAAATTTTGCTATTTTTGTTAAAATTAATCAGCCATTACATGGACAATAATCCGGATATCAGGCTCACTATCATAGGAGGAGGCAATATGGGCGGCTCTATGGCCCGCGGAATATGTAGTTCCGGGACACTGGCCCCGGAACGGATCACGATAGCCGACCCCTCGGCCGGGGTAGCTGAAGCATTCCGGACACTCGACAGCAAGATAACGGTAACAAGCGACAACACGGTAGCCGTAAGCGGGGCCGATATGGTAATGATCGCCGTAAAACCATGGGTGGCCGAAGAAACGGTTCGGGAAGTCGCCGGAGCCATGAAACCGGGAGCGATACTCGCCTCCGTCGTGGCGGGAGTGACTACGGATACGCTACGCGGTTGGCTGGGCCGGGAGGCGGCACACCCTGTGGTCCGTGTGATGCCCAACACTGCCATTGCAATAAGCCGCAGCATGACCTTCATAGCCGCCGGCCCCGCCGATACCGGAGCACTGGCCACGGCAAACAGCCTGCTGGCCCCCCTGGGTGAGGTAATGATTATCCGAGAAGAACAAATGGCCGCCGCCACGGCCCTCGCCTCGTGCGGCATCGCCTACGCCCTGCGCTACATGCAGGCGGCTATCGAAGGGGGCGCCGGAATGGGGTTTGCACCCGCCGATGCGAGACGCATCGTCATGCAAACAGTCGAAGGCGCGTTGGCAGTACTGCGCCACAACGGTTCCGATCCGGCCGGCGAGATAGCAAAAGTCACTACGCCGGGCGGCATAACCCTGCGGGGCCTCGAAGCGATGGAACGGGAAGGATTCACCAGGGCCGTTATCAGCGGCCTGGAAGAGAGCAGGTAACTCTGTTCCCGCCAGTGGGAACAAGTCTGCCATAAAACAAAAACAAATACATGATACTGCTGCCCGGCATTACAGGGCAGCCCTTTCTAAATTGACATCAATGTACAAACGTGTCGTAATAAAGATTGGCAGCCAGATACTTACACAGCCCGACGGAAGGCTCGACACCACCCGCATGTCGTCGCTGGTCGATCAGATCGCGCGGTTGCACCGCGAAGGCATGGAGGTTATAGTCGTTTCGTCCGGAGCCGTGGCCTCGGGACGCGGCGAGGTGGCATTGCGCGGCAATGTAAATGGCGGCAACAGGCGGCAGGCCAGGCTGGACGCTGTCTCGGAACGCCAGTTGTTCTCGGCCGTGGGGCAGGTCAAGTTGATGACGCGATACTACAACCTTTTCCACGACCATGGACTGGTCTGCGGCCAGGTACTGACTACCCGGGAAAGCCTCTCCACCCGGCGCGACTACCTCAACCAGCGCAACTGCATAGAGGCGATGCTCGCGGCCGGAGTGGTGCCGGTCATCAACGAGAACGACGCCATCTCCGTGGCCGAGCTTATGTTTACCGACAACGACGAGCTTTCGGGTATGGTGGCGACGATGCTCGCGGCCGGAGTGCTGGTGATCCTGAGCAATATAGACGGGATATACGACGGCGATCCGCACGATCCTTCCTCGCGGGTGATACGCGAGGTCGCACCGGGCCATACGCGCCTGTCGCAGTACATAACCGCGTCGAAATCACAATTCGGGCGTGGTGGCATGTTGACCAAAAGCCGCATTGCGTCACGCGTGGCATCGGAGGGAGTAGAGGTTGTCATAGCCTCCGGTGTCCGCGATGGAATACTTATTTCTCTGTTGCTGGAACGCGCAGACACAATTTGCACGCGATTTGTGCCTCATCCCGAAGGTGCGTCGCGAATAAAGCGCTGGGTAGCCCACAGCGACGTTTTCGCACGGGGCGGGGTGCACATCAACGAGGGGGCTTACAGGGCCTTGACCGGCAGTAAAGCGTCGAGCCTTTTGCATGTGGGGGTGGAACGCATCGAGGGAGAATTCGACAATGGCGATCCGGTCCGTATCTTCGCTCCGGGGGGTATTTATATAGGTATAGGTAAAGTTTCGGTGGCAAGCGTCAGAGCGCGGGAGTTGGCCGGACAGAAAGGCCATAGGCCGCTGGTGCACTATGATCATCTTTTCATAGAGCCGGAAAGCGGCGGCCGTTAAAACACCATGGAGCGTCACGGCGCATAAAAAATCACAACCTATGGAGACAATGTTCAAACTTGCGAAAGCAGCTTCGCGGACACTCAACCTCGAATCCGAGGAACGCATAAACCGCGCGTTACTCAAGGCGGCCGATGCGCTGGAGCACGACACCGAGGCCATTCTTGTGGCAAACCGCACGGATCTGGATCGAATGGAGTTGTCGGACCCGCTTTACGACCGTCTGATGCTATCCCCGAAACGTGTCGCCGCCATGGCTTCCGACATCAGAGTAGTGGCCGGGCTGAGAAGTCCCGTCGGAGAGATCATATCGACCCACACCAGGCCCAACGGGATGAAGATCGACAAAGTGCGCGTGCCGTTAGGGGTTGTGGGCGTGATTTTCGAGGCGCGGCCCAACGTGTCGAGCGACATATTCGCCCTGTGTTTCAAATCCGGCAACTGCTCGCTGCTGAAGGGCAGCCGCAACGCCTCACACTCGAACAAAGCCATAACAGGCATCATACGCCGTGTACTGGAAGAAGAGGGCATGGACCCGGCCATATTGACCCTTCTTCCCGACGAGAGACCCGCCACCGACGCTTTGATCAATGCCGTGGGCATGGTGGATGTGGTCATACCCCGTGGAGGCAGGGAGTTGATCGACTATGTCAGGCGCAACTCGCAGGTGCCTGTTATCGAAACCGGAGCCGGTGTGTGCCACGTATATTTCGACCGCGAGGGCGACATACGCATAGGCACGCAGGTCGTGCTTAACGCCAAGACACGCCGTGTGAGCGTCTGCAATGCACTCGACTGCCTGCTCGTCCACGAAGAACGCCTCAACGACATCGCTGCACTCTGCGCTCCGCTCTCCGGCGAGGGGGTGATTATCTTTGCCGACCCGGCATCGCTGGCTGCATTACGGGGCAATTATCCCGAAAAATTATTGAGATATGTATCCGAAGATAGCTACGGGACAGAGTTCCTCGACTACAAGATGGCCCTTCACGTCGTGCCCGGGATACACGAAGCCATAGACCATATCGACCGCTACGGTTCGCGCCACAGCGAATCTATCGTGACCGAAGATCACATGGCAGCCCGTCTTTTCGCCCGTAGCGTCGACGCGGCATGCGTATATACCAACCTGCCCACGTCGTTTACCGACGGAGCGCAGTTCGGGTTCGGGGCCGAAATAGGTATAAGCACCCAGAAACTCCACGCCCGCGGCCCCATGGGTTTGCCCGAATTGACCACATACAAATATGTTATCACAGGCCACGGCCAGACCAGGGAGGAGTAACCGCACCGGTGTGACACCATTCCAGGAAGCCGCAGGCGTGGCCGGTAAATCAGGCAGGCCGGCGCATGGACGGTGACACGTCGCAGAACAATATCGACCGCGCCTACATATTTCTCTTATGTTGCGTTTAACTTACCTCATATAAATAGTTGCAAATTATTCCTGGGGCTATTTGCCGGAGTAAATAATTCGTATTATATTTGCACCCTGTTTGCGCGGGGTGTAGCGCAGTCCGGTTAGCGCGCCAGCTTCGGGAGTTGGAGGCCGAAGGTTCGAATCCTTTCACCCCGACAAGTAATCTGAAATAATTGAGCCACCTTCGGGTGGCTTTTGTTTTTGACGCGGGGCCGTGAAAACTTGTTTTCGAATCGATGTTAAAATATAACCACATCGGCGCCATTACGCTATTTTTTGGATTTTCATATAAAATTGACTAACTTTGCCGCTGTTAGATTGGGTTAATCGACATTACCGTTTGGTTTTCATACGTTTATTTACCACTGACACTTAAAGGTTATGTTATCTGTAAAAAATCTCTCCGCACTATTTTTCGCCGTTTTCGCTTTTATTCTGACTTCGTGTTTGAAAGAGAGCGCCGAGCCGGCAAACGAAGGTCTTGTCATCGTAGACAAATACTCTACCACAAAATCGTTCGAGGTACCTGTTGCCAACGACGGCAGTGTAACCCAGGTAATCTACCATCGCGCAGATGGCGAACAGGAGATTCTGGCCACTACCGATGTGCCTCTCACGATCCAGATACCTGCCTGGATCGAGCCCGAGGTGCGTTCGGGGGATACCGGTGAGGAGTATATCGAGATCAGACGGTATGCTCTCGGCCTTCCCGGATTCGAAGCCAACTCGTGGATTAAAGACGGCAATTCGGTACTAATGTTCGAAGACAGCCGCGGTGGCGACTTCGACTACAACGACCTTGTCCTCTATGTAAATCATTCCATTAAAGGCAACAACATAACCACTCAGGCCACCATAACCATATCTGTCAAGCCCATTGCGTTGGGTGGCATGCACCATATCGCTTTCGGGTGGGAGGACGGTAACGGCGAGCACATCCTTTCCAACAATGTGCGGGAGGACTATTTCGGTGGACGCCAGGGTATCATTAACGCCTATATGCACCTGCCTTTTGTCGAACCCATAGCCGTGGGCGAGGGTTGCGGCAACGAGAGGCACAGCGGTTATACCATAGTTAAGGATCGCGCGCTTATGACCAGGGACCGGTCGGCAGACCCCGGGCTGGACGAGGTCGTGGGAGGATACATAGTGTACGATCCCGTTCCGACCACCTGCTCCACGCAGAGCAACGACGCGAAAAAAATAAAGTGGTTCATAAAGAGCACCGGCAACAAATACTACGTGTCATCGATAGACAAGGCGGCCCCCGCGGGAACATTTCCTTACGGGATCTCTATTCCCAATGGCGCCTACCATGCCCGGGAAGCGGTGCCGTTCGCAGAGGTATACCCCGGTTTCGAACCATGGATTAAGACAGGTACTCCGATCAACTGGGGAACCTCAAATATCAACCGGGCTAAAATATACGACAAACACCCGAATTACGCACGCTGGTAACAGGTCCCCCTAACCGTACAGCCTCAGGTTTGAAATAAATACGCCCGCCGCATGATTCTGATCATGCGGCGGGCGTATTTATTTCAAAAGAGACATTGTGCCGGGTAACATCAGATCAGTCTGGAATGTGGATGGAGGAGAAAAGAATTATATATTGGCATATAGGGGGCGATATTGCTATTTCAAAGAACAAATTCCGACAAACACCCTGATTATATGCGTGTAATGTAGGGGAGTGGTATTGTCCTTCTTGATCTTCTGGCAATTTCAATATCGCCTGATATACAAATCTTAGAAGCTGTTTGGATTTGTTAACGAGATTATTTCATATCGTTTTGCCGGTGATTTCTCGCGGTGGGATGAGGCGAATAGCGGCTCCTATTTAACGAACCCCACCGCGAAAAAGCGCGGCAAACAGCAGGAAAAGAACGAAAGAAATATCTTTAACCGGTTTCTAAATGCACAACGTGTTGGAGCCAGGATATTTTAACTATAAAACAGGTGCGAGCCTCCCCAAAAAGGAGGCTCGCACCTGTTTTTACAGAACATCGGAAATCCGGAACAACCGGCTCCGTCCGTTCTACGGCTTTCCGTTGGAGAAGGCTATGGAATCG
>JAVBMJ010000088.1:0-22773 GCA_031552535.1 Rikenellaceae bacterium
CCCCCTCATATCCCCGCTGGCTCCCCCGTTTTCCAATTTCCCCGGGGGGGCCCCCCCCGGGGGGGGCCCCCGCTCCCGTATATATGACACGTGCCATAGCTTTGCCAGCCCGGGGAGAGTCTTGCCGTAATAATATTGGCAAACTTATTATATATGTTATGCGTAGTTTAATGAAACGAAGTTCATTAAACCGGATATAATCCATATATAAGGTATAATGTTCAAAAACGGCTGGTGGAGCCGGGTGTATATCCATATAAGTGATGGTGGCAAATCGAGCATTGACGCAGGAAAAGATGCCCGAAAACGGCCGAATAGAATTTGGTTTCCATAAACTCATTTTTATGGTACCTGCAAATAAAAAGCGTTGCCCGATATGTTCCATTATCTGGACAATCCCGCCGTTACGAAGTCAAGCAACTCGCTTGAATCGTTCTTCGGACACCTCAAACAGAACATCTCATTACACCGGGGACTATCAGAAATTCATTATCAAAACTACGTGAAATGGTATCTGTATTTTCGTAACCAGGATCGCAAAAGCGCAAAAAAATAATCCGGGCTCCATGGGAGGGCTCAGATTATTTTTTGCGAGTAACAGCCAGTCAAAAATCAACTGTTTTTGACCACATTACCATCTTTAGTGAAGATTGCGGAGCATTGTGCGCACTATGGCAAGGGTCCGCCAAACACGCTGCCACACTATTTCGGAGCTTTGCGGTAGAGGTATATTGCGATGAATGTATACAGGATATTGGGTAGCCACACCGACAGTCCGGCAGGAAGCACGCCACCCTTGGCGAACTCCTCGGCAAAACGGCTTACGAGGATATATGAAAAACAGAGCCCTATGCCTATCCCTATATGGAGCCCCGTCCCTCCCCGGACCTTGCGTGAGGAGAGCGAAACTCCGATCAGAGTCAGGATGAACGTCGCTACCGGAAGTGCATAGCGGCTATGGCGCTCGACTTCGAACAGGGCTATCATGTCGGAACCCTTCTGCCGCTGTTGCGAAATAAACCGGTTGAGTTCCATGATATTCATCGTTTTTATCAACTCCTCCACCCTCCCCAGTTCGGTGGCGTCGAGGTTGATCAGAGTGTCGAGTTGCTGGTATTTGACGAAGGTTTCCTTATCGCTTTCGAAACTGCGCGTCAAATATCGCGGAGCACTCCAACGACGGGTAGAGGGGTTGAATGTCACGTCTGATGCTTCGAGCGTCCCGACCAGCACATTGCCGTCGTACTTCTCGATAGCCAGGTACGACGCGTGGTTCGACGAACCGTTGTAGCCGCGGATGTATGCGAAAGTCCCCGGATATATCTGCCGGTAGATGTCCTGAGCGTATTTGGTATTGCGTTTCTTCTTGAGGTATTGGCTTTCGAAATCTATCCTGCGCTGGTTGGCCGCAGGAATGACCACAAGGTTCAGCGTCAGCGACAGCAACGTGATAGCCGTTGCAGACAGGAAGTAAGGCCACATCAAACGCTTAAAACTGGTCCCCCCGGACAGGATCGCGATGATCTCCGTCTGATAGGCCATCTTCGAGGTGAAAAAGATCACGGCTATAAACGTGAACAGCCCGCTGAACTGGTTGACAAAAAACGGCACGAAGTTGGCGTAATACCTCGTAATGATCTGCGACAGGGGAGCCTTCAACTCTATAAAGTCGTCGATCTTCTCCACCGCATCGAAGACCACCACTATCACGATGATCAGCGCGATGGCAAAGACATAAGTCCCCAGGAACTTACGCATTATATACAGGTCGATGATCTTTATACCCGGGAATTTAATCTTCTTCATAACCGTCGTGACAATTTTTCAACCATCTCCCTTTTCCATGCGGCAAATCCGCCGCCGGCGATCTCTTCGCGTGCCCTTTGAACCAACCACATATAAAATGCCAGGTTGTGCATGCTGGCTATCTGTGCCGCCAGCATCTCGCCCGATATTGCCAGGTGCCTTAGGTAGGCCTTAGTATAAACAGTGTCCACGAAACAACACCCGGCCGGGTCGACAGGCGAAAAGTCGTTCTTCCATTTTTCGTTGCGTATGTTGATCACACCTTCCGAGGTGAACAGCATCCCGTTGCGGCCATTACGCGTGGGCATGACGCAGTCGAACATATCGACCCCGCGGTCGATGGCTTCCAGTATGTTGACCGGCGTGCCCACCCCCATCAGGTAACGTGGCCGGCCGGCGGGCAATATAGCGTTGACCACCTCTATCATGTTGTACATCACCGGGGCGGGTTCTCCCACCGCCAGCCCGCCTATGGCGTAGCCGTCGGCATCGAACTGTTGCACAAATTCCGCCGACTTCACCCTCAGGTCGGGATACGTACATCCCTGCACTATCGGGAACAGCGACTGGGCGTAACCGTATTTCGGCGCCGTGGCCCTGTAGCGCCCGAAGCAACGCTCCAGCCAGCGGTGGGTCAGCTCCAACGACCGCGAGGCATAGTCGAAGGGCGCATTGCCGGGCGGACATTCGTCGAAGGCCATCATAATATCGGCCCCGATGATCCGTTGGGTGTCGATAACATTCTCCGGAGTGAAGAGGTGTTTCGACCCGTCGATATGCGAACTGAAACGGCATCCCTCCTCGGTTATCTTCCTGCAACCGGCAAGCGAAAAGACCTGGAACCCGCCGCTGTCGGTCAGCACCGGCCCGTCCCACGACGAAAAGCGGTGGACCCCGCCCGCGTTCTCCAGTACATCGCGGCCCGGACGCAGATACAGGTGATATGTGTTCGCCAGGATGATCTGCGCACCAACGTCCTCCCTGAGATTGCGGTGTAACACACCTTTTACACTCGCAGCCGTCCCGACGGGCATAAATATCGGAGTACGGACCACACCGTGATCCGTCGTAATAATCCCGGCCCTTGCACCGGAACCGGCAACCGTATGTTCAAGCAAAAATTTCACAGCCCCAAAGATACCGCTTTTTTTAATCCCTATTTAGTCGAGGCTATTTTTTGGGCTTGTGTTGTGGTGTAGTATTTTGCTTTCATCTGGCTTATTTCCCAGTCGGGTATTTTGCCGTCGACGAGGTATTTCAGGTATTTAGATGTCACTTGTGCGAAGTGGGATTCGTGCCCTACGTTATATTCTTCGGGGATTGTGATCTCCCATGTTCCCGGACCTGCGGGTACGGTGTCTATCCCGGGGTATCGTTTCCCGAGATGGGCCACTGCCTTGCAAACCAGATCTTTGAATTCGACATTAGCCATCTCGCCGGTACTTACGATATATATCACCGGTTTGAACCCCTGCTCGGCGCCCTGGTGTATGACTATATTGGCCCGGGTTCCGCGTACGAGCGAATAGTGTGTGTCGCCGCCACCTTCGGGTGCCACATAGTTCCATACCACAGCCACACGGCAATTTATGTCGTTGAGCGCATAATTTATCGTGCCGTTACACGCCAGACGCAGGGTATCATCGTCTATTTTATCGGTCAGATACTCTGCGAACCGGTTCTTGCCTGTCACCGCACAATACTGGGCAAGGCTCACCGGAGTGGTCCAACTGCGGGCAGAGGATATCTCGATCTGCTTCTTGTAGTCTATCGGCTGCTCACCCGCAACCATCAGTTGCACGAGGTCGACCAGATGGGTCGTCACATCTACTATACCCTCGCCCTGCTGGTCTGTATCGAAATACCACTCCGGACGGGTCAACGGAACCCCCGATACATTTTTACAGATATGGTGCACGCTCTCTTTTATAATAGAGGGGTTGTCCTTCGAGCCGCGTTCCATCTTGCCGAACAACTCCGGGATGAGCGTCAGTTCACGTTGCAGGACGTTGGTTATCTCGAAACGTTCGGTCATCATATCATAGAGCAGAAGCCCTCCGCGGGAGGCATTGTCGAAAGCCTCCTCAAGTTTGCGGAAGTTTGTCGCATCGACAGCCATCGGTTTATCGGCCAACACATTAATCCCTGCTTCTATAGCACCCTTTATGTAATCGGTCTTGTGTCCGTTATTGCCGGCCAGCACGACCACATTACCTGCGGTGTCGGCCACGAACCGGCCCCAAAAGCCGTTACCGGTATATACTATTTCGTTCCACGACGTGGGATTCTCCCCGCGGTTGTTGTAACGCGCTATACGTTCGAGGTGTAGTCTGACGTCATCGCCCTCGGGGGCATACACATGTACGTCGGGCGATATCTGCGCGTACATGTCTTTCTGTATAAGTGCTGCGTGAAAATGGCCCGGATCGAGAGTTATGAGTTTCACTTCACCGTCTTGTCCGGTAAATTTAGATTTATGCTCTTTCGCACAGTTGCACAAAATGAGCCCAGGCGCCACCAGAGCCGCTATCAAAGCAAATTTCTTCATAGATATACGATTTAATTCTATTTTATGTTATTCGCCGGGTTGCGACAGAGGGCCTTACAGGCTAAACACGCCCTGCTGCAAATTCGGCAAAAACTCAAAAGCGGGATTAGGACACGTTTTCATTCCTCCCCGAGACCCGCCCTGTATTATGCAAATGTAAATAAAATATAGCGTTAAAACGCATCCGTGCGAATTTTAATCTCTTTCATACAACATTTCCCGGGAATATGGGGCAGAAAAAAGACGCGTACATGCAAAAATTATTTAAACATTTTTATTTAAAATAAAACAATCAGATAAAATACAAACAACGTATCCGGAAACCGAAAAAATGTTCTATATTTGCAACGGGAAAAACGACATTCATTTTGTATTATTAGTTACAAATACGCAGGCCATTCGAGTCGACCTGGCTTATTTTAATTAAGATGCTCTTAATAAGCAATTTATTCCCTGAAATTTTTAATGTGACCAGATTATGAAAATTGCCGGTGAACCCAAGGCCAGCCTTAGTTACGAGGCGTTGCAACTTATCGATCTCTACCGTTCGTTGGGCGAAAGGGCCGAGATACTGTTGCCCCACCATATATTCGACAACCTCACCAGTTTCGTGAACCTCTGCATGGAGGAACCCGACGATCCGGTAAGGCAGCAGGCGGAGATCAATAAGTATCTGCTGCGTTTCCGCGAGGACATCCCCGGTTATGTTGCCGTTTCGCTGATGCTGATTCCGCACGAGAATTCCAAAGCGTTTGAGATAAGCAACAAACGCGGCGACTTTCTCAAACGCATAGACTCGATCCTCGATACCGACGCGACGACGCCGGAGTTGAAGAAGGTGTTGAAGAACATACGTTGCAGCCACGACCTGTCGGTGGGAACGCCGCCGGTGAACAGCGACCACATCGAGTTTATGAGCCGTCTGCAACTGGGGGGCCATGTGCGCGACCTGCGCAAGTACCGCGACGTTATCGGGGTTACGGGCGACATCAACGAGGCTCACTGGAACTACCTGATGGATACGCTCGAACAGATGATAAGCCAGAGCACCCACTATACGACCAATGCCGAGAAGCGCGATTTCCTCGACCGCAGCCGCTGGACTGTAAACTTCAAGGGGCTGAACGGCATGATCCGCACCGTTGTGTCGGGCAATGCCGGCAAGGCGGTGGAGTTGCTCAACGGCGATGTTTTCAACCGCGCGTCGGTCGTGGTAGTCGACTCCCCGGCCACGGGCGACCTCTACGAGCGGATGTGCGCCGACACGACGAGTATCTTCGTGATCAAAGTGCGCCATGCGCGGATCAACCATTTTTCGGATGCGAAGTGGTTCCCGCTGTTGTCGCGTCTGGTCATTGTCGACGACTCGAAGGAGTCGCGCAGTTCGAACACCTCGCTGGTATTTTGTTTCCACAATGGGATCATCAGTACACTCAATAAGGTGCACACCAAGAAGTTGGGCTCGCCTGCGAACACGCAGCTCAATCTGCGGCTGATTCTCGAAAATGTCAACCCGAGTTTTTTGGCCGAGTTCCGCGAGAAGATAGAGCTCCAGATCGGGACATATGCGGGCGAACTTGAGCGGATGCTTATCGGGCAGACCGGCAGCAGCACCGATCCCGAAAAGAGGATAACGCTGTTTAAACTCGACGAATTTTCGCGCCAGGTGGCAAAGGACAAATATTCGCTCGAAAAGCTGCGTGATTTCATATTTTTCCTCGAAAACTGCCATCGGCAGGAAAACAAGCAGATACAGACTCAGGAGTTGATCGACGAATTCGAGGGCCGGATGCGCAGTTATTTCTATGGCGGCAATCCCCATATAGATATAGTCACGATCCTCGAAGGGGGCGGGCGCAACCAGATCCGCACCTTCGGGTCGTATCTGCGCAGCCGCCCGTATTCGAATCTGGGCAGCAAGATACGCTATTCGTGCCACCTGATCTTGGACATAATACCGAGCTGCTACGAGAGGACGCTGAAAAACCACTTCCATAAGAACTTCGGCCTGAACCTGTTCCTCGAAAAATACAAGGAGCATATCGCCAAGACGGGGCGTGAGGCCGACAACAAGGGGCGTTTCGAGAAGTTTTTGATCGACCTGGGCATACGCGACCGCTACTTCGCGCTGAGCGAAGAGGACCGCGACATCGTGAAGAATTTCCTCTCGTCGCTGGGGAACCTCGACCAGACGTCGGTGTCGGACGCCGTGCAGATGATAATCCGCGATTTGCTGTTCAATCCGGCGGGCAGGCCGAAACCCTACATTATATACAATGCGGCACAGGCATGGGAATACAAGGACCTGCTTCCGGACGATGTGTTCGACGTCAACCCGTTCGACATCGAAATAGAGAACCATCCAGACGGGCGCCTGGCCTACGACCGGCTGATCGACCGCCTGTTGAGGATCAAATCGACACTCGCCCTGTTCGACGACAGCGGGTCGTTGTGGGACCTGTTTTGCGAAAATACCACCATCATCGTCAACGACCCCAACAACCCGACGGGGTACAGCGACTTCAACACCGAGGTGGTCAACAACTTCCTACGCTTCCTCAACTCGTCGAAGATCACGCTGTTCCTCGACGAGGCATATGCCGAGAGCGTGAAGATCGACAATCCGGCGGAGCCGAAATGGCGTACCATATCGCGCTACATAATGAACAATATAGGCTCCCAGAGCCGTGTAAAGGCCATTTCGTCGCTTTCGACAACCAAGAACCTGGCGGCCACCGGCGAGCGCCTCGGAGCTATCGCCACGACACCCAAGGCTGCGGAGTTCGCCTCGTTCGCCCGCCGTCAGAACAGTGCGGAGCATGGCAACAACAATTCGCTGCTGATGCTCAATAATTCGCTCGAAACGGCACAGGTGGCCAAAGGCATCAAGGATAAGATCGAAGCCGAACTGCCGAAGAACGCTTCACGGAGCAACATCAAGCGTGCAATAGTAACTTTTATTACAAAACAAATAGAAAAAACCGAGATATCCAACCGTGACAGCATCTCGAACCAGTTGCACAAAACGGCCGGGTTCGAAGGATCGCCGCTCTACCTGTTCCTGCTGGAGGAGTTGGTCTCGCTCGATAAACTCGACGTGCTCGGGTTGCCCGACGACTTTAAATATAAGGACGAACCGTTTTTCGCATATTACCAGAATAAGCTGGTGAAGAACCTCAATAAGTTCCGTGTAAACAAGAACTTCCGCGAAGAGTCGCTGCGCAGGCTGTCGATGGCCAAAGCGACTGGCACTTCGCTGTTGGAAAAATACGGCGCCGCCGCGATGATGGAGGTGGTGCCATCCGACGGGTCGTACCTTTTCAACTTCCGGATAAAGGATAATCCCCCATACGCGGACGTATTGCTGTTCTGCAACTACATGGCGCGCCACAGGGGTATCGCCGCGGTGCCTTATCCCACGGGGCTTGTGCGTTTCTCTGTCGGGGGCTACATTCGTGCCGGTAAGGAGGGGATGAAGGTCTTTTCGGCTGAGATCGAGGACGGGTTGTCGATCTTTATCCGCTACTGGATGCGTTTCGCGGCGATGCGCGGCGATGCGGCCAACAAGGAGCTGGAAACGGCCGACATTCTCGAACAGGTCTTCGTGTGCCAGCGTGACAAGGACTTCATAGACACTGTCATAGAAAATTACGCCTCTTCGGGCCGCTACGCCAAGGACGGCGCACCGTCGTTGCAGATACGCGACGTTCGCTCGCTGTATCACGCTTCGCCCGAACGCAGTGGAGTGACCATCACCACTATAGGACGTTCGGCCAACTCCGTTATCGAGCTTCACGGCGACATCGTGGGGTCGTGTGGCGACGTGTCGCAATTCATACAAAGCCCGGCGTTCACGAAGATATACGAGAACCTGCTGGCGCAGATCTACAAGCGTGTGCCGGCGCTTTCGGACATGGACTTCAACACCGTCAGTTCGCGTTACAGCAAGGCCGTGCTGCTGAAGTACATCACCAATAAGAAAAGCTTCCAGCCCAACCACCATGTCCTGGACAACCCCGAGGAGAAGAATGTGATGCGCGAGGTGCTCATAGAGATGGAACACCTGCTCTTTTCGGACAGCAAGATGAAGATACTGGCCATAGATGCCACGGGTAATCCGGCGGTCGACAAGGCCAAACTGGAGGGCGTCAACTCGATCATAAAGAAGTATATCCGCGAGATACTGCTCCACTTCAACCTTCCTTTCGAGAAGGAGTCGCTGGAGCCGAGCCGCCGCGAGATCATCCGCATGGCCGGGGAGTGTGTCGAGGAGATAATCGGTATAGGACTCGACACGCTGAACCTCGGCGCATGGGTCGACGAATTTGTGGGCAACCTGCGCGAGCTGCCTGAATTTAAGGCCATAACATTATCTCAGAAGAGTCTGGGGTATATTATGGATGCCATACACGGCGGTCTCGACAAGAGCGGCGATGTCACCGGGCGCATCCTGTACCTCTACCTGCTGGGTAACGACAACTCGTTCTACCGCATGGTCTGCGAAAGGCTGCGCTACTTTGCCGACCGCATCGAGGAGCGTGGCGACGGCGAGATAAAGATGGTGACCGAGGAGTTCGTGACAAGCATCCTTCCCAAGCAGTTGGGCGAGATCAACGACTACATCATGCGCAAGCGCGACATAAAGATCGCCGAAAACGAAATATACGCCGTCAGCCGCAAGGTGGTGCGCTTCTACATCGGGCTCATCAGGCGGACGAAAGGCACCGACTATTACAACCGCTATGTGCACACGATAGTGCGCATCGTCGAGACGGCGTTCCGCAAGCAGAATTCGAGCGTCAACGAGATGGTTCAGCACGGAGTGTCGCTCTATAAAGGGTTCGACATGGAGAACCGCGCTCTCGAAACTTTCGACGGGGGTAGCATAGCGTGGATCAACACGATGATGTCTAAATGCGGGGTGATCTCGTCGGAACAGCCTGTGCAGCAGCATACGCGTATCGTTACCGACGCCAAGAAGCGCGAATACCCGTTCCACAAGATCGACCGCGTGGAGTTGAAGCGCCCCGGAACGGAAAACGGCCACGACGGCCCGCTGGAATACATCCGCTACATCAACCCGCGTCCCGAGTCGTCGTTCTTCACCGGACGCCTGGCGAGGTTCGTGGCCAATATGGACTCCGACGACTACCGGTGCAAGGTGGTCAAGCACGGTATTGTCAAGGAGTTGGTGATATTCCAGAAGGGATATATGAAATACCTTACGGACAACTACCGTCTCAACCACACCGAGGATATATCGCTCGACGATATCCGCAATTTCGTGCCCGACGTGATCAGCCTGCTGGGGGCTCCCGAGAAGTTGATATCGTTCCCGCAGATCGGGTACTTCGATATCAAGGGCCCGTCGGGCAACATCAAAACCATAGTCACGCCGCTCAAGTCGGAGGCCGACTACTTCGGCGACGTCAAGAAGCCGCGCCTGACGGTTATCAACGAGAAGGTGAAGGAGATGGGCGGTATCCCGCGCCACGGGTCGCTGTTCATGGTCGAGGAGAACGACGGCAGTGTGTTCGTGATCGAGATCAACGGCGACAGCGGCGTGGGCAAGAGCGAGATGATAGCGGCTTTCGTGCTGCGCTGGCTCAAGAACAACCTCGAAGGGATACGCTCGGTGAAGATGATCGCCGGGGATATGTTCCACGAATTCCAGGACGCCGAGGGCAACCTCTACGGCATAGGGACCGAAGTGGGCGACTTCTCGCGCACTACGGACTTCGACCCGGATTATATCAAATATTACAAATTTTTGTTCGAGAGCAGCGCCGACAGCAACGTCGAGGACCTCAATTCGCGCAGCACGGTGAGCGGAATGTGCGACATCACGATGCCTTACAAGATCGACATCATGCTCTCGGCGGGCAACTACTCGAAGCAGGAGGGCGGCATCACGCGTGTCGACAACCCCGAAAATTTCCTCCTGTATATCGACGCCCACGGCGAACGCAAGGAGAAAGCCACCAGCGGCGACGGCCCGCACTTCCAGCGCACGCTGAAACGCTACACGGCCGACCGGAGCATCGTGGAGGTGATAGCCCGCCACGGCAACTACCTCGACGACATCCTGGATTGGGACTACAACCGTGCGGAAAACTGCTATTACCTGGCCTCGTCGTTCAAACTCCTCGACAAGATCGACGTCACGGAGGTGGTGAAGATGATATTTGTAGGCAAAACGTTCATCCGAGACGGTGTGCAGTATACAATCGACGACGTGGATTTCGACATGATACAGAACCGTTTCCCGGCTACCGTGTCGTGGGAATCCGACGGTGCCAGACTCCAGAAAGAGCTGCTCGACAGGAAGATATTCAGCTCGATATTCGATTCGCTGGCCAGCACTCCCGGCGGGCAGCCATTCATCGCCGAAGAGGGGCAGTTGGAGTGTGTCGAAAGCCTTGTGGAGTGCCTGCGCGGAGGTAAGGACGGCAAAGGCAAGGCGCGCTTCATACAGTGTGGCGTGCTTTCGACCGAGATAGGCAGGAAGGGCCGCGAAATAACCGGCCCGCAGAAAGCCGCCGCCGCCCTGAAGCAGTTGATACAGGAGGTAAGGGTCAGCAAACCCGAGATCAACGAGGGCAAAATAAAGGTGAAACGCCTGTTGAACGAAAGATACCGCCATGTGTTCCAGGGCGAGATGAACTCCAACGAACTGTGGCGCTACAACTTCTACCTCTACCAGTTGGAAAACATGCGCAAGGCCGACCTCAGGCGCATGGACAACCGCTCGAAGAAGGTCGACGTCACCAATCTCGTCGACTTCACGCCGTCGGACCGTTCGCATGAGTTCAGCCCGCTGCTGGTCAATCCGAACCTAAATATTGAGTTGAGTTGCTTCGCCGAGACGTTTATGGAGTTGATGAGCCTGCCGAACTACCCCGATTTTGCGGAGGAGTTCGCGGCACGCGTCGACAAGCTCTATATCGCCGAGGGCTACAGCACCGAGACCAACATCAACAACATGATCGTGCAGTTGCTGTTGATAGAAGGGTATATCAGTATCGACGATCTGGCACGCGGCAGCGTTATCGAAAAGGTCAACCGCGAAACGATAGCCGCGGCGAAATACGCCGTGGTGCAGTTCCTCGGGTCCCACACCGCCGGAACGCCTGCAGAAACACCCAAACAGAAGAAAGGCAAGCGGTAAAGCCGGCGATAACAGTTTCTTAACGGATCGCACCGCGGGAAAGAGGATAAAGAACGAGATTAATGCGGATTAAGAGTTGGATTAAATTCGAATATGTATATTAATTTATTGTATATAAGTGAATTGCCGCCAATAATTACAGAATTTCTGTTTTCAGTCCGCAGCCAGCGGTGGGCGTAAATCGAAGCCGGAGGCGCGCGATCAGCCCTCCGCCTGGGGTGGCTGCGGGCTGTGAACTTTGCAAACAAAGTTCATGAAGCTGATAAACAGCAAGTTAAAGCCTTTCTAATATTCATTTAACTCTTAATTCGCATGATTAATAAATTTAAAACCACAACGGGTTATGGAAATATAGTGAAAGCCGGAAGGCAGGACGAAAACTTGTTTTCAGGGTTGCCCGGAGGCGCATCCTAATATTTACATAGAAAATTTAAGCCGTTTCTTACAATACTTTCCATATGAAATTTAGACAGACTCTTAGAAACTGTTTAAAAATATTAATCTTGTTCTTTTCCTGCTGTTTGCCGCGCTTTTTCGCGGTGGAATTCGTTAAACAGGAGCCGCTATTCGCCTCATTCCTCCACAAAAAATCATCGACAAACAGATGTAAAATAACTTCGGTAATATTCTTAAACAGTTTCTTAACCCGCATCAGTTATGAGCAACAATAAATCGCGGTTCGACCTGCCCATAGAGGTCCGCCCCGGGAGAAAGGTCTACGACAAGCCGCCGTTTTCGATCCTGATCCCGTCGTGGAACAATCTGCCGATGCTTCAACTGTGCATTGCGAGCATAGAGAAGAACAGCCGCTATCGCCATCAAATCGTGGTGCATGTCAACGAGGGAGCTGATGGCACCGCGGCCTGGGTTGCGGAGGCGGGGTTCGACCACACCTTCAGCCGGGGGAATGCCGGCGTGTGTTATGCCCTGAACGCAGCACGCGGATTGGCCGTGGCCGACTACCTTGTCTACATCAACGACGACATGTATGTTTGCCCGGGCTGGGACGAAACTCTTCTGGAGGAGATAGGCCGCCAACCCGACGAGAAGTTTTACCTGTCGTCGACGGCAATCGAACCGCGCGACGTGGGCAAAAAAATCGCCATAGCACCCTACGATTTCGGACCCTCTCCCGAGGGTTTCGACGAGGCTGGATTGTTGAAGCATTATGCCGAGCCATCTTTTGAGGATTGGTGCGGTTCGTCGTGGCCTCCGGCGGTGGTACACCGCGCGATATGGGATGCCGTGGGGGGATACAGCGTGGAGTTTTCGCCGGGAATGTACTCCGATCCCGACTTTTCGATGAAGCTATGGCGTGCCGGGGTAAGGCGTTTCAAGGGTGTTGCGGCAAGCAGGGTTTACCATTTTCTCGAATCATCGACCAAACACCTCAAGGGAAAGACGACCAACGATGCGAGCCGCCTGTTCCTGCGTAAATGGGGTATCACCTCGCGTGCGTTCTACCGTTTTTACCTGCGCATGGGCGAACCCTACCGCGAGCTCACCCCGCCCCGCCTCACGGCGAAGTACATTTGGAAAATGACGCTTTGCAAACTTAAAAAGACCTTCATGCGATGAAAAATCTCGTTTCGATCATAGTCCCCGCCTACAACAGTGCCGCATTTTTGGCGGAGACGCTCGACAGCGTCCTTGCGCAGAGCTATGCGGAGTGGGAGTGTGTGGTTGTCGACGACGGGTCGACCGACGCGACGGCAGCCGTAGCGGAGGAATACGCCCGGCGCGATGGCCGCATTGTATTGATCCGCCAGTCGAATCAGGGTGTTGCGGCGGCCCGCAACCGCGGCATCGGGGCCTCACACGGTAAATACATCCTTCCGCTCGACGCCGACGACGTCATAGCCCCGCCTTATGTTGCCGAGGCGGTGGCGGAGCTCGACAGCAGGCCCGGGGTACGTGTGGTGTATTGCAACGCCGAAAAGTTCGGGCGTAAGAAAGGCCTGTGGCCGCTACCTGAGTTCGACTATAAGTTGCTGTTGTCGCAGAACCTGATCTTTTGCAGCGCCATGTACAGGCGCTCTGACTACGATCTCACGCCGGGATACGACCCCTGCATGCCGGGCATGGAGGACTGGGATTTCTGGTTGAGCCTGATCCATGAAGGTGATACGGTGGTGAGACTTGCTGGGGTCTACTTTTTTTACCGCACCCATAAAATGTCGCGCAACCGGATGGCCAACCGCAATATAGAAAATATCTACCGGCAAATATACCTCAACCACCGCGAACTTTACACCGGCTACATCGACAACCCGATCCTCGTGCGCAGGGAGTGGGAGCGCGACCGGCGGCGGTTTATATTTTTGCGTTTTCCGAGGTGCCGGGGCTGAACGGGGTCCTGCATAGGCTTCCCCCCCATTGGAGACCCGTCTGCTTAGACAGACACTTAGAAACTGTTTAAAAATATTTCTCTCGGTCTTTTCCACCTCTTCCCGTTATTCTTTTCTGTCGGCCTTTCGCGTGAAAATACCGTTACATAGAACACCGCTATGCTTCTCTATTTTCACGCAAAAATCATCACCGGAATATACTTAAATATTTTTCCATAACCCGTTGTGCATTTAGAAAAACGAGGCATTAAAGTTTCATTTGCATGAAAATCAGCTTTGCAAAACAAAGCTGTCGGCCCGCAGCCACCCGGCGCGGAGGGCCGATAAAATCGCCTCCGGCTCATTATCCGCACTCCGCTGGCTGCGATCCGAAACCACAATGCAAGCATATATCTTTGTACCAAATGTTTGCAAAATAAACCTCGTCGAATTATAAATGCACAACGGGTCTCTAAATTAATAGCGAAAGGTGAACGCAGAGCGCCAAACCTGTTCGAAAGCTATGCTGAACCGCATCCTATATTAGGCAAATATTAGGAGAAAAATCGACAATCAAACATCGTTACCGAGGTTTTTTAAAAATAAAAATCCGCAGTAAATCAATCGTTTACTGCGGATTCGCTATTGTTGATAATCGTTTTTAACCGATTTTATTTCACTTCCTCGAACTCCACGTCGGTCACGTTGTCGCCTTGGTTGCCCTTGCCTCCAGGTGACGTACCGCCGCCCTGCGGCCCGTCCTGGGCATCGGCGCCCGGACCTCCCTGTGCCTGCTGGGCGTTGTAGATATCCTGCGAGGCAGACTGCCAGGCAGCGTTGAGGGCCTCCGAAGCCGAATTTATCTCCGCAATATTCTCGCTCTTGTGAGCTTCTTTCAGTCTGCCCAGAGCCGACTCTATCGCAGAACGCTTGTCCGATGGAACTTTGTCGCCGTACTCCTTCAGCTGCTTCTCGGTAGAGAATATCAGGCTGTCGGCCTGGTTGATTTTATCTATACGTTCACGTTCGGTCTTATCTTTGGCTTCATTGGCTTTGGCTTCGTCGCGCATGCGCTGTATCTCCTGTTCCGTAAGGCCCGACGAGGCTTCGATTCGTATCTTCTGCTCCTTACCCGTACCCTTGTCGCGGGCCGAAACATTGAGAATGCCGTTGGCGTCGATGTCGAAGGTGACTTCGATCTGCGGCACCCCCCTCGGCGCCGACGGTATGCCGTCGAGGTTGAACTCCCCAATCGACTTGTTGTCGCGGGCCATCTGACGCTCGCCCTGCAGCACATGGATCTGCACCGAAGGCTGGTTGTCGGCGGCCGTCGAGAATACCTGGCTCTTACGCGTAGGAATGGTGGTGTTGGCCTCGATAAGGCGCGTAACCACTCCACCCAGGGTTTCGATCCCCAACGACAGTGGCGTAACGTCGAGCAACAACACATCCTTCACTTCACCCGTCAAGACCCCTCCCTGTATGGCAGCACCTATGGCCACGACCTCATCGGGGTTGACTCCCTTCGAAGGCGTCTTGCCGAAGAAATCCTCGACCACCTTCTGTATGGCTGGGATACGGGTCGATCCTCCCACGAGGATCACCTCGTCGATCTGGCCCGCCGAGAGCCCGGCATCTTTCAGCGCCTTGCGGCAGGGCTCTACCGTAGCCTGGATCAACCTGTCGGACAACTGTTCGAATTTCGAACGCGTCAGCGTCAACACAAGGTGTTGCGGTATGCCGTCGACAGGCATGATATACGGCAGGTTGATCTCCGTGGAGGTCGAACTCGAAAGCTCTATTTTAGCCTTTTCGGCGGCCTCCTTCAAGCGTTGCAAAGCCATCGGGTCGCGCCTGAGGTCTATATTGTGGCTTTTTTTAAATTCTTCGGCCATCCAGTCGATAATCACATGGTCGAAGTCGTCACCTCCGAGGTGGGTGTCGCCGTTGGTCGATTTCACTTCGAAAACCCCGTCGCCCAATTCGAGGATGGATATATCGAACGTGCCGCCGCCCAGGTCGTAAACGGCGATCCTCATGTCGCTGTTTTTCTTGTCCAACCCATACGCCAAGGCTGCGGCTGTGGGTTCGTTAATAATGCGGCGTACCTTAAGTCCCGCAATTTCGCCCGCTTCTTTCGTTGCCTGGCGCTGCGAGTCGGAAAAGTAAGCCGGCACGGTGATTACCGCTTCGGTAATGCCCTGCCCGAGGTAATCCTCGGCGGTTTTACGCATTTTTTGCAATATGATCGCCGATATCTCCTGCGGAGTGTATTGGCGCCCTTCAATATCCACCCTGGGAGTGTTGTTGTCGCCCTTCACTATTTTATAAGGGCTGCGCTCGGCGTCCTTCGACACCTGGTCGAAAGTCTCCCCCATGTATCGCTTGATAGAGAAAACGGTACGTGTGGGGTTCGTAATAGCCTGACGTTTGGCCGGTTCTCCCACCTTGCGTTCGCCGTTGTCGACAAATGCCACTATCGAAGGTGTCGTGCGGTGCCCCTCGCTGTTGGGAATTACGACCGGCTCATTGCCCTCCATTACAGCTACACAAGAGTTGGTCGTGCCAAGGTCGATTCCAATAATTTTTGCCATGATATTTTTTCGATTTAAGTTTTTTCGGTTTTCCATAAAATTTAACAATCTTTATGCCAACAGGCAAATTGTCGGGCCACAGCTGTTTTCGTATGACAAAACGCCACCCGTGACACAAAACATGACACGTTTTCTGACAGCAAGTCAGTGGACGGCCTCCTGCCCGAAACCACTGGCAGGGCATACCCGTACGAAGGAATAAGACGCTGTCTTAAAAAAGAATCGTTTTTTGTTTTGAAGTTATTAATATTATGCCTAACTTGGTCTCGCGCTAATAATGCGGCGCACGGGGGCACGATATCGAATGTGCCGGCAACAAACGGGGAATGAATCTCTTACAAACAAAATATTGTTGAAAAATACCTAAATTTTCAAAGACATGGTTATAACATTTAATGAATTGCGTCGCATCAAAGACAAGTTGCCGAGCGGAAGTTCGAAACGCATTGCGGAAGAATTGAATATCGACGTTGACACTGTACGTAACTATTTCGGCGGCAGACATTTCGAAAATGAGGGAAAACTCATTGGAGTGCATTTCGAGAAAGGTCCCGACGGCGGAATAGTCACTCTCGACAATACCGATATTCTCGACTGCGCAATGCGTATACTTGATGAGACGAAACATCAGGAGTCGGAGCGGGCTTAATCCCGCCGGCAAAACAAAGCCTCCGCCTATTCCGGGCGGAGGCATTGTTTTGCCGTTTTTCTGTATCTGTCGTAGCAATCCCGGACAGATATAACACACTCCGATCTGTAAATTACGGTTGCGGGCTGTTGTAATTCGCAAAAAAGTACTATTTTTGCGCACTAATCGGGTGCAGGCCCGTGTATATTTTATGGTGTCCTTAGCAGGACGGGTTGTGTAAAAATAAATAATCCAAAATATCAACGAAATGCAGAACAAAGGCGCATTAACATTTTTAACCATAGCGTTGGCCCTCGCCTGCGCTTATCAGCTCTCGTTCACGTTCGTGACGAGGCATGTGGAGAACAAGGCTGCCCGCTATGCGGCCGGAGATCCCGTGAAAGAGCAGGCTTACCTCGACTCGGTAAAGTCGAAAACGGTTTACCACCTGGGCCTGATCAAGTTCAACTACAAGGAGTGTAAGGAGAAAGAGATCAATCTCGGTCTCGACCTGCGCGGCGGTATGAACGTTATGCTGGAGATCTCGGTGGAAGATGTGGTCAGGGCGCTGTCCAACGACAGCAAGGATCCGGTTTTCAACCAGGCTCTGGTCCAGGCCCGCGAAGCGCAGAAGAATAGTTCGAGCGATTATATCACGCTCTTCGCCGAGGCTTATGATAAGCTCTCGGGAGGCGGGCGCCTCGCCTTCATATTCAACACACCGGAGATGAAGGATCAGATCACCCCTGCCAGTACCAACGAGGAGGTTGTCAAAGTCCTCCGCAAACAGGCCGAAAGCGCTATTGCCAATTCATTCAACGTATTGCGCAACCGTATCGACCGTTTTGGGGTTACGCAGCCCAATATACAGAGGTTGGAGAATTCGGGACGCATCCTAGTCGAGCTTCCGGGTGTCAAGGAGCCGGAGCGTGTGCGCAAGTTGTTGCAGGGCACGGCGAGCCTTGAGTTCTGGTCTACCTATTCCAATCCCGAGGTTCAACCCCTGTTGATGCAGGCCAACAATGTCATACGCGACTGGAAAATGGCCAGCCAATCTACCGACAGCACTGCCACGGCGGCAGTTCCTGCAGCCGATTCGCTGACCACGGCCGGGGTTGCTGCAGATTCGCTCGCCGCAGAGCAAATTGCGAACGAACAACAATACCCGCTCTACTCCAAGCTCGCTCCTTCGATGGACGGGCGCGGACAGGTGGCCCCCGGTGCTGTGATAGGCACGGCATTGTCTTACGACACGATGGCTGTCAACCGCTATCTTGCCCTGCCTCAGGTACGCGCTCTTTTCCCTCGCGACATCAGGTTCATGTGGGGGATCAAGGCTATCGATCAGGCCGAGAGCATTTACGAACTTTACGCCATAAAGGCCAACACGCGCGACGGTAAGGCTCCTCTCGACGGTGGCGCCGTGTCGGATGCCAAGGAGGAGTATTCTCAGCACGGTGCCACGGCCGAGGTTTCGATGATAATGAATGCCACCGGCGCCAAAACATGGGCCCGCCTTACTGAGGACAACGTGGGTAATTTTATAGCTATCGTCCTCGACGGATATGTATATTCCGCACCGCGTGTTAACCAGGCTATATCGGGCGGTCGCTCGTCTATCACCGGCAACTTTACGATACAGGAGGCCACCGACCTTGCCAACGTGCTCAAGTCGGGGAAACTGCCTGCTCCGGCCAGGATCATCCAGGATACGGTCGTAGGTCCGTCGCTTGGGAAGGAGTCTATCAACGCCGGTATGATGTCGTTCATAATAGCTTTCATTCTGGTGCTTATCTATATGGCGCTCTATTACAACAGGGCGGGTTTTGTGGCCAATGTGGCCCTTATAACCAACCTTTTCTTCCTGTTCGGGGTTCTGGTCTCGCTGGGGGCGGTTCTGACGCTGCCCGGTATTGCCGGTATCGTTCTGACCATGGGTATGGCTGTCGACGCCAACGTTATCATCTACGAACGTATCAAGGAGGAATTGCGCTCGGGCAAAGGTCTTAGCCTGTCGGTGGCAGAAGGATACAAGCATGCCATGTCTGCGATCATCGACGGTAACCTTACGACATTGATCACCGGTATAGTGTTGTTTATTTTCGGTACCGGTCCGGTTCAGGGTTTCGCAACGACTCTGGTTATCGGTATTATCACCTCGCTCTTCTGCTCGATCTTCATTTCGCGCATCCTTTTCGTGACGATGCTCGAAAAGGGCCGCAAGATACGTTTCTCGAACCGTTTCACCGAGAACTTCCTCTATAATACTCATATCGACTTCATAAAGATACGTAAGATCACCTATATTGTATCGGTGGCGTTGCTGGTGGCAACCATCGGTTCGCTTGTTGTGCGCGGTCTTAACTACGGTGTCGATTTTTCGGGCGGACGCGTCTATGTGGTCCGCTTCGACCATCCTGTCACGGCCAACGAGGTGCGCGAAGGGCTCGACCGCGTGTTCTCGGCCGAGAGTGCCGACAAGGGTAGTTTCGAGGTCAAGCAATACGGTAGCCAAGGCAACCAGATGCGTATCGTGACGCAGTACAAGTATGACGATATGGGCGAGAATGTAGCTGCCGAGATCGACAGCCTGCTCTACGTTGCGTTGGGCGACCTTTACGAAACGAAGCTGACTTTGCCTGAATTCGTAACTACCCAGGATAACCCCAACGGGATCATCTCTTCGGATAAAGTAGGCCCGAGTGTGGCGCACGATATTAAGATCAACTCGTTTATCGCTGTTATTTTCAGTCTTCTGGCCATAGCGTTGTACATAATGCTCCGCTTTAAGAAGTGGCAGTGGGGCGTCGGCGGTGTTATTTCTCTGGCCCATGACGCGGCTCTTACTATCGGGGTCTTCTCTATGTTCTACGGGCTGCTGCCGTTTACGCTCGAAGTCGACCAGTCGTTTATCGCGGCCATACTTACCCTTATCGGGTACTCGATCAACGACACGGTGGTTATTTTCGACCGTATACGCGAATATTCGCACCTCTACCCGAAACGCAGCCTTAAGGATAACATCAACGGCGCTATCAACAGTACCCTGGCCCGTACGTTGAATACTGCGGGAACGACAATCGTCGTGCTGTTGGCTATCTTCCTGTTCGGAGGCGAGGTCATCCGCGGATTTATCTTCGCCCTGCTGTTCGGTATTGTTATCGGAACCTTCTCCTCGGTGTTCGTGGCCACGCCGTTGGCTTACGATATGATGGCTAAGAAACTGCGCAGGGACTCCACCAAAGCGTAGTCCTCCATAGTGCAAAGGGGTCGTTAGAGTCTGTCTGATTTTCCATTGGAGATTTAAACAGTTTCTTATTATTATCCTTGCCGGCCTTTACCTGTACCTGACTTGCGTGCGCCGCTGTTCGACAGCGGCGCACGTGTTTATTCCCTGCCTAACCATTTTGTGTACGATAATATAGCCTATAGGAAAGTTCGACGGATTTTCATACCTTTGTACGGATCCGGCCATAGGGCGCCTGAGGATTGTAAAGCAGATTTTTGTGATGGGATTCATTGAGGTAACGATTATAGATATTATAGACATTGTGGTCGTAGCGGTCATAATGTTTTATATCTATAAACTCACTAAAGGGACTTATGCGCCGGGCATCATTACGGGCATAGCTTTGGTCTACCTTCTATGGATGGTCGTCAGGGCGCTTAACATGGAGCTCCTTTCCGCCATACTGGGCCAGATTATCGGAGTGGGTGTCATAGCCCTGATCGTAGTGTTCCAGCCTGAAATACGGCGTTTCCTCTATATGATCGGCAACAGCAGCAAGAAGCGCCGCCGCTCTTTCCTCGAGCGCCTGTTCGATATCAGCCCCATGAAAGAGGAGGCCAACGATACGGTAGTGCCTATTGTAAGCGCTTGCAAGGATATGTCGGCCACCAAAACCGGGGCGCTGATTGTGATCAGGACAGATGGCGACCTTTCGACGATAGCCGATACCGGTATCCCGATAGATGCCCGCATTACATCGCCTCTTATCAGGAATCTTTTTTTCAAGAATTCGCCATTGCACGACGGGGCTGTAGTGGTTAGCGGTAGCCGTATCGTTGCGGCTAAATGCATATTGCCGTCTACCGAGTCAGATGTTCCGGTGTCGTTCGGCATGCGCCACAGGGCGGCTCTGGGGATGAGCGAAGTTACCGATGCGGTTGTTGTTGTGGTTTCGGAGGAGACTGGGAGCATCTCGCTGGCCCACCGCGGCACGATAAGTTGCAAACTGACTCCGTCGGAACTGCAGGATATGATTATTGAAATATTGGCAAAATAGTATATTTGCAAAACATAAAAACGATAAACTATGAACAGGACGTTTTTTCTCAAAACGGCGGGTTTTCTGATGTTGCTGACCGCTGCCATACTTTTGCAATCGTTCGCCCAGAAAGCGCCCGACGAGGAGATCAGCGGCTCGGGACGTATCGTCACCGTAAAGCGTGACCTGCAGGGCTTCAGTGGTCTGAATGTATCTTCAGGAATAACTCTTTACGTTCGGCAGGGAGACAAATTTTCCGTAGAAGTAGAGTCGAACCAAAGTGTCATACCTTACCTTGAGACCAAAGTCGACAGGGGGGTGCTTTATATACGCATCAAAGCCCATACCGTGGTTAAGAAGGCCAAAACCCTTAATGCTTATGTGACGCTACCCCGTATTACCGAGTTGACTGCTTCGGGAAATGCGCAGATCGAGTTGGACAACAAGATCAAGGGCGAAAGGATCTATGGCTCGATAACCGTCAACAGCCTCCTCCGGGGACATATCGACTGTGACAAACTCGAATTGCGCGGCACTGGAAGTTCGTTGATCGAGATCGAAGGTAGTGTTAGTTCCTTAATGAAGCTGAGGTTGTCGTCAGGGACTGAATTCGATTGCTACGATCTTAAAGTCAAAGACCTCAACATCGAAGCCTCGTCGGATTGTGTGGCCAGGATAACCGTCAGCGGCGATATGAGGGTCAATGTTGGTTCCGGAGCCAAATTCCTCTACAAAGGCCCGGGGAAGATAGTCCAGAAAAAGATCGCCGAAAGCGGCACAGTAAGACATACGTAGACGCCCGGTGCAGACCCGCTCCCCGGGAGGGAGTGTGATTTGAAATTTCTGGTAATGTGGACAGAATAGACTGAGAAACTGTTTAAGAATATTACCGAAACCCGTTGTGCATTTATAATGTGGCGAGGTTTGTTTTGCAAACATTTGGGACAAAGATATATGCTTGCATTGTGGTTTCGGATCGCAGCCAGCGGAGTGCGGATAATGAGCCGGAGGCGATTTTATCGGCCCTCCGCGCCGGGTGGCTGCGGGCCGACAGTTTTGTTTTGCAAAGCTGATTTTCATGCAAATGAAACTTTAATGCCTCGTTTTTCTAAATGCACAACGGGTTACCGAAGTTATTTTACATCTGCTTGTCGATGATTTTGTGTGGAGGGATGAGGCGAATAGCGGCTCCTGTTTAACGAATTCCACCGCGAAAAAGCGCGGCAAACAGCAGGAAAAGAACAAGATTAATGTTTTTAAACAGTTTCTGAGAAGTTGTTTGATTTTCCTGTGAAAATAGTTGCGAATTATTTTCAGGGCTATTTTAGGCGAAAATCGAGGAGCATAGTGGTACTATATGACGGGATTTTCGCCTAAAAGAGACCAAAAATAAACGATAAATACTTTCGGTAATGTGGCCAAAAACAGCTGATT
>JAVBMJ010000082.1:0-11893 GCA_031552535.1 Rikenellaceae bacterium
GCATATCGCTGACTGACAAAACCCCGATCCGGGACTTATTCGACAAATCGAATCTCAACTATCTCAAAGAACCTGATGGCTCCGGTGAGCCAAATTTGTTTAACTTTTAAGCGTCCAATTTTTTAGTGGACAGTAGTGTTAATGATTGACAAATAAATAAAAGCTACACCTGAACTTTTTCGGGTCGCGTAAGTTGGTTTATTGCGGTTGGTTAGGAGCTGCCTTGCCAGCAGGTTTGCGTATTAGGCCCAAATGCTCACCTGAATTTCCTGACTTTACGCGAACAAAAATTAAGTTGCGAACCCCATTTTTTTACCATATAAAAGAGTGTGACGTCAGTAAATTCAGCAGTTACACATTGAAAAGGAAATGCATGATATCGCCGTCATGCACGACATACTCTTTGCCCTCGACCGATAATTTCCCCGCATCGCGGCACGCACGCGACGATCCGAGCGCCACATAATCGTCGTATTTTATTACCTCGGCCCGGATAAAGCCACGCTCGAAGTCGGAGTGTATAATTCCCGCGGCAGCAGGGGCTTTAGTTCCGCGCACATAAGTCCAGGCCCTGGTTTCGGGCTCGCCAGTCGTAAAGTAGGTCTCAAGATCGAGCAGACCGTATGAGGCTTTGATCAACCTGCTTACTCCCGACTCCTTAAGGCCTATCTCTTCAAGGAACATCTGGCGTTCTTCATAGCTGTCCAATTCGGCGATCTCGGCTTCTATCGCCGCAGCAACTATCAATAACTCTGCTTTTTCTCCCTCGATAGCCTTACGAACGGCATCGACATGGGCATTCCCGGATACCGCACTGGCTTCGTCGACATTACAGACATACAGTACAGGCTTTTCTGTCAAAAGGCACAGGTCGGAGACCAGTTTGCGGTCTTCGTCATCGACCGCGACCCCGCGCACTGACCGGCCGCTGTCCAGGGCCGTTTTATACTGCATCAGTATCTCCAGAACCTTTTTCGCAGTTTTATCCCCGCCGCTCTGCGCCTGTTTCTGAACTTTGGCAATGCGGCTCTCCACTGTTTCCAGGTCTTTCATTTGCAGTTCCATATCGATGATCTCTTTATCGCGGACCGGATCGACAGTCCCGTCCACATGAGTCACATTGCCGTCATCGAAACATCTCAATACGTGGATAATGGCATCGGTATTGCGAATGTTGGCAAGAAACTTATTCCCAAGCCCTTCGCCCTTCGAGGCACCTTTGACCAGGCCTGCGATATCGACTATCTCGATCGTGGTGGGAGTTATCTTCTTCGGAAGGTCTATCCTGGCCAAATTTATCAGCCGTTCGTCGGGGACTGTGATAATTCCTACATTGGGTTCTATCGTACAGAACGGGAAATTGGCCGCCTGTGCCTTAGCGTTAGACAATGAGTTAAAAAGAGTCGACTTACCCACATTAGGCAAACCGACAATGCCGCATTGAAGAGCCATCTATCTATTGTTTGGATTATAAAGAACGCCCCGATATTATCAAAAAAGACGGACAAACATTGTTGTTGAACTGGGAGCGTGACTGTAACTCTATATATAAATCTCTAAAGGTTAAATTCCCCGCGGTTTGCTGCGAGAAAGAAAAACTATTCCTTTGTGATACCCCGTAGCCTGCCGCGGGGTTATTCATTAAAGTTTTTCAACATTTTTAGCCACATCCTGATTCATCTGATTCTTCCCAATCGTGAACTTCACCGAATCGCCTATTGCCAGCTCACTGAAGTCGCCCACAACGTCGAGGTAGTGAAAAAACAGATTATTATTAGGATATCGTATAAATCCGAAGCCACTCTTAAGGCTCATTATCTCACTTGTTTCGAACGAATCTGGATCTGTGTTGTCGTCCATGTCGCCGACTATTTCAGGCTTCATTATCTCAGCGTCTGTCCTGGCAGGTTCGCATCCGGTAAACAGATTCATTATCAATTGGTCACGACGCAATAATCCATTCTCTATCACATCGTGCATCATTACCGGATATGAGGCAAGCTGCAATAACTCATGAGAGGTTTTTGTAACCACTTTCGTGCCTTCGTCGTTAAGGTAGTCGAACTCCCATCCCAGGAGCATAACTTTGATTCCTAACGACAGTAGTTTGCGCAATAACGGTACGTAGTCGGTATCGGAGATGATCAACACCGCCATGTCTATTTTGCCGAGTAATGCCGATTCGAGCACTTCGAGCGACAGCCACACGTCTATCCCCCGTTCCTCCTTACGTCCCGATATGTTACGTATGGGAAGATAGTGCGTCTGCACTCCTTCGGACATAAGAATATCTTCAAATACCCGGTCGTTATACAATTGGTTGCCGCGTTGCGAAGCCTCTACCGCATTGAGACGCCCGCGGAAATAGTGCGATTCGGCAATGTAACAATCTTTTTTGTCGATTCCTTCGCAATCGGCGGCATGATGTTTCACGAAATCGTGAAGCCGGCTTATACTCAGCCTGTTTCTTTTATGGTGGATATAGTTATAGTAATTCGACGCATGAAGCAGGAAGTTGCCGTCATAAAAAACCCCTATGCGCAGTTGTGCCGATAATCCCATTTCTATAATATTATTATTTTTAGAACGCAAATTTACTATTAAATTATTAAACTTGCAAAAAGCCGTAAGTCCCCCACGGTAAGGAGTGTTTTTTAATTTACGGGGTGTTTTGATTGTTAACGGGAAAAAGTGTAACTTTGGCGGGGAATAAAATCAGCATTCTACGTATATGAAAAAAATAATAGCCGGTCTCGAGCACATTACAGGTATATTGCAACAATGGGACAATGTTCATGAGATTTCTGAAATCGAACGCAGACTCGTACTAAATAAACTGTCTCACATCTACGATTGGGTGATGTCGGCAGACGAACATTCGCTCACGCAGGAAGACCGGTCTGTCGCCGTACCGGAATCTCCGGCGGCTGTCTCATATAACGATGAGCCAGATTTGCAACCGGAGGTGACATCCCCGGCACCTGTTTCTGAGCCGCTTGTGCCGGCTCAGGCCCAGGAAGAGGACCCGAAACCCGCAAAAAAAGGACTCGACCGCAAAACGATATTATCACTATATTACGACGAGATTGCGGTAGAACCCAAGGCTGTGCAGTCGCCGACCCAGTGGGACAATCCCGTGGATTTAGAGCAAATCGGCGGGATGGACGGCTCTACGGCGGATGTGCAGGAAGTTGCAGAGGAATTAGTGCCCGAGGAAAGGGCGGAGATCGCTACCGTGGAGGTTGTGGCTAATGCTGAGGAGGAGGAAATCCAGACACTTCCCGAGGTAGCCGAGACTCCGCCGCTGGATAATGAAATAATATTTGTCGAAGGAGTTAACCCCGACACGTCGAAAGCGATTTTTACAGAAAACGGCAACGACGGGGGGGAATGTGCCATAGACAATGAAGAGCCGTTGCCGCAAGATACCGGTAATTCCCACGAGTCGGGCGGTGAAGATACGTCGCAAAGGCAACCGGTGGAGGTGACCGATGCAGACGCGATATCTGCCCTCGGTTCGGTCGCTGAAGCTGTTGCAACCGGCGAAGAGGGCACAGGCGAGGCGGAGGTTGCGATCAGTGATACCCGTGGCGACCATAAAACGGAAGAAACACCATCCCTTTCCGAATCGAACGGCGGTCAGGTTCAGGTTGCTCCGACATCAAATACGGATGAAACAGAATGGCCGGAAAATATAAGGCCGGGTGTGGAGACGCCCCAAAAACAAGAGTATGGCGAGAGTGTGCCGGTTGAAAAAAACGGTGAAATATTGGGCGAGACCATAAATAGTGTATACACGGTCGCCGACGCCCTCGGTAAGCAGCAGGCCGCAATAGAAGATGTGGCTTCGCAGTTGGCGTCGGGCCACACCGGGTCGCTGCGTGAATCGATAGGGATAAATGATAAATTTATGCTTGTTCGCGACCTCTTTGACGGCGATTCCGATATTTTCGAGATTGCTATATCGTGTCTCGACCAATTTGCCGATCTTAATGAGGCACTGATATACCTCAACGACAATTTCGCCCGTAACCCCAATAGTGAAGGCATGTCGTTTATTGTCGAACTGCTGACCCGGAAATTATCCTGACACGGCGCCGGCGTGGTATGGAATGCCGGATCGCAAGGTGAATGAGAAACGGGGGCTGTTTGAAATGCCTCCCGCCACTGCCAGAACAAGTTCGCGTTATGCCTAAACTTTTTATAGTGCCGACCCCGGTGGGAAACCTTGAGGATATAACCCTCAGGGCTATACGTGTATTACGGGAAGCAGACATGATACTTGCCGAGGATACCAGGACGACGCTTTTTCTTTTGAAGCACCTGGGTGTAGAGCGTCCCGTAGCTTCGCATCACAAGTTTAATGAACATGCAAAAGTGAAAATGGTGGCCGAGAAGATCGCGGCCGGCAACACTGTTGCGTTGGTGTCGGACGCGGGTACACCGGGCATATCCGACCCCGGGTTCCTGTTGGTACGCACGTGTATCGAAGCCGGTATCGAAGTAGAGACGCTACCTGGAGCCACGGCCTGTATCCCGGCCCTTGTGCAGAGTGGATTTCCGTGTGACAGATTCTGTTTCGAGGGTTTTCTCCCACAAAAAAAAGGAAGGCAAAGCCGGTTGGCAAAACTTGCGGATGAGGAGCGTACGATTATATTTTACGAGTCACCCTATCGTGTCGGAAAGCTTCTGGCGGAACTTTCGATGGCATTTGGACCCGGGCGCAGGGTGAGCGTGTCGAGGGAGCTGACCAAGAAGTTCGAACAAACAATCAGGGGTACATTGGAAGAGTTGTCGGCATATTTTTCGGAAAATGAACCGCGTGGCGAATTCGTGGTAGTGGTTGAAGGCTGTCCAAGGCGCAAAAAAGGTAAGAGCGGCGGGCAGGAAGATGTGGAGTAACTTAAGCGCATGCGATCAACGGATTGAGAAATGAAAACAGGAGATAAGGCGGAATATCTGTTTCTCAAAATATTGTGCAAGGGAGTAGGGTATTTGCCCGACTGGATTTTGTATAGCGTAGTGCGGTGGATTATATATGTGGTGCTCTACCGTATGGCAGGTTACAGGAAAAAGGTGGTAAGGGAAAATCTGCGGAACTCTTTCCCCGGTAAAACGCCCGGCGAATTGCGCACGACAGAACGACGCTTCTACCTGCAGTTGGCCGAGGTATTTATCGATACCGTACTTCTGGCTTCGATAAGTGAAAGCAAACTGCGCCGCAGGGTTGTTTTCGACAATATAGAGCTGCATGAAGCGTCTGTCGCAGGGAAAGACTGGATTGCCGCCATGTCGCATTACGGCTCGTGGGAGTTTCTGAGTGGGTACCAATTATATACCACCTCTCAGGTCGTTGGGGTCTACCGGCCGCTGAAAGACAAGGCATTCGACCTTTTCTATAAACATATGCGCGAACGGTTCGGGTCGAAGACCGTTGCAATGGATCATTTGCTACGTTATATAGTAAGATACCGTAAAGAACATGGAGTAGGGCCCCTGTCCCTGGGGATGATTGCCGATCAAACACCGCCGCACTTCGATATTCACCATTGGTTCGATTTTCTCAGGCAGCCGACACCGTTCTTTTTAGGGATAGAAAAATTTGCGCTGCGTTTCGGGATGCCGGTATATTTCACCCATGTGGACAAACTCAAACCGGGTCATTACCGTCTACGTTTCGATATGATATACGACGGGACAGAGAATGTACGCGAATATGAGATCACCGAAAGGTATGCCGCCAAGCTTGAAGGGATGATCCGCGATGTGCCCGAGTTGTGGATGTGGTCGCACAAACGATGGAAGCACAAACCATATTGACGATATGGCGACAACTAAAGTGGTAATTCTCAATTGGAACGGCAGGAAGCACCTGTCACGGTTCCTGCCTTTGGTCGTGGCCAACACCCCGGAGGAAGTGGGAATCGTAGTGGCCGACAACCGTTCGGACGACGGGTCTTGCGACCTGGTCGAAACCTTGTTCCCGGAGGTCGAAATAGTTCGCCTGGACCGTAACTACGGTTATGCCGGAGGATATAATGTCGCACTTAAACGTATAGACGCGGATTATTACATTTTGCTCAATTCGGATGTCGAACCCGCTCCCGGATGGTGTGCCCCGTTGTTGAAACAGCTCGACGACAACTCCCGGGTGGCTGCCGTAATGCCCAAAATATTGTCGTGTAACGACCCTGCCCGATTCGAGTACGCGGGAGCGTCGGGCGGGTTTATCGACATATTGGGATATCCTTTTTGCCGGGGAAGGATATTATCCACCGTAGAGTGCGACCAGGGGCAATATGACGATCCGCGCGAGGTGTTCTGGGCTTCGGGAGCGTGTTTTGCCGTGCGCAGCAAGGTGTTCCATGGCCTTGGGGGATTTGACAGCCGCTTTTTCGCCCATATGGAAGAGATCGACTTTTGTTGGCGCGCACAACTCGAAGGGTACGGAATCATGGTTGAACCCGGAAGCCGGGTTTTTCACCTCGGAGGCGGCACGCTGGAAGCCGGTTCCGCACACAAACTGTATCTTAATTACCGCAACAATCTGGCCATGCTATATAAGAACCTGCCTAAGAGCAAGTCCCGCTTAATTATCCCGGTGCGTATGGTGCTCGACGGTTTAGCCGCAGTGGTGTATTTAGCTGGCGGGCGTTATGATTTATTTAAAGCGGTTTGGCGTGCTCATGCCGATTTCAGAGGTATGAAAACCGCATTGCGCGCAGATCGCCAAACTGCACAGACTGGGCATCCCGGACAACCTGCAGGAGTTTATTGCGGTTCGATCATACTGCGTTATATTTTCGGACGCCGGCATTTCGGCTCGATGATGTGACTTTGCAGGCGCTTACAGGTTAAAACGGTCAGTTTTACCGGTCCTGAAACTGTGGGAATGATTCGAGCCGCCGGTATTCTCCTGTGGAACAGTCCAATTCGTAGACATAGTGGAGGATGCCGTTTGTGAGAACCATATAACGGGCTCCGACGCAGGTGTTGTAGCGGAAAGCCTGTCGCAATGTGTCGGCGCTTATTGCCACCCCCGGTGCCTTGCATTCGACCAGCATGACCGGGTGCAACATTCCCTCCGCGCTCCCGGGGCCATTTGAGGACATCACGACCACATCGGCCCTCAACTGCAATCCATCCATACAAACGGGATACTCCTGCACTACAAGCGAACGCTCGGCCCCCATCGTGTCGCAAAGGTAAGCGATGACATGCCTGCGTACCCACTCTTCGGGTGTCAGCACAAGCCACTGGCCGCGCAGGTCGTCCCACACCTGAAACCTGTCACCGCGGCGGCGCACCTTCAGGCGGCACGGAGGCAGGTTTAATTTAGTATAATCGGCCGGTATCATAGTCACTCATCGGTATTTGCAAAACACCAGGGTAATGTGTCATTTCGTCGCCATACAAAATTGCAATATTTTTAAATAAATATTGCACTCCGGATCAAAAAAATATTCACAAAGAATGACTATCTTTATCCCAAATTTAGCTTGCAGAAAATGGATCAAAATACCAAAAACCGCCGCGACGAGGCGCTGCTATACCATAGTGAAGGACGGCCGGGAAAGATAGAGGTAGTTCCTACCAAACCTTACAGTACCCAGCACGATCTGGCGCTGGCCTATTCCCCCGGTGTGGCGGAACCGTGCCTCGAAATAGAAAAAAATCCGGAAGACGCCTATAAATATACAGCCAAGGGTAATCTGGTGGCTGTGATATCCAATGGCACGGCAGTGTTGGGACTTGGAAATATAGGTGCAATGGCCGGAAAACCGGTAATGGAAGGGAAGGGATTGTTATTCAAGACATTCGCCGATATAGATGTGTTCGATATAGAGGTCGATGCGACAGATGTGGACAGTTTCATTGAGACGGTTAAAAATATCTCCCCTACATTCGGGGGCATAAACCTCGAAGACATAAAGGCTCCGGAGTGTTTCGAAATCGAGGAAAGGCTCAAGAACGAACTTTCGATACCTGTGATGCACGACGACCAGCACGGTACGGCTATAATCTCGGCTGCCGCGCTTTTGAACGCACTGGAGATCACGGCACGTAAAATAGAAGATATAAAAGTTGTGGTCAACGGGGCGGGAGCCGCCGCAATATCCTGTTCCAAATTATTGATCATGCTCGGGGTAAGACCTGAGAACCTTGTGATGTGCGACAGCAAAGGTGTTATTTCCGTTTACCGTAAAGACCTTAACGACACTAAAAAAGCGTTTGCCACCTCGCGTAATATTTCAACGCTCGAAGAAGCGGTGGTAGGTGCCGATCTTTTTTTAGGGCTTTCTGTGGCCGATGTTATGACAAAGGAGATGGTGCGTTCGATGGCTGCCGATCCTATGGTCTTCGCATTGGCCAACCCAAATCCCGAGATAGGATACGACGACGCTATGGCCTCGCGTCCCGATATTATTTTTGCTACGGGCCGTTCGGATTATCCCAATCAGGTCAATAACGCGCTGGGATTCCCATACATTTTCAGGGGAGCGCTCGATGTCAGGGCCACAAAGATCAATGAACAGATGAAGGTAGCCGCGGCCAAAGCGCTTGCCGCATTGGCCAAAGAGCCTGTGCCTGATATTGTTGCGGCGGCATATAACAATCATCATATTATATTCGGTCGTGAATACCTGATTCCCAAACCACTCGATCCGCGTTTGATCTCCCATATATCGACAGCGGTAGCAAAAGCCGCCATAGAGTCGGGAGTAGCCCGTAGATGCATCAACGACTGGGATAATTATCAGTTCGAGCTCGAAAACCGCATGGGGCGTGGCGACAAATTGCTGCGTGCGATTCGTACCCGTGTGCAGACATCGTCGACAAAAAGCGTTGTTTTCAGCAACGGCGACACGCACGATAGCATATTGGCTGCGTCTCAACTGACTGCCGACAGGTTGGCCAACCCGATACTTATTGGTGACAGAAGCAGGATAGAGGCTGTCGCGCAAGAGAACCATATAGACATAGAGTCGTGCAGGATTGTCGATTTCCAGTCTGAAGCGGAAACCGAACGCAGGGAAAAATATGCTACGCTTCTCCATAGTAAGCTGAGCCGCAAAGGATTGAGCCCAAGCGAAGCGCAAAAATATATGATGCATCGCGACTGGTTTACGTTGATGATGGTGGTTGCGGGCGATGCCGACACCTCTATCCTCTCGTATAGCCGCCGCTATACAAAAGCCCTGGAGCCGGTAAGGGAGATATTCTCGTCGACAACACCTCAAACTCTCGCTTCGATGGTGATCGTAGCCACCCGGAAAGGACCTATGTTTTTTGCCGATATGGCTATCAATACGTCGCCTACGGCCGACGAGTTGGTGACGATAACCCGGCTGGCTGCTTCGACCATAAAAAAATTCGGGATCGAGCCCGTGATCGCCATGCTGTCGCACTCCAACTTCGGAACGGATACCGAATCGGAAGCCACCAAAGTGGCCCGGGCGGTCGAAATCCTGCACGACAACTATCCCGAGATCATAGTCGACGGCGAGATGAAGGCAGATATTGCACTGGATCGCGCCACCCGTTCGGAACACTATCCGTTTAACAAGCTGGCAGACAAGGAGGTCAATACCTTCATATTTCCTAACCTGTCGGCAGCCAACATATCTTACAAACTGATGGAAGGCTTAGGCAATGCCGAGATCAACGGACCTATATTGCTGGGACTTCCGGCAGGGGTGCATCTGATTGCCGAAACGGCCGGAGTGCGTGCACTTACCAATCTGGCCATGATAGCAGTGGCCAACGAGGCTAAAACATTGTAACGCAGAGGTCAATGATGAGATATAATTTTGCCGTCGGTATTGCCGGCATTCTGCTGCCTGTTGTAACCTTCGGATCTAATCCTCAGGGCAGGATCGATGATTATGTGAATGTTCCATCTATGGTGGCTTGGGAAAGGGAGTTGCCCCGTGGAGAGGTGATACCTTGTCATTCCGCCGTCGATGCCGACAACGCCAGCCGTGGCAAGTCGCAATACCTGCAGCCTTTGGCGGATTGGAAGTCATCGGAAAAAGATGGAGGATTGCTAAAAAGTTGCCAGTTTAAAATGCCTTTCGCATGGGTCGACAGGGAGATTTTCCTTCATATGGATCAAACGGATATGCCTTATTATGTGGCTGTGAACGGACGGAAAATAGGGTACACCCAAAACGGAACATCGGTTCAGGAGTTTGACCTGACACGGCATGTCAAAGAGGGTAACAACACATTGGAGATTATCCTGTCCCCGTCGTCGCCGGCACGAAAAATAAGCCCGGCATGCAATGTAACGGCTTTCGATCCGGAGCGGTCGTATATATGCGCCCAGCCTAAAGTCCGTGTCAGGGATATAGTGGTCAATACCGCGTTTGCCGGAGACGGCACCGGATTATTCTCGCTTGGGATAGTGATGAAAAGCCACTTGCTGAATCCGAAAACCTATGAAGTATTCTATGAACTGATATCCCCGTCGGGGGAAACTGTCGCACAGGAACACCGCACGCTCGATGTCGATATGCGCAGGGAAGATACCGTGCGTTTTTTCGCCAATATTCCGGGGGTTCTGCGATGGAGCCACGAAACGGCGAATCTCTATACGGTCAGGGTCAAAACACGACATGAAGGGCGCTTCCCGGAATATCTGTCTTTTAAGACGGGATTCCGATCTGTGGATATGGCCGGCGGTAAATTGCGGATCAACGGATATGAACTCCCCGTTGCCGCATGCCGTTACTCTCCGGCTCCAGGAGCTGACGAAACAGCCACGATACAAGAGTTGCGCAACCTCAAATCGAGAGGATTCAATACCGTGATATTGCAAAGCCCTCAGCCGGATGGTTTCTATAGCCTTTGCGACATGGAGGGTATGTATGTATGCACCCAGGCTGCAATAGGCGGTCAGGGCAATCCTTCGAACGACCCCGGTTGGCGTAATTCATACATAGACAGGGTGATGGGAATGTATCACAATGTCAAGTCACACCCTTGTGCAATAATATTTTCTATGGCAGCCGATTCGCCGAATGGCTTTAATCTGTGCGAAAGTTACATGGCGCTCAAACATGTGGAGCCGTCGCGCCCGGTGATATTCCTCGGAGCGGGAGCGCAGTGGAACAGCGACGCAATGAGGCCGGATCTGTACAGTAGCCATGAAGGCAAGTCGGGCAGGGTGGTGGAGTTGGCTCCCGCAGTAAAGAGGATAAGTTTCGGCGAAACGGCGATGCCTGCTATCCCGGCAGCAAACGGGCTCACTTTCAATCCGGTAAATTTGTCCGATGGCCGTTATATGGTCACAAATAATTTCACAGTGACGCCTATCGTCGGGAAAAGGGTGAACTATACCGTATATTCGGGTAAAAAGAGACTGTTTGCCGGATACACCATAATCGATGTCGAGCCGTCGGCTTCAAAAGAGATAACCCTGTCCATGGGTAACGCCAAAGGTAAGGCGGGTGTGGAAGTTAAATTCGATATGGAATAGGCTTTAAGTGGTCCGGTGACGGAAAAGGATTGTTCTCTGAGTTGTGACATTCTCTGGTATACTTAACCGAACGGCTGATTCCTATGGAATCAGCCGTTCGGTTAGGTATACGGTAGATAAGTAATTTCAAACAATTAATGGTCTATTTTATTCGGTCTTTTTGGTAATGTGGACAAAAGAGGTTGGTAATTGCCCGGCTGATACTCACAAGAAAATAATCTGATCCCTCGCATGGTGCCCTGATTATTTTTTTGCGCTTTTTCGATCCTTGTTTCGAAAATAGAGATACCATTTCACGTAGTTTTGGTAGTGAACTTTTGATAATCCTCGATGTAGCGATATGTTCCGTTTCAGATGTCCGAAGAACGATTCGAGCGAGTTGCCTGACTTAGGGAGGCCGGATTATCCAGA
>JAVBMJ010000062.1:0-33387 GCA_031552535.1 Rikenellaceae bacterium
AAAGCTCCTTTCTTCCACGCGTAAGCCAGTCCCAGGGTCAGTACCACCATAAAAAACGAAACGCAAGCCAAACCCTGAGGCCCGAGGTCGCGCATGATTGTCGCCCACGGAAAGAGCAACACCGTCTCGACATCGAAAACCAGATACAGGATCGCAAACAGGTAATATCCCACACGGAACTGCATCCATGAAGTACCCCGTGTGGGTATCCCGCATTCGTAAGGCTCACCCTTAAGGGGGTTCCGGGAACGCGGAGCCAAAAGCCACGCCAGTATAAGCGCCGCCCCGACGAGGAATATCGCAGTGGCAAGCAAAACAAGGAACAAAGCCGAATTACTCATCTCAAATTATATTACACCCGACGATAGACAAACTCTAAAAACGTTAAAAAGCATAAACCGCCCCGGACGCAGCATCGTCCGGGCATCGCACATCACAAAAGCGATAAATTAAGATAGCGGGGAAAACGGCCCTCAAATATTGAGCCGCCGCAACCGGTCGAGACCCTTACCGGAGGAAAGACTTGGAGCCGGGCCGTGATTGTTCACGCCGTGGCACACAGAACAGAAATTGTACGTTATAAAATTGCATCGCGGATACCTGCCGGCACCTTTTTGTTTTTCATCGCATGAAAGTTTCGACACACATGCCTGAACATTGACCTCCGCAACATCGTAAATAACGTGTGAGCCGGCGGTAAACAGGCAAAAAGACACCTCTTTATGAATCCCTCCCGCAGATAAAACATCGATATTCTGCACGACGGATCCTGCACGACCCGCAAAAGCCGTACAAACCAGCATAAAAACATACAGAATCGCTCCGCGTCCCATTTTTATAAATGCAAAACACGGCAAATGTAATATTAAATTATATCAAAAACGAATTACAGCACCCTGCATGACCAAAAACAACATATTTATCCATACGGTCTCCGGCTGCAGCTTTCTGAAGAAAATCTGCAGCCGGAGACTGTTTGGATTTATTTATTGTTTTTCGCTGCGGCGTACGGCACGCATGGTGCGGCGAGTACGTTGCAGCACAAGCACGCCTTCGTCGTCGCTGTAGTTGCGGTACAGTTCCGGAGTATAACCCCGTATGGTCAACAACTCAAGGCCGTCGTTGAAAACCACCCTGAAGTCTTCGCGCAATTTAGCCACTACGCTTTCCAGGTTGCGCAGATTATCGACACACAGGCTCAGGTTCACCGCCGAACTCTGTATCATGTTTATCTTGATGTTACTGCGCTCCATCAGGCTGAATATGTAAGCCAGTTTTTCCTCCAGGACGAACGAAAAATCCTTGGGACGTATCGACACAAGCACCTGGCCTGGTTTCAATATCAGCACAGGCACGCTGATCGGCTCCTTTACCTCGTTGTGTATGACCGTCCCCGGCTTCCCCGCATCGTAGAAGGGACGTACGTATAAGGGTATATTCTTGTTCTGAAGCGGCTTGATTGTCTTGGGATGTATGATCTGGGCCCCGCCGTAAGCCAACTCTATCGCATCGAGATAGGTCAGTTCGGGGATGAGGACCGTCTCTTTAAATATCTTGGGATCGGCATTGAGTACGCCGTCCACATCTTTCCACACCGTGACGCTTTCGGCATCCAGCAAATTGCCTATGGCCGCCGCGGAATAATCCGATCCCTCACGGCCTAAAGTGGTAGGCTCGCCCGACGGCGTGGAGCCGATGAAACCCTGTCCCACCACAATTCCAGCCGGGCTGTTGGCCATGACACGGCGCATGGAGGGAGCCGACAGCGAAAAATCGACATTGGCCTCACGATGATTATAACCCGTGATAAGGCTGCGGCGCATGTCGGCCCACTCCGCCAGAATACCTATATGCAACAGGTACTCGGTGACAAGAGCCGACGATACAAGTTCGCCATATCCTACGATCTTGTCGTACCAAAGGTCGTAGCCTGCTTCCGGAATATTTTCCGCACTTGCAACAGTATCGGTCAAACGGGCAAAGTGGCGTTCCAGGCTGTCAGGCACCACTCCGTCCAAAAGTTCACGAGCTACCTGGAGATGGTTATGCCTTATCGTTTCGATGGCGAACTGGGCATCACGGATATTTCCTTTCATCACCATATTCAACACCGACTCGAGGGCATTGGTAGTTTTACCCATGGCCGAGACGACGATGAACAAACTCTTTTCGGGCCTCACGATTTTGCCCATGATGCGAAAATCGTCCGCAGACTTAAGGCAACCGCCTCCAAATTTAAATACTTTCATAATTTTATGATGTCATATAACCTGTTTACAAAACATTCCCTCCGGAGCGGAAATACCATCCCGCTCCGGAGGGAAATTTCAATCGAGGTATGTGATGTTCACAAACCGCGGAATTACTGCGCAAACCTTACCTTCGATCCGGTGTTCCAGAACATGAACGAAAGGATATCGGCCATCTCCTCTATCCGTTTCGAAGTGGGCTTGCCCGCGCCGTGTCCGGCTTTGGAGTCGATGCGTATAAGTGCCGGGCGGTCGCAACCCTGCGCAGCCTGTAATGTGGCTGCAAATTTGAACGAATGGGCGGGTACAACACGGTCGTCATGGTCGGCCGTCGTAACGAGCGTTGCGGGGTAGCACGTGCCGGGGATTATATTGTGCAGCGGAGAATATTTATAGATATATTCGAACTGCTCTTTAACATCGCTCGACCCGTACTCCACAACCCAACCCCAGCCAATGGTAAACTTATGATATCTAAGCATATCCATAACTCCCACGGCAGGGAATGCCACCGCAAACAGGTCGGGACGCTGGGTCATGCACGCTCCGACGAGCAGCCCCCCGTTCGACCCGCCCTGGATGGCAAGTTTTTCTTTAGAGGTGTAGCCTTTTTCGATGAGGTATTCCGCTGCGGCTATAAAGTCGTCGAACACATTCTGCTTACGTTCCAGCATACCCGCATGGTGCCACTCCTCGCCATATTCGCCACCGCCGCGCAGATTGACCACAACATATATTCCGCCCTGTTCCATCAGCATGATGGCCGATGTAGAGAAAGATGGGGTTATACTGTGATTAAATCCGCCGTAACCGTAAAGCAACAAAGGATTTTTACCGTTAAGCCTCATGTCTTTACGATGTACTATGAACATCGACACCTGTGTCCCGTCCTTACTTGGGAAGAATACCTGTTCGGCTGTGAACAGATCCGGATTGTAATCCACCTCCGGCTTTTTGAAAAGTTCCGATGTGCCTTCCGCCAGATCGTAGCGGTAGATAGACGTGGGAGTTATAAAATTTGTTAGAGCATAGAAAGTCTCAGTAAACTCCTTCTTGCCGCCGAAACCGCCGACTGTCCCTATCGTGGGCAGCTCTATCTCGCGGACCTTAGTCCCATCCATATCGTATTGATATACTTTACTCTGCGCCTTGTCCAGATAACCGGCTATGAGATAGCCTCCCACCGAACTCACTGTTTCTAACAACCTCGTGTCATCCTCGGCAATGATCTCCTTTGATGCGAGCTTCGGATCCTTAAGGTTCACCTGTATCAGTTTGTAATTCGGGGCATGGTCGTTGGTCAGCACCCATGCCATATCGTCCTGGCACTCTATAAGGATATAATCGTAGTCGAAACCTGCAAAAAGCACATTAAACCGGCCCGGCTTCGACGCCTCGCGGTAGAGTATCTCGCTGCCGTGAGTCCCCTCGGAAGATGTCACAAACACATATTTGCCATCTTCGCTCCCCATTCCGTGGAAATAGCGCAACGGATGTTCCTTATCCTCGTAAACGAGCTTATCCTCGGACTGGTTTTTACCCAACATATGGTAATATACCTTTTGGAAGCGATTCTGCCCGGAAAGCACGCTACCCTCCGCAGGGCGGTCGTAACGGCTGTAATAGAAGCCGTCTTTACCCCAACTCGCACCCGAAAATTTTACCCATTCGATCACATCGGGCAATTCAGCACCGGTTTCCACCTCCCGTACATGTATTTCGACCCAATCCGACCCCGATTTTGAGAGTGTGTATCCCATATATTTATTGTCGTTCGAAAACGATATGCCGCTCAGCGCCACTGTGCCGTCGACCGAAAGCATATTGGGATCGAGAAACACCTCAGCCGCGCCGTCCAAACCCTTCTGGCGGTATAGGACGCTTTGGTTCTGCAGCCCGTCGTTATGGAAGAAGAAATAATAGTCGCCGACTTTAGTGGGCAAACCTTCTTTGGGATAATCCATCAGCTTTGTCAGACGATCCTTGATAGCATTGCGATAGGGAATCTGTTCCAGGTAGTTGCGTGTAACTGCATTCTCAGCTTCGACCCAGGCAGCTGTCTCTGCCGAATTGTCATCTTCCAGCCAACGGTAAGGGTCGGCTACCGCAGTGCCGTGATAGTCTTCGACAACCGTCGTGTCGATACGCGCCTCAGGATAAGGCAGTGTTTTAATTTTCATCTGTTTACAACCAACAAATGCCAACGCGGCGAGGAATGCCAGCGTAATGGTAATAATTTTTTTCATGGTGTTATAGTGGTTGGGGTTAATGCGATCTGTCGGACCGTACAAATGTAAAAATAATTTCGGAAAATCAGGACAAGCATCGAGGGTCTGCCGGATTTCCCGTATAAAATACAATGTTGCACGCAATACACTACTATCTGGCCGCTCTTTCAAAAAATCGGACAAGCGTTTAAAATAGCTTAGAAACTGTTTAAAAATAATTACGGTAATATTTTTAAACAGTCTCTTATAGTTTTGCAATAAACAAAAAAAGTTTTACCTTTGCAGCCTCTAAACGAATCGGGGCGTAGCTCAGCCCGGTTAGAGTACACGTCTGGGGGGCGTGTGGTCGCTAGTTCGAATCTAGTCGCCCCGACCAAAAAGCGAGCGCCTGCAGAAATGCAGGCGCTCGCTTTTTTGGGTAATGTGGCTTAATACGCAAAACTGAGGATGAAAAGCAACCACATGTTTAAATGACGACACCATTCGCGGCTGACGAATGGTGTCAAAGTAGCGGACAATAGTATCATGACTCATGCCATAGCGTTCAGACAACTGTTTTATTATCTGCTTTCGACAAGCATATTCTCGCCATAACCTCTGAGAATCAACATTCTTGCGATAAATGAACTGCCGACCGCAATACTTGCATAAATGGTTTTGTTTATGGGACTTAAACCCATTTTTCACTGTGGTATGCGAGCCGCAATAAAAGCATTTTCTCCATATATTCTTCAACCATCATAAATATATTGAATACTCCTGATTGAATGGCTTTTAATCCTCAGTTTTGCGTATCAGGCCGTATTTGCCGATCTGGGTGCGATTCAGAATCAGGAATCCATAGTACGCCATATTCCTCCGCACCTGTATCCCGCAAACACCCTTGGCGCAGCCCGGCAGTACGCGCGGGAACAAGCCCCCGTGGCCTTCATATCATGCCAGTTGTTGCAACTCGATCAGTTTGGCATAGATCCCACCGCGGGCGATGAGTTCGGCATGAGTACCCTGCTCGGCTATTTGGCCCGCATCGACCACGATTATCTTATCCGCATTGCTTATGGTACTTAACCTGTGTGCTATCACTATCGAGGTGCGCCCTGAGAGGAGCGAATTGAGCGCCTCCTGGACCAGCTTTTCGCTCTCGGTGTCGAGTGCCGAAGTGGCTTCGTCGAGGATCAGTATGTCGGGATTCTTCAATACCGCGCGCGCTATGCTGAGGCGTTGGCGCTGTCCCCCCGAAAGTTTCATGCCGCGGTCTCCGATATTGGTCTGGTAGCCGTTTTCGGTCTCCATAATAAAATTGTGGGCATTGGCCACCCTGGCAGCGTGCTCCACTTCGTCGTGCGTCGCATCGCGTTTCCCGAGCAAAAGGTTGCCTTCAATAGAGTCGTTGAACAGTATCGTCTCCTGCGACACTATGCCCATGTGCGCGCGCAGGCTCTCCTGGGAATACTGGCGGATATCGGCCCCGTCGATCAAAACCTGCCCCGATTGCACGTCGTAGAAGCGCGGTATCAGGTCGGATAGTGTCGACTTCCCGCCGCCAGAAGGGCCTACCAGAGCCACAGTTTCGCCTTTCTTAACAGTAAAACTGACCCCGGATATAACCTCGCGGTTTTCATACGAGAAGCGAACATCGCGGAATTCTATACTGTCGTTGAATTCGTCGAGTTCCGCGGCTCCCGGAACATCCTGTATTGCATTGGGGGTGTCCATCAGGTCGAGCACGCGTTCGCCGGCGGCTATCCCCTGGTTGATCGTGGCGAATGCGTCGGTGAACGAACGTACGGGCCGCGTAATCTGTGAGAATATGGCTATATAGGTTAGGAATCCCGCCGCACCCAGCGAACCCGACAATACCAGGCCACCGCCATAGACCAGAATTACGGCAACGGCGCTGACCCCCAGGAATTCGCTCATCGGAGATGCGAGCTGCTGGCGGCGGGCTATGTAACGCGATATCTTCGAGAAGGCGGTATTGATACCATGGAATTTTTCGCGCACGTAATCCGTAGCATTATACGCTTTTATAACCTTTATCCCGGTCAGCGACTCGTCGAGCACCGACACCATTTCGCCCAGGTTCTCCTGTGCGCGTTTAGCTCCCCAGCGCAGCCTCTTGACGATGAATCCGATGACAAGCGCAGTTATCGGCAGGAATAGCGCCGTGAAAACCGTCAGTTCCCATGATATGCTTATCAGCGCGAACAGGTAGCCCGCGATAAGGAATGGGTCGCGGAACACCACCTGCAACGTATTGGTGATACAATATTGCACGACCTGCACGTCGGAGGTTATTTTCGATATTATGTCCCCCTTGCGCTCATTGCTGAAAAACCCTACATTGAGCCCTATCACATTGTCGTATACCCCGTTGCGCAACCTTTGCAGGGTCAGTATGCGCATGCATTCTATCGTCCACTGCCCCAGATAGCGGAACAGGTTGCTCAGGAACACCGCGGCGACCACTATAACGCTCAACATCACAAGGATACTCATCACGTCGTAGTTGTCGCCGTAGATCGAGTAGAGCATGTAGTTGACAAGTTTCTGCAAAAAATCGCCGTTCAAGGCGAAGGCGGGCATTTCGGTCACCTTTTCCAGCATCTGCTCTCCCGAGAACAGCGAACTGAGTATAGGGCCTATCAATACGAATACCAGCGTATTGAATACTGCATGTAACAGTACGTAAAAAAAATAAGGTATTGCAAATTTTTCTATGGGTTTCGCAAACCCCATCAAGCGCCAGTAGGTTCTCATCGACAATAATCAAAACGAAATGGGCGCCCGGCAAAAGGCTTCCATTCCCGGTTCCTGGTTTTAAAAATCCAAATATCCTGCAAAAGTAGGCTTTTTTGGATAAATGTATAACTTTGTAGTCGATTTAAACAGTTTCTGGAATAATATCTAAGATTATTATGGATATAGTAGTAAGCGGCATCCGCTCCACAGGACAACTTCATCTGGGCAACTATTTCGGAGCGCTTAAGAATTATGTCAGGATGCAACACGAGCACCGTTGCTTTTTTTTCATAGCGGATTACCATTCGTTGACGACCCATCCCGACCCTAAATTACTGCATGGCAACGTAAAGCGGGTATTAGCCGAATATATTGCCGCCGGGCTCGACCCGCAGGTGGCCACGATATATGTTCAGAGCGACGTTTCCCAGATCGCCGAACTGTCATTGCTGTTGAGCATGCATGCCTATGTGGGCGAATTGGAGCGCACGGCGTCGTTCAAGGAGAAAATACGCAAGCATCCCGACAATATAAATGCCGGGTTGCTGACCTACCCGGTACTCATGGCCGCCGATATATTGATACACAAGGCTAAATATGTGCCTGTGGGGAAGGACCAGGAGCAGCATCTGGAGATGACGCGCAAATTCGCCCGCCGCTTCAACACGCTCTATGGTGTCGAGCTTTTTCCGGACAGCCAGCCATATAATTTCGGTGCCGAACTGGTGAAAATACCCGGGCTCGACGGATCGGGCAAAATGGGCAAAAGCGAAGGCAACGGCATCTTTCTCAGCGATTCCGACGAGGCCATACGCAAGAAGGTGATGCGTGCCGTGACCGACTCGGGCGCTCCCGATCCTGCGGCCCCGATGAGCGGACCGGTAGCCAACCTGTTCACAATCATGGAGGCGGTCAGCGCAAAGGACACGGTGGAATTTTTCCGCGGCAAATATGCTTCGGGCGAGATACGCTACGGAGATATGAAAAAACAGTTGGCCGAAGACATTATAGCTGTGGTCGCACCAATCCGCGAACGGATCGAGGACATCTCGGGCGACGAATCGTTCCTGCGCAAGATCACAGACCACGGAGGCGCCATAGCCCGCGAAAGCGCATCGCAGACCATAGCCCAGGTGAGGGAGATAATGGGGATAAAGCATTTTTAAACGGTTTATTTTGTATTATTGGCCTCTTTCCGGTAGTCGATTATGCGAAATGCATTGCCCGCGGTGACAGTAAACGTTGCGAGGGGGGAGGGATGTGCCGGAAGCCATAGAGAAAATATATTATATCAGGGTAACACTGCCGGCTGTAGGAGCCGGCAGCGTTGCGGCTATTTCAAGATAAAATTCAAAGGTGAAGATCATCGACCGCATATATACCATCGTACTTGTCCTCAGCCGCAGGCTTACCGACCGGCAGTTGATGATCGTCCTTGCGATCATCACCGGATTGCTGGCCGGGCTGGGCACTTATGTGTTCGAGGCGCTGTTACACGGTATCAAGTATATTTTGGTGAGCTGGTTCCCTAAAACGAGCGCCAGCATCTTTTACCTGTTTTACCCTGCGATAGGTATAATCCTCGCCACGCTGTTTGTCAAATATATTGTCCGCGACAATATATCCGAAGGTGTCACGCGGGTTCTCTATGCCATGTCGAAGCGCGGATCGCAGATCAAACCGCATAATTGCTACAGTTCTATCATCGGAGGGGCGACGACCATAGGTTTCGGAGGATCGGTAGGCCCCGAGGCGCCCATTGTCCTAACCGGATCGGCCATAGGGTCGAATGTGGCGCGGATCATGCGCATGAACTACCGCAATACCACACTGCTGCTCGGGTGTGGGGCTGCGGCAGCGCTGGCGGCTATATTCAAGGCTCCCATCGCAGGAGTTTTTTTTGTGCTGGAGATCCTTATGCTCGATATTACCGTGGGATCGATCATCCCGTTGATCATCTCGGCGGTGTCCGCCACGACGCTGGTCTTTTTCATGAACGGTTTCGACCCGGTTTTCTCGGTCGAGGTGCGCGATACGTTCGAGTTGAAAAACCTGCCTATGTACGCTGTGTTGGGTGTGGCGTGCGGATTGCTGTCGTACTACTTCAAAAGTATCAACAGCTATGTGGCGCGGCGGTTCGAGGCGTTCGGCACCACTTATAAAAAGTGGATAGCCGGAGGGGCGATCCTCGGGATATTGATATTTATATTCCCGCCGCTGTATGGCGAAGGTTACGAGTCGTTCATCGACCTGATGCATGGCAATACCGACACGCTTTTCGACAACTCGATGTTTTACCGCTACAAGGACACCGTATGGGTCGTGGCGTTGTACATGTTGGCAATATTGTTTTTTAAGGTGGTAGCAATGGCATCGACCAATGCTGCCGGTGGTGTCGGTGGAACGTTTGCCCCGTCGCTTTTTGTCGGGGCGTTCGGTGGGGCTTCGCTGGCATACCTGTGCAACCACTTCCTGGGAGCCGATCTGCCGATGGTCAATTTCACGCTGGTAGGCATGGCCGGTGTCATGGCCGGTGTGATGAACGCCCCGTTGACGTCGATATTTTTGATTGCAGAACTTTCGAGCGGTTACGGACTGTTCGTGCCGTTGATGCTGGTGGCCTCGCTGTCGTTCGCCATCGGGTATTACTTCGACCCGCATTCCATATATACTAAGAAGCTGTACCAACAGGGCGAACTGCTCACCCATAACAAAGACCGCTCGGTGATGGTGTTCCTCAATCTGGAGGAGCTTATGGAGACCGATTTTCATACGATAACCTCCCGCACCACGCTCGGCGATCTGGTAAAGCATATATCCACGGCCCGTCGCAACATCTTTCCGGTGCTCGACGGCGCAGGGAAACTGCTGGGCATAGTGCAACTGGACGATCTGCGGGCCGATATGTTCGATCCTGGTAAATACGGCGTCACGGTCGACCGGTATATGGTTCCTCCTCCCGATGTAATTCTCCAGAACGAACAGATAGGCAGCGTACTCGACCGATTTGAAGAGAGCAAGGCATGGATGCTTCCCGTAGTGGACCGGGGGATGTGTTATGTGGGATTTATTTCGAAATCGAGGATACTTGCCGCCTACCGTGAAAGGCTGTTGCTGATAACGGAAGAATAATAGCCGCCACGCAGCCATTGTTCCCAGGACCTTGATTGTTGCGCCACATCGGGGAGTGTCTCTTTGCCAGTGCCGGGAATCAGTGTTGCATGGTTTCGCCTCCCGGTTATTACCTCCCGATTTAGAAACTGTTTAATTTTCCTGTGGAAAAAGATTTAAGTATATTCCGGTGATGATTTTTGCGTGAAAATAGAGTAGCATAGCGGTGTTCTATGTAACGAGATTTTAACGCGAAAAGCGGTCCGGAAGAGCTTATAATACTTTCCATAGGAAATTTAAACAGTTTCTTAGAGTCTGCCTAATTTTCCGATGGAACATAAGGCAGACTCTTACACACACTATTTGCTCCGACTTATGGCAATTTGGAAATCATAATATTTTTTTATATTTTTGTCTGGTATATCGGAGGGCAGATCATGACTATAATTCAACTCGAATACCTGTTGGCTGTAGCCAACTTCGGAAGTTTTTCACATGCTGCCGACGACCGTTGCGTTACCCAGCCATCGCTGAGTATGCAGATTAAAAACCTTGAGGAAGAACTTGGCGTGGTGCTTCTCGACCGCACCAAAAAACCGGTGATCCCTACCCAGATCGGCGAAATCGTGATCCGCAACGCCCGCGAAGCTCTTAAAACATACCATTACATAAAAGAATCGGTCTGCGAATATAAAGGCGAAATATCCGGCATACTGAGACTGGGTGTCATACCAACGATAGCGCCTTATATGTTGCACAGGTTGCTGCCTGAATTTTCGAAGAGATATCCGAAAGTTTCGTTGGAGATAAGGGAGATGCTGACACGTGATATCGAAACGCTCATCAGGCGCGACGAGCTAGACGCGGCAATAGTGGCGGGAGGGACGATGAGCGACGGAGTGGTCGAAAATGAGTTGTTCAGCGATCGTTTCTATGCTTATGTGTCGTCGCAGCATCCCCTTTTCGAGCGTAGCAATATTCGTATAGAAGATATCAATCACAAGGAGTTGCTGTTGCTGGCCGACGGCCACTGTTTTCGTAGCCAGATACTCGAACTGTGCGGTCGCGGTGCCGACGGCCCCTTGCCGTACTCGTTCGAAAGCGGATCGCTCGACACGCTGATAAGAATAGTCGATTCGGCACCACTGTTAACGATAATTCCTGAAATGTCACTTTCGTATGTCGCTCCGTCCAGGTTGCCTCAGGTGAAAAGTTTTATAAAAGGTGCCGCATCGCGGAAAATAGCGCTCGCCTCGCGTCGCACATATGTAAAACGCTCGTTGATAGAGGCTCTCGGGGAGACCATAACCGGAATTATGAGGCCGTCTTAGGCGTCAGGACCAAGGCGATTTAGCTCTGGTGAACGATACGGAGTCTGAGGAACTGTTTAAAAATATTCCCGGGAATATTTTTAAACAGTTCCTCAAAGTGTGGGCCGGCATTTTCTTTTATATGGAAAATTTATACCTTTGCCAACTTAAGATATTATTATGGACGACAAATTGATTCAAACTATAACGGAAGCCATTGCAGACAAAAAAGGCAGGAATATTGTATCGCTCGACCTTAGCGGATTCGATGGAGCCATAACATCGGCTTTCGTGATCTGCAACGCCGACTCTACGACACAGGTGGCGGCAATCGCCGCGGGAATAGAGGAAAAAGTAAAGAAGGATCTGGATATAAAAGTCTGGAGGACGGAGGGTGAAGCCAACGCATTATGGATCGTGATGGATTATATAGATGTGATGGTGCATATATTTTTGACCGAGTTGCGGGGATTCTACAAACTCGAACAACTTTGGGCCGATGCCCCGGTGACAAAATACGAAAGCGAACAATAAACAACCTGCCGGATCGGGAGGTTTTAGTTACGAAAAAGTGGGTCCGTTTCGCGACAGGGTTTAATAAGTTATAATATTTTCCGGGTGCCGTGCACCGAAAGGATAGAATATGGGGAGCAATCAGGGTACGATCAAGCCTAAAATAAATATATACTGGATTTACGCTCTTCTCGGGGCGCTTATCGTCGGGTGGGCTTTAATGGGCAAAGAGGACAGGGCTGCCGAAACCAATTGGGACACCGTGAAGGAGATGGTGTGCAGGGGAGATGTGGCCAAAGTGGTGGTTATCAATAAGGAGGTGGGGGAGGTCTTTCTGCAACCATCTAAGGTTGAACGTTATTCGTCGCAGGAAAAATATAAGATGATCCCTAAGAACGGACCTCATTTTGTATTTAACATAGGTACGTTGCTGCACTTCGAGGAAGATTTCGAAAAGGTGCGTGAAGAGAGCGGGCAGAAAGTTCCCATCTCGTTCGAAAACCGGAAGAATGTATGGACCGACATGCTTGTGGGGGCATTGCCTTTGATGTTGCTCATTTTCGGGATATGGTTCCTGTTTCTGCGGGGCATGAGTAAAGGAGGCGGAGGCAACCAGGGCGTGTTCAATGTCGGCAAGGCCAAGGCGCAGATGTTCGACAAGGATTCGCAGAGCAAGATCACGTTCAAGGACGTGGCCGGGCTGGAAGAGGCCAAGGTCGAGATAATGGAGATCGTCGACTTTTTGAAAAGTCCGCAAAAATATAAGGACCTGGGAGGTAAGATTCCTAAAGGCGCACTTTTGGTAGGCCCTCCGGGAACCGGAAAGACCATGTTGGCGAAGGCTGTGGCCGGTGAGGCCAACGTGCCTTTCTTCTCGATCAGCGGCTCCGATTTCGTGGAGATGTTCGTCGGGGTTGGGGCGTCGCGGGTGCGTGATCTGTTCCGCCAGGCGAAAGAGAAGTCGCCGTGCATAGTGTTTATCGACGAGATTGATGCCATAGGACGGGCACGGGGTAAGAATGTGGGCTTCTCGTCTAACGACGAACGTGAGAATACATTGAACCAGTTGCTTACCGAGATGGACGGTTTCGGTACCAATGCCGGAGTCATAATCCTTGCTGCCACGAACCGGGCCGACATACTCGATCATGCGCTGCTCAGGGCCGGACGTTTCGACCGTCAGATACATGTGGAACTTCCCGACCTGAAGGAACGGGAAGCCATCTTCAATGTGCATCTCAAGGGGCTTAAACTCTCAAAGAATCTCGACCGCGACTTCCTTGCGAAACAGACTCCCGGGTTTTCGGGAGCCGACATCGCGAATGTATGCAACGAAGCTGCGCTGATAGCGGCCCGCAATAATAAAAAGGCTGTCGACAAGGACGACTTTCTTAGTGCGATAGACCGTATAATCGGAGGATTGGAGCGCAAAAACAAAATAATAACTCCAAAGGAGAAAAGGGCTATCGCGTTCCATGAGGCAGGCCATGCCACAGTGAGTTGGATGTTGGAATATGCCAATCCACTGATTAAAGTCACTATCATTCCACGTGGAAAAGCCCTGGGGGCTGCATGGTACCTGCCCGACGAACGGCAGCTTACCACGCGTGAACAGATGGTGCACGAGATGGCGTCGGCGTTGGGCGGCCGCGCTGCCGAGGAGATGGTATTCGGAACCATATCGACAGGTGCGCTGAGCGACCTTGAAAAAGTCACAAAGCAGGCTTATGCGATGGTGGCATATTTCGGGATGAGCGAAGCGGTAGGCAACCTGAGTTTTTACGACTCTACCGGACAAAGCGAAATGGGGTTGACGAAGCCTTACAGCGAAAAGACGGCTCAGGAGATAGATATCGAAGCCAAGGCTATAATCGACAAGGCTTACAATATGGCGCGTGAAACGTTGGAGGCACACCGTGACGGTCTTACCAAATTGGCTGAAAGATTGTTGGAGAAGGAGGTGATATTTACCGACGACCTCGAAAAAATATTCGGGAAACGCAGGGTCACAGATACTGCGCAGGCCGATATGCAGGCCGGCACCTTGGAGACGGAGGTAGATGATACGTCAAAAGATGAGCCCGCCGTATCTCCACCGGAGTACAAATCTGTGCCGACGCTGAGTTATGCCGATGCAGGGACTCCTCCCGGACGGCCTTCGAAAGAAGAGCAGGCTGCCGGAGCCGGTGAAGCACAAATCCCTCCGCCCTACATTGCTCCGTCGAATGAAGGGAAACAGGCTCAGGGTGAACAGGAAGAATAGAAAACTTTCAGGTAATTACGGGGCGCTGTTTCGTTGCGAAAGTCTGGAGGACAGAGCATCGAACCAGCTTGAAAGCTACGGCCGGGCCGCAATCCTATATTATCTAAAATATTATAAATTATTTCCATCCGCTTTTGTCGTTAAAGTCCCGTTACAGGGAACACCGCCGTGTTCCTCGATTTTCACGCCAAAATCGAACAGAGATTTTCTTTAAACATATTTTCCATAGGAAATTTGGGCGGACTCTAAGAAACTGTTTCTAAATAATATCAATGGGTAAACTTCTTAATAACAGCCTTATGGTGCGTACCCTTAGCGGTGCGGTATTCGTTACGGTGATGGTGTTTGGAACCTTACTGTCGGCTCATGCATTCTCTCTGTTAACGATGGTAATTTGCGCAGGATGCCTTTGGGAGTTTTACCGGCTTGCGGAGAAGTGCGGAGCACGGCCGCAGAAAGGACTGAGCCTCGCATTGTCGTTGTTGCCCCTGGCGGTATGTTATTTGGTTATGGCGACTGGCGCCACTGCCGGCAGCATGGCTTTGATGATGTTCCCAGTAGGCATAATGGCCATATTCGTTGTGGAGTTGTACCGTAAACAGGAGAATCCATTAGGCAATGTGGCGGCTACGTTTGCAGGAATGTTCTATGTAACGATGCCGATGCTTTTCTTCATGTTTCTGCCTACGGAATTCGGACACATTACAGGGAAGTCGTTGATTTGTGTGGTTTGGCTGTTGGTTATCGTATGGGCCAACGATGTCGGGGCATACCTTGTCGGGGTAACTTTTGGACGCCACAGGCTTATGGAACGCATATCGCCCAAAAAGTCGTGGGAGGGATTTTTCGGAGGTATGGCTTTCGCGATACTGGCCGGGATTGCGGCAGGTATGACTATAGACAAGGAGTGGATATTCTGGATAGTGCTGGCGGTATTGACCACCATAAGCGGGGTCTGGGGCGACCTTGTGGAGTCGATGTTCAAACGCTCGGCCGGAGTCAAGGATTCGGGAAGCATTATGCCCGGGCACGGAGGATTTCTCGACCGCTTCGACGCCTTGCTATTTGCCGCACCTGTCGCTTTGGCGTGGATAAAATTGTTCTCAATATTTTGATTTTAAATAAGATGCCGCCTGACTTTCGCATTAGAAACAGGGCCGGTTCTAAACTATTGTCAGAAAGATGACTATAAACAAGGAGGGACACTGGATCATTCTCATCGCGTTTTGTATTGTGGCGGCTCTGGTCGCAGTGATATTCGTGTGGCTACCGCAGTGGGCGGGGTGGATAATGGCCGCATCCGGATTGATTTTCTGGGGATTTGTCGTAAGTTTTTTCCGTCATCCGCGCAGGGATCATATCACGGATAAAGATGTGGTTTTTGCCCCGGCCGACGGTAAGGTAGTAGTTGTGGAAGAGGTGGAAGAGACGGAATTCCTCGGTGAGCGCAGGATACAGGTGTCGGTATTCATGTCTGTTACCAATGTGCATGTGAACTGGTATCCTGTTGGGGGTAAAGTGGTGTATTACAAATACCATCCGGGGAAATTCCTCGTGGCGTGGCACCCCAAGTCATCGGAGTTGAACGAACGCACGACGACAGTTGTCGACACGGGACGCCACATGGTATTGTTCCGGCAGATAGCCGGATTTGTTGCCCGCAGAATTGTATCGTATGCCAAGGCCGGCGAGGCTGTAAGCCAGAACAGTGTGTGCGGATTTATTAAATTCGGTTCGCGTATAGACATTTTTCTGCCACTGGATAGCGAGATATTGGTGAAGATAGGCGACTGCACCATAGGTTCGCAAACCCGGATAGCACGGCTGAAACAGAGTTGAGGGATCGGGTCTGGTTAAGTGTAGAGATAGCGTATGGTTGCCGTGTGACTGCGTTATGGTTTTGAGGTTACATGTGCTGAAATTAGACAGACTCTTAGGCAGTCTCTGAGGGTTTGCTTCTCTTTTCGAGTATAACTGGCGGATACAGGGTTATTCTTGAGGTGGAAAAATCATTCTGTCAGAAACGGTTGATTTATCGTTAATATTTTAGGCGGGAAGTGCCGGTGGCGGAGAAATCGAATCTACAAGATAATCCAGAGTCTGGCGATAACGGATGCTCCTCCTCGCAAAATAACCATATAAAACGAAGATGAACCATGGCCAACCCTTCAGGCAAAGGTAAAGTATCGGGATACCTGCTTGCTGCAACAGCAACCATGGTGGCGTTGTTTCTGGTGTGGTATTTCAGCAATGTTGTGGCTTATATCATAATTTCGGCTGTACTTGCCATCATAGGCCGGCCTCTTGTAGCCACGTTGCTGAAAATACGGATTAAGAACAAGGGTATCCCCAAATGGCTGGCGGCACTGGTCACGCTTATGATGATCTGGGGTGTGGCTGTAACTTTTTTCACGGTTTTCATACCTTTGGTATTCGGTAAGGTCAACGAATTCTCGACACTTGAAATACCTCATCTCATCGCGTCTTTCCGCGAGCCTCTGATGTCGTTACAGGAGTTCATCCAGCGGGTATTCGGTATTACCGAATCCGATTTTTCGCTGGCTGATTCGCTGGCCCACCAGCTTACGCCGCTGCTAAATTTCGGAGTTATCAACAGAGTCCTGTCGTCTATAGTGTCGATAATCAGCAACACGGTGGTGGCGCTTTTTTCAGTTTCGTTCATAACGTTTTTCTTCCTTAAGGAAGATCACCTTTTTTATAACATGGTAGTGGCCATGTTCCCCAAGAAGTACGAGGAGAATATTTCGCACGCTCTCGACTCGATAACCAACCTGTTGATGCGCTATTTCGTGGGGATTGTCATAGAGTCGACACTGATGATGCTGCTCATATCGTCGGTCCTTTTATTGTGGGGAGTTGCTGCGAGCGACGCGTTTTTTATAGGGCTTGTGATGGGAATCCTTAACGTGATTCCCTACATAGGTCCTTTGATAGGTGCCGGGCTTGCCATTTTTACAGGTATACTGCACCCTTTGGCCTGGGCGTCCTCTGGAGAAATGTTGTTGGTGATCGGAGGTACGTTGCTTGTATGCAAGGCATTGGATGATTTCGTACTTCAGCCTGTTCTGTATTCCAATAGCGCCAAGGCCCATCCTCTGGAGATTTTTATCGTTATTTTGGTGGCCGGAAGCCTCGCCGGAGTACTGGGAATGCTTTTTGCGATACCGGCTTATAATGTCATACGCGTCCTGGCCAAAGAATTTTTCTATAATTTACGCGTAGTACGGAAACTCACGCGGAATATCTGATCCCCGGGGACACGCGTCCCCATCACATAATTCAGGGCGTGTTAACCCACTCCTGGCAAACACCTGGAAGTAAAAGATCGTAATATGAAAAATCCGTTGACCGACTTCGAAAGATATGTCATAATAGACAAAGGTACCGAGCGCCCGTTCACGGGAGAATATACCGATTTCAAAGGATGCGGAACCTACACGTGTCGCCAATGTGGAGTCCCGCTCTACCGGTCGGAAGATAAATTCGACTCGGGCTGTGGCTGGCCTTCATTCGACACCGAGATTCCGGGGGCCGTAGTCCGTACTCCCGATCCCGATGGGCGGCGAACTGAGATCACGTGTGCCGCATGTGGAGGGCACCTGGGTCATGTATTTACAGGCGAGGGGTTCACTGCGAAGAACACGCGCCATTGCGTAAATTCTGTGTCGATGAGTTTTGTGGCGTGCGGAGATAGCGGCGAAGCTGTAAATGATGCGGACAAATCAATGGGTGATCCGGCTACGGGCCTTACGGCCACGGAAACGGCCATATTTGCCGGCGGTTGCTTTTGGGGAGTGGAATACCTGATGCATAAACAGCCGGGAGTGTTGTCGACCGAGGTTGGTTATACAGGAGGTACTAAAGCCGATCCTTCGTATGAGGATGTGTGCCATGGGACTACAGGGCATGCCGAGGCGGTAAGGATAGTGTTCGATCCGCTAAAGGTATCGTATGAAACCCTCGCAAAGTTATTTCTCGAGATACATGATCCGACACAGACCACAGGCCAGGGGCCCGATATCGGCGAACAATACCGGTCGGAGATCTTCTATACAACCCCTGCGCAGAAGACTACTGCCGGCGACCTGGTCAACCAGCTTGAGACTAAAGGATATAAGGTGGCCACGAAAATCACCCCCGCCACCACATTCTACCGGGCTGAAACATATCATCAGGGCTACTATGATCGCCAAGGAACCGAACCCTATTGCCACAGCCGGGTCAACCGCTTCTGACAGGAACATGGTGGGCCTGTTTCGTCGGTTTTTTGAAATATTCCCGGCTCCGCCAGTTTTTACATGGTATAATGGACAAAATGAACTGACAAAACAGATGTAAGTCTTTGATTACACGCGCCATATCAGTGGCCTGATGAAACGCATTTCAGACTTAATACGCAAATATAATACCCCGGTGCATACGACAGCAAGCCCCGCATATGCGGGGCTTGCTGTCGTATATATAAATCCACATCGATGCTACTCGCTGAAACGGCTGCAATAGCTCGAATACTTCCTCATAACCTTATCGACATAGGCCTGCGTCTGCCCGCTACTGCCGAAATAGCCGCACTTAACCACTTCGTCCTCCGTATACAACGGATCGGCCTTAAGTTCCAGGTAGCGGGAAACATCCTCCCATGAATCCGGGTTGCCTCCATATTTACGGGCCAGATTGCGGGCATCTATAACATGTCCCAGGCCGCAATTATACGACGCCAGCACCATACTGATACGGTCTTTTGCAGGAGTGCCCGCCGCTACGCGTAACGAACGCTCTATCTTGCGCAGCAACCGTGTGGCGATCTTAAGGTTCACCTCGGGATCCATCATCTCGCCGACCTTCACATTGAACTGACGCGCCACCGAGGGCATGACCTGCATAAGCCCGCGCGCACCCTTGGGCGATGTCAGATAAGGATCGAACTGCGACTCGCTGTAAGCTATTGCCGATATTAGGCGCCAGTCATAACCCTCGTCGCGACTGACACGCCTTATCAGTTTATCGAACATCGATATTTCGCTGCCGTTATCGTGGGCAATGAGTTGTCCCACCAGCTTTTCGTCGAAATACAGGCAATTGAGCATGGCATACTCCTCTCCGCGGCGGTACTCCCCGAACCATTTTTCAAAATCGTCCTTAAGACCGTCCGAATGCCTGTTTACGACAATACTCATCGGCATCTTGCGGCTGAATTCGAATATTTCGTCTATCCCCCTGGTCAGGGCGCTACCGATCATAGCCTCGCTCTTCTCGCAGACCATAAAGTCGCAACTGCCCGCCGATAACGACTCGATAAGGTCGATACTGCTCTTCTCCGACATTATCACCATAGTGGAATTTAGAGCCTCGCACAAATCACCGAATATGGGCGACGACCGGAAAGAAACAGGCACGATAAGATTCTTTCCCGCCAAAACCGTCGGCAGGTCGAACCCGGACGAAGAGCGCAGGATAGCTTTTGCCACACTGCTACGTGCCATAAGCACATACGAAGTGCTGTAAATCTCTATCGAGTTATCGCGTTCCGCCTCCTGTATCCCCAAGGTAGGGACAGCCGCCATATCGACATCCGGCATGGCCTCCCGGCCGCAGCCGGACTGGAACGGAACAACTTTCAGCCGCCGTCCGAGATGGTCGGCATAGGCTTTCAGGATTTCGTACTGGTAGCCGTATTCCTGTCCGTATACTTCGAAATATCCGGGCAAATTGGCATCCAGAGCCACGGTCAACTCTTCCTGCGGGTGGGCAACTACTCGTCTGGAGACCACTAATACCACAGTGGCCACCGACAACAGAAACATTAAAATTAAAGTGTACTTAGACATCCGGTTTAATCTTGCGGGCTGCCTGCACTGCAAAGGCCTAATCGTAGAAAGCCCAGGAGAAACCGATCTTGAACATCCGCTTGTTGAGCGGATAGTGCAGTATCTGGAAATAATTCCGTTCCCCTATCATGTCCTCGTTGAGGTGTTGTAGCTTGAGCAAAATGCGCATACGTTTCCATTTGGCGTTCGCAAAGGCGTCGACCATAACATAGTTGCCCAACTGTTTTTCTCTCTGGTTGTAAAATTGCGCCGTCGCCGGCATATAACCGTAGGCATAATATTGCGTGTTGTAGCGCCCGTCGAGCCCCACCTGTATTCGCAACACATCCTTAACAGCCGTAAATTCCAGATAATACGAACAAAACACACTCGCCAACGGGACAGGAACAACTTCCTGCGCAGTACTCCATTGCAGCAATACCCTGTTGTTGAGATGAAATCCGCCTATGCGGAAATCTTTGCGGACGTACAAACCCGACACACTGACGCTACCGTCCGATTGTGCGGAGATGGCATCGGCATCGTAATAGATCTTATTTGTCACTACGCTCTGCCAACCGCCCAGCTCCAGATTGAAAACAGGAACTTCGAGTTTGGCGCCGAGCCGGGTTTCAGTCTCCTTGGAAAAGGAGTTCGACCAATAAAAGTGGTTCGAGAAGAGATTTTCCGTCCAGTAACCGGGCGAACGTATTTCGTGCCTGATATTACCCGACAGGGTAGCGGGGTGCCCTTTGACATAAGCGCTCAGCGAGATATCGCCTCCCAGGCTCATGTCGCCGCTACGGTACCCCATGGGGTGCATACTGAAATCGCCCCCCCAGTCTATATACTTTTTAAGTTTGCCCTTTATCGATCCGTAAGCGTAGAACTCTGTTTTGCTTACCGCCTTCGACGGTCCTGCCAGGTATTGGTCCATGCCAAACTGGTAATAACGGTGGTTGTCGAGCGCCACACCGGCGTCGATGACCCCTATCACCGCGTCGCGGTCCCAAGGTTGGATCTGTATAAAGGCCCTGTTTGAAAACAGCGACTCGAAGATCGAATCGTTCGACGACACTGGATTTACATACCAGTTATCATAAAAATCGCCGCTTCCTTCCTTCGTGTCGGTATATTTTTTCGCAATACGCGTATATTCCGTAGAGAGCCCCACGAACAGCGATGAACGGTCGGCTATTGAAAAATCGTCGTCTGTAAGTTTTTTGAGCGGAATCCCGTATGACTGTACCAAATAGAACGTATTATTACGTATCTGAGTACGCGCCCCTATAAGATTCATCTCTATATTTTCAGGGATGTCCATCACCGTGTCGGTGATCATTCGGTCGTCTTTGAGCCCCCCCGTCTCACGCATATTTACCCCGTTGTAAATATACCCGGCATGCACGGTATACTTTTTTCCGGTATGCGAAAAACCTATCGACAAATCTTTATCACGGGTGTTCTGAGCCTGGTTGGGTCCATACATACCTCGCGTACCGCGGCTCTTATAGTCAATGTTGAATCCCGACGAAGGCGAGATATTCTGGGCATGAGTGATGGCGAAATTCTCCTCGAAGCGCCGCGTCTGCCCCGACATAATGTAGGACAATTGCGTGAAAGGTTTCTTAACATTATAGAACGGCGCACGTGAAGGAGTGTAATAATATACATCGAACGCTTCCGCAAATTCCCAGTTACGGTAAACCGGGCGCGTAAAGTAGTTCAACGGCACCGCCGCCCCCCCCAGGTTACCAAGATAGGCAGATCCGACATCGTTCTGCAAATAGGGATAATCGGCCTGGAACAGATTGATAGCCGTGTCGATACTGTGTATCGCCACATTATTTTTATAAAGGTCTATGGTCCACTTGAAATTATGCTGCGCCCTGAGCGAATCGTCGAAAAAGTAGGATTCGAGCGGTTTTTTAGGCTTGCGTTTCTTTGTGGTGGTGTCTTTTTTCAGGCCATCCCCCTCCTCGTCGTCTTCCTCGTCACCGGGAAACCGGGACTGTTGGCCATAGCCGTTTTGGGTGCGGCTGTTGCCATGGTTCCCGCCGGTCATGCTTCCACGGCTCTGCGACACGCCCCGTCCGGGGTAAATCATCAAAGCAAGCACCACCAAAAGCGCCATCCGGCAAATAATCCTGTGAAGCCCGATATTCATACAGCGGACAAAGGTACAATTTTTTTTGCCAATATCCTCTCCCCTACCTTCGTCCACCGGTTACCTGCATTTTGAGCACACCATGTTGCGGCAGGCCGAAATAACGGCATACCCCATGATAACGAATGGTATCGCGCGTATTCCCCACGCTACGATGCCCGCAAGCGACAGTATGAGGAAGGCGTAACGCAACGCATTGCCGCGCAACGAGAAATCGTGGAACTTCAACGAGAACATCCTGACAGGCAGCACCAGCATTGCGCTCAGGAACAACGTTATAAGAATCACAAAAACAGGAGTCACCGAGTAGAGGCCCGATGCGAAAACATGCCCGGCCGAGGCGACGAATATGGCGCATGCGGGAGTGGGCATGCCGATGAATTCATCGCTCTGCTCAGGGTCTATGTTAAATCTGGCGAGCCTCAGCGCCGAGAACGCGGCGAGTATGAAGACCAGAAAACCCGCCATGCCTATTCCTCCCGACGACTGGTATATACTGAACAGTATCGCCGAAGGCGCAAATCCGAAACTGACTGTATCGGCCAGCGAATCGAGTTGTTTGCCCACTTCGGAATACGACTTGAGCAACCTTGCAGCAAAACCGTCGAGAAAGTCGAACACCGCAGCGGCCATAATAAACCAGAAAGCTATCTGCAAATCGTCGAACCGCAAGGCGTAAAGCGCTGCTATCGAACCGCATCCCAAATTAAGGAGTGTGATGACGTTTGGTATTGTGAAAAGCCTTATTTTCATAATAGCATAATTTTTGTGTTGCGACAATCCCGTGATTCCGGGCCGGGCCTCGCCGCAAAGATAACCATTAGGGGTGTTAACACAAGTGGCGAAGTCCGATTTTGCCACTATTTTCATCTCATGCCGGATGCGGTCACGGTTTAGGCGCAGGATGGCGCAATAAAGCGATGAAGTTTTTGCAGTTCCGGAATATTTTTATTTATTTTGTTACATAATAACATATGGAGCGTCCCTCACCATTAAATCTTAAACCGACCGACATGGCAAACAATAAATATTGTGTCATAATGGCTGGCGGCATCGGAAGCCGTTTCTGGCCTATCAGCCGCAATGCTTGCCCCAAACAATTTCTCGACATACTCGGCGTAGGCAAAACATTCATACAAATGACATACGAAAGGTTTGCGGGCATGATCCCTCCGGAAAATTTCCTGGTGGTAACGAACGCCGCATATAAAGACCTTGTATTAGAGCAGTTGCCTGCGTTAAAGGAGGATCAGGTACTTTGCGAACCGATAGGACGCAATACCGCTCCGTGTGTGGCGTATGCCGCCTACAGGCTCAGGGCCAAGGATCCCGATGCACTGATGATCGTCACGCCCGCCGACCATCTGATCCTCAACAACGATAAATTTTCGGAGGTGATCAGCGAAGGTGTCGGTTTTGCAAGCGAGGGTGATGCCCTGGTAACGATAGGCATAAGGCCAACACGTCCCGACACCGGATACGGTTATATACAGATCGAGCCAGATCCGAATATTGGCACCACGGCATGCCACATACGTAAAGTAAGGACCTTCACAGAGAAGCCGAATCTCGAAATGGCAAAGGTATTCGTCGAAAGCGGAGAGTTTTTCTGGAATTCGGGAATATTCATCTGGCTCGTTTCGTCGGTGATACGTTCTTTCGAGGAGTTCCTGCCCGAAATGGCGGCCCAGTTCGCCTCGGCCGGGGCGGACTACAACACCGGGCGTGAAGCGGCGGCGATAGAACATATCTATTCCCAGTGCCGTCCCATATCCATCGATTTCGGCATTATGGAGAAAGCCGCAAACGTGTATGTGCGTTGCAGCGATTTCGGATGGTCGGATATAGGAACCTGGGGATCACTTTACCAGCATTCGCCCAAAGACGACGACGGCAATGTCATACAAGGGGATGTGATGACCTACGACACGACGAATTGCATAGTCCGAATGCCCGAGGGTATACTGGCTGTTATCGAAGGGTTGGACGACTACATTGTGGTGGGGAACCGCAATGTGTTGATGATATGCCCCAAGGCCAATGAGCAGAATGTAAAACGTTTCATAGACGACGTGCATTACGCCAAAGGCGATAAATTTGTATAATCCCAGCATTTCGGGCACCCGGCCCGGGGGCTGCAGGTTTCCCCGGGTCGTCGTTTTTTATCCTGGACAGTTATGACAATCCACACAACAGATAGTGTAGAAGCGGTCTATGAAGCTTTTCTGGCCTCTGGGGGCCGCGTATCGACCGACAGTCGCCAGGTCGTGCCCGGATCGTTGTTTTTTGCGTTGCGCGGACCGTCGTTCGACGGCAATCGCTATGCCGCAGTGGCTTTGGCTGCGGGAGCGGCCTATGTCGTAGTCGACGATCCCGAGGTGGCGGGCGGGGCACAGGAGAAAGCATTGCTCGTGGACGATGTTCTGACAACGCTGCAGGATGTGGCACGGTTGCACAGAATGCGGCTGGGAATTCCCATACTGGCCATAACGGGCTCCAATGGCAAGACAACGACCAAAGAACTTGTATCGAGGGTCCTGGCCCGCAAATTCCGGGTATCGGTGACCGCGGGGAATCTCAACAACCACATCGGCGTGCCGTTGACGCTTCTGGCCATGGACCGCACTACGGAGTTCGGCGTTGTGGAGATGGGGGCGAGCGCTCCCGGCGAAATAGCCCTGCTATGCGGAATAGCAAGCCCAAACTACGGTATCATCACCAATGTGGGTCGCGCACATCTCGAAGGATTCGGAGGCTTCGAGGGTGTGAAACGCGGTAAAGGCGAAATGCTCGACTACCTTGCCGCTCATGGGGGTGAAGCCTTTTACCCGGCCGGCAGCCACGACGTTGCAGAGATGGTGGCATCACGGCGCACCCTTTCGGCACATCCGTACGATGCCGGCGACAGCGACGGTTTTCCCTCGTCGCTTGTGGGTGACTACAACCGGCTGAACATTGCCGCAGCGGTAGCTGTCGGACGCCGTTTCGACATCGGGGAAAGCGACATTGCCGAAGCCATCGCATCGTATGCTCCCGACAACCAGCGTTCGCAGGCCGTAGACACCCTCCGCAACAGCCTGATCGTGGATTGCTATAATGCCAATCCATCGAGCATGCGTGCTGCGCTCGAAAACTTTGCGGCGCTCGACGTTCCCCTCCGTAACGGGATCAGGCTTACAAAAAGCGTGATCCTCGGCGACATGCGCGAATTGGGCGAATGGAGCCGCGATGAACACCGGCAGATAGTCGACCTTGTCCGCCAATTGGGTTTAGAGGATGTTTTTCTTGTGGGCGAGCACTTCACCGATGCCGCCAAAGGAGTGCATAAAATTTTTCCCGACATCAACGCCCTTTGTCTGTATCTCGATGAACATCCGTTGCATGGCCGGTTTATACTGATAAAGGGATCGCGCGGGATAAAACTCGAAACAGCCTTGGAAAAATTGTAAAATCTGCCGTTTATAGCTGTAGATTGGTTACAAAGAGGGTTTATCTTCCATGTAAATATAAAAAAGCCAAGCGCGGAGCATCGAGCCCCGCTCAGAAGCTATGCCGGGGCGATTCCGTATTATGCAAACTATTTATCGTTTTCTGGCCTATACGATAGTGGATAGGCCGGGGGCAAACATGTAAACGCCCCACCCCGGCTGAACGTTTTTCAGTTCTCCAGGGGCTATACACTGCCCGGTCACAAAACAACAATATCGTATCCTGTACGCTCCACGATACTTCCTATTATGGCTGTATCCGGATACCGGCTGCGTAATTCGTCCGCCATCTGGTCCGCACTTGCCGCCGGGGCGCAGATCAGTAGCCCTCCGGAGGTTTGTGCGTCACATATCGCCATTTTCCGGGACAAGGGCACTGTAGCGCCGAACGAAACCCTCGCGCCGGCATAATCGAGATTACGGAACGCCGCGCCCGGGATGCACCCCTCCTCTATCAGCTCCTCCACCCCGGGCAGCAGAGGTACCGCTCCGGAATCCACGATAGCAGAAACGCCACTGGCCATCATCATCTTCGACAGGTGTCCCGCCAGGGCGAACCCGGTGACGTCGGTTGCCGCACGCACCCCGTGACGCTGCATGACCTCCGCCCCGAATGCGTTGAGTAGCCGCATGTTTTCCAACGCCGCCGCATACCCCGCAGGATCGTCCATGCCGAGGCGGTGGGCTGCTATCATGACCCCCGTACCGAGCGGCTTGGTGAGGATGAGACGGTCGCCGGGCCGGGCGGCATCATTGGTTATGACCCGGTCGGGATGGACTGTCCCTACTACCGCCAGACCGTATTTGGGAGGATAATCCTCTATCGTGTGACCGCCCATCGTAAACGCTCCCGCCTCGTCGATAGTCTCCTGTCCGCCTTCGAGTATGTCGCGAAGCACTTCCAATGGCATTTCCGATAAAGGGAACATACTCAGGTTCAGCACCAACAGCGGCTTGCCACCCATTGCATAGACGTCGCTCAACGAATTAGCCGCGGCTATCCGCCCGAAGTCGCGCGGTGAGGAACATACCGGTGGAAAGAAGTCGGTGGTAACGATCAGGGCCAGGTCATCGGATACCCGGTAGACTCCGGCATCGTCGTGGGTAGATGTTCCTACCAGTACGTTGGCGTCGGCGGGAAGCCTGATCCCCGACAACAGCCGCGCCAACTCGCCTGCCGGCAGTTTAGCCGAACATCCGCCCTGCCCGACAGTGGCCAGCAGGTCGAATCCCTCCGATATGTCTTTATTTCTGTCTTGCATAAACCCGTTGTGCATTTAGATAACAATTGCAATATCGCTGTTATTTAACTACTCGTACCTCCAGTCTGTCGCCGGCGGAGGGCCAGAACGAGCCCTGCGAGTTGCAGCCCGCCGCATGTGGGCGGCGGCGGACTGCCGGCCTTGACCTCTGACCAAGGCCGAGCATGCTGATAAACAGCATTTTATTCATAAATATAAATGCACAACAGGTTGCATAAGTGTTTTTTGGATATTAATCCAGGCAAACCCGCCCGCATCAAACCTTGCCGTAAAGTTCATAGAGCCGCCGTGCAGCCCCGTCCATATCGCTGTTATCGACGGTGAAGTGCCCCGTCGACTTTTTATCGAAACTGCGGGCGTAAGCCTTGTCGTAATATTCCAAAGCCAGACGGGCCGCGGCACGTATATCTCCGCGTCCGAGCGCCGATAAGGCTTCCGCTACCTGTTCGCGCCCCATGCGTTTGGCTATGCGGCCGAAAGCTTCGGAGAGTTGCTGGGCGGGGAAGCCGCCGTATTCGGCCACAAGACGGTCGAGCCGTTGCTCCAGCGGCATGTCTATCCCGATGATCGCACCCGAGTGTAGCAGGTCGAAAAGCGTGTTGGGGATATACACATGTCCCACGAGTATACTTTCGCCCTCGCACCATACAGGCCGCAAAGGATCGAACCCCCTGAAACTTTCATGCAACAGGTTAATAAAGTGCTCCGTGGAGGGTTGCCTCTGCTGACCCAAGCCGCCGAAAGCCGACCCTTTATGGCATGCCAGCCCTTCGAGGTCGAGCACCTGTCCGCCGAGCGCGCCTATCCGCTGCAGAAGTTCGGTCTTGCCGCAACCAGTTGCACCGTAAAGCATACGGAAATCCCACTTATGACGGTCCAGCAACTCTTCGAAGCTGTGCCTGTAGGCCTTGTATCCTCCTTCAAGCAACACCACCCTGAGCCCTGCCGTTTCCAGCAGCCAGCCGACACTCCCGCTGCGCATCCCGCCGCGCCAGCAGTAGAGCAATATCTCCCTGCCTCCGGACAGCCGCCCGGCTTCGGTAACCATAGCAGCCATGCGCGGCCCTACGAATTCCAATCCGCGGTGTACCGCCTCGTCGCGCCCCACCCTTTTATATATCGTTCCCACTTCCGCACGCTGGGCATCGGAAAAAAGCGGAATATTGTGCGCCCCGGGAATATGGCCCGAAGCAAATTCGGCAGGGGTTCGCACATCTACCACAACCCCGCCACGGCGGAGCTGGACAAAGGTATCGGGATCGACGCGGCGTGCCATTGTCTAAAGAATTAAATCCGTTATCATCGCAACGGCGTAAACCGTGCTGGCTATACCGTTTACAAGGCCGAAGTTCGACCCGATCACGGCAATCCGGCGCGGCGTGAAAATAATATGCTCAACGACAAGTACAACTGCAAATACCACCGCACCGATCCAATAAAGTGTTCCGCCCCCGTAAATAAGCCCCGTTACCGTAACGGCATAAAGCGTCACCGCGTGCAGGGCGATGCTGATGGCGGCCGATACACGGGGCGAGAACCTCGCCGGAACCGAATGCAGGCCATTTCCACGGTCGAAAGCCGCATCCTGTAACGAATAAAGTATATCGAATCCCGCACCCCAGGTCATTACTATGCCTGACAACAGCACCGGCACCATACCCAATGTTCCCGTCACGGCGATATATGCTCCAGCCGGTGCTATCGACATAGCCGCCCCGAGTATCACGTGCGACCACACCGTAAACCGTTTGGCATAACTGTAACCCAGCAGCACGAAAAGGGCGACCGGCGACAGCCATAATGCCAGCGTATTGATCGTGGCCGCTGCGACAATAAATACGACTGAGTTGACGATAACAAATGTCAGGGCCGCACGCGGCGTTATTTTACCCGCGGGGATCTCGCGCCCGGCTGTACGCGGATTTGCGGCGTCGATACGGCGGTCGGCCCAACGGTTGAAGCCCATCGCGGCGTTGCGCGCCGCGACCATGCATACAAGTATTTTCGCGAGCAACAACCATTCAAAAGGGGTCCCGGTGCTTACCAAAGCATAAACATAAGATGTCAACGCAAACGGAAGGGCGAATATCGTGTGTGAAAATTTTACGAGCGAGGCGTATTTTGTGACGGTTTTCATCGGCGCTTTTTTATGGTGCCACAAAATTAGTTAACTTTGCACAGTTTTGGAGGACTTAAAAGGCATTAATGAAAAATATACGCAACTTTTGCATCATCGCCCATATCGACCACGGGAAAAGCACCCTGGCCGACAGGTTGTTGGAAACCACTAAGACCGTCTCGGAACGCGAGTTGCAGGCGCAGGTGCTCGACAGCATGGATCTCGAAAGGGAGAAGGGCATCACGATAAAGAGCCACGCCATACAGATGGAATACGTGCGCGACGGCGAAACATATATACTCAACCTTATAGACACCCCGGGGCACGTCGACTTTTCCTACGAGGTGTCGCGCGCCATAGCTTCGTGCGAGGGGGCGCTGTTGATAGTCGACGCCACACAGGGCATACAGGCCCAAACCATATCGAACCTTTACCTTGCATTGGGACACGACCTGGAGATCATTCCGGTGTTGAACAAGATCGACATGGATGCGGCCATGGTAGAGGAGGTCAAGGACCAGGTGGTCGACCTGCTGGGATGCCGCCGCGAAGAGATACTCGAAGCGTCGGGCAAAACCGGACAGGGGGTCGACGCGATCCTGGAAGCGATAGTAGACCGTATTCCCGCCCCGCAGGGCGATCCGGCGGCTCCGTTGCAGGCACTGATCTTCGACTCGGTATTCAACCCCTTCCGTGGTATAATAGCTTATTTCAGGGTTTTCAACGGAACATTGCACAAGGGAGACCCGGTTAAGTTCTTCAATACGGGCAGCGAGTATGCCGCCGACGAGGTTGGAGTGCTTAAGCTCAAGCTCAGTCCGCGCGACGGGATAGAGGCCGGCGACGTGGGATATATCATCTCGGGGATCAAGACGGCTGTCGACGTCAAGGTCGGCGACACTATAACACATATAGCCCGGCCGTGCGGGAACGCCATCGCCGGCTTCGAGGATGTGAAGCCCATGGTCTTCGCCGGATTGTATCCGGTGGACTCCGACGATTACGAGGACCTGCGCGCCTCTCTCGACAAGCTGCGCCTCAACGACGCCTCGCTGACTTTCGAACCCGAAAGTTCGCTGGCGCTGGGTTTCGGCTTCCGGTGCGGTTTCCTCGGGCTGCTCCACATGGAGATCATACAGGAGAGGCTTTACCGCGAATTCGACATGGATGTCATTACGACAGTGCCCAACGTTTCGTATAAAGTGCACACGGTGCGCGGGGAGGTCCTCGATGTACACAACCCGTCGGGCCTGCCTGAGCCCACCCATGTGAAGCAGATCGAGGAACCCTATATCCTCGCCCAGATCATAACCAAGTCGGACTATCTGGGTAATGTGATGAAGCTGTGTATCGACAAGCGCGGCATATTGAAGAACCAGGTCTTTATCACGCAGGACCGTGTGGAGGTCAATTTCGACATGCCGTTGTCGGAGATCGTTTTCGACTTCTATGATAAATTAAAAAGTATCTCGCGCGGGTACGCCTCCTTTGATTACCACCAGACGGGATATAAGGAGAGTAAGCTCGCCAAACTCGACATATTGCTCAACGGCGAGCAGGTCGACGCCCTGTCGTCGCTCATTTATCATGAGCACGCCTACGATTTCGGGCGCAAGATGTGCGAAAAACTCAAGGAACTGATCCCGCGCCAGCAATTCGACATAGCTATACAGGCGGCGATAGGGGCCAAGATCATAGCCCGCGAAACGGTGAAGGCTGTCCGCAAGGACGTTACGGCGAAGTGCTACGGCGGCGACATTTCACGGAAGCGCAAACTGCTGGAGAAACAGAAGAAAGGTAAGAAGCGCATGCGCCAGGTAGGTAATGTCGAGGTGCCGCAGGAGGCGTTCCTGGCGGTGCTGAAAATGGATTGACGGCGCGGTTTTGCAGCACGTCTCCATGCTGCGGCTACACAGAGGGGATGCGGACCGGGAATTTCATGGCGCCGCGGAGAGGATGAATGGCGGGGGAATGGTGTTTTTGCATGAAACCTAAAACGACAATAACATGAACTATTCACCATCAAAAGAGCGCTACGGGGCTATGGAATACCGCCGTTGCGGCAAGTCCGGGTTGTTGCTCCCGGCTATATCCTTGGGCTTGTGGCAAAATTTCGGAGCCGGCGAGAGCTTTGGCCGAAGCCGCAGCATATTGCACGAAGCCTTCGACAGCGGGATCACCTACTTCGACCTGGCAAATAACTACGGTCCTCCCCCGGGCAGCGCCGAGGAGATTTTCGGCCGTATCTTTGCCGAGAATTTCAAACCGTACCGTGACGAGATAATAGTTGCGACCAAAGCCGGATACACTATGTGGGACGGTCCTTACGGCGATTGGGCTTCACGTAAGTACCTTGTAGCCAGCTGCGACCAGAGTCTTAGGCGACTGGGGCTCGATTATGTCGATATTTTTTACTCACACCGTTACGATCCAGCCACTCCGCTCGAAGAGACCATGGGCGCATTGGATTATATCGTACGGTCGGGCCGGGCGCTCTATGCCGCTTTGTCGAACTATCCGGCGGACCAGTTCGCGAAAGCTGTAGCCATACTCAAAAAACTGGGTACTCCGTGCCTTGCGCACCAGATCAAATATTCAATGCTTGTGACCGAAACCGGCGACTCGCTTTTCGGAGTTCATGCCAAAAACGGCGTAGGATGTGTTTCATTTTCGCCATTGGCGCAGGGTCAATTGAGCGACAAGTATCTGAACGGTATTCCCGGAGGATCGCGCGGAGCACGCGATTTTTCGCTGACAAGGGAAGAGGTTGAGGTGAATCTGCCTAAAGTCAGGTTGCTCAATGAAATAGCCCGCATGCGAGGCCAGAGCCTTGCACAGATGGCCGTCGCATGGCAACTTTACGACGAGCGGGTCACTTCGGTGCTCATCGGGGTGAGTTCGCAGGCTCAGTTGCGCGACAATCTCGGCGCCCTCGGCAACCGCACCTTCTCGGAGCAGGAGCTGACGGCGATAGGGGAAATCCTGCGCGGATAGCCCATAGCCGGGTATAGCATCGATCTATGACAAGCATAAAGTAGCCGGGAAAAGTTATTTTCCCGGCTTTTTACGTATTAATGCGAATTAAGAGTTAAAAAAGTCTGAATATCGAGTAAAAGAGCCATCAAAAAAATAGGTTATCCGACTGGTTTTTAGTATCTTAGATGTGATTTTGACCGATCATTATCTAACAACCTAAACCAATGGATAACCACTCAAATTTAGTAAAAATTTACTTGTTCGTGTGCGAAGCATATGAAAAAGAGTTAAAATATTGCGTACAACGTTTTTCCAACAACCGCCAACCGGCTTTTACCGACCAGGAAGTGATGACGATCATGCTCTACAACATAGCTTACGAAAAGCGTCTTACCATCAATGAGATATACTCGTTCACCGACCGTTGGCTACGCTCTTGGTTTCCGTTACTGCCCTCGTATGCCGCTTTCGTGATGCGTGTTAACCATCTGGGCGAGGCTTTTCGCAGGCTGTTGGGCATATTGACTGAACAGTATGCCCCTGAGCAGGCCTCGAACATCGTTGCCCTTGTCGATTCGATGCCGATTATCACCTGCTCTGCCAAGCGTACCGGCAAGGTTGCAGGGGAGATCGTCGACAAAGGCTACTGCTCCACCAAATCGATCTTTTATTACGGCGTTAAACTGCACATGATGGCCCGGCGTGTGGCTGGAGGGTTGCCCGTACCGGAAGGGTTGATTCTTACCCCGGCCTCGGAGAATGACCTGAACGTACTGCGTGACAACTGGAGTGAATTGCCCGGACGGGTGTTCTTCGCCGATAAAGCGTATCAGGATCGCGTCATGCAGCAAGCTATGGCCGAGCGAGGAACAGAACTACTCTCGCCCGTAAAATACCCGCGTGGCGCACCCGAAGTACTCAAACAAATGAGCAAGGCGGCCGACGACCTGTTTTCACGAGCCGTATCGGCAATCAGGCAACCTGTCGAAGCGCTATTCGCATGGTTGTTAGAAAAAACAGATATTCAAAGAGCATCAAAGGTCAGATCGACGAATGGATTGATTGTGCATATTTTCAGTAAACTCGCTGCTGTATTTTTGAAAAAACTCGTGTTTAACTCTTAATTCGCAT
>JAVBMJ010000092.1:0-6317 GCA_031552535.1 Rikenellaceae bacterium
AAGGTTGAGCCTGTTTATCGAGGCAACATACCCTTCTCCGACCTATTCGGGCCTGGCGTGCTAAGAGTCTGTCTATTTTCCCGATGTAAATTTATACAGAATATTAGCACGCATGGCCGCCCGAAATTTCTCCGGTCCTACAAAGTCAACGATACACCTATGGCATATGGGTAGAGTTTGGGCCCTTTGTTTTTCTCGAACATCGGCGTCATCTGGTAGTTGAAATACACCCCCACGTTTTCATATCCGGCACGGAACGCGAGATCGTATTTAACAAGGTTGAGGTTGAAAGAATCCTCGTCCTTTTCTTTGGCTCCTCCGGAAGAATATTTGACCTTTGTGTGCGAACTGAGTTTCAGGCCGCCTACAACTCCGGCGCTTACATATATGCGGTCATATCTGCCTCCCACAGGGATATTGAGGCGCAACATCAATGGCACCGTCCCATAGGATGTCGTGAGTTTCGACTTTGAGACCTGGCTTTCCCCCCCCTCACGGTATTTGTCAGAGGCAACCGTGACTCCGTCGACGTTGGCAATTGTCCATCCATCCTCGAACCGGTAATTGCTACACACCACACCCATACCGGATTCGAGGCACAAAAGGCGTGTTTTGGTCAGTCTGATGCTTCCCAGGACAGGATAAAACGCCACGTTTACCGATTTTGAAGTGTTCAGGTTAAGGAAGTCGTCACCGCCGTCGGTTCCTGTAAAGATATTACGGCTGCCGTAGGTGTTGTAACCGATATCGAATCCCATAGTCCACTTCGCAGATTTGTTATCCTTTTTCTTCTCCTTGTCGAAGATCGTTATCTCCTTCCAGCCTTCGTCACTCTCCTCCACTATAACGGTTTTCTCTTTGTCCGACTCGATAATGATCGTCGTATCGGCAGGATTGGTTATTACCTGAACTTGGTTTTGGGCGAACGATGCAGTGCCGGCGAACGCCATAATTACTGCTGGCAGAATGAATTTTGTCTTCATGATAGTTGTTTATTTTAGTTGTTGTTATTGTGATCAATAGCTGCGGCTGAAACTGAGCGTGCCGGACTGTACGGCGTAATATGTCAATTTTCCGTTATCGTCGTATTCCTTTACTACCACTGTCTCTTTGGACAGTAAGGTGTTGAGTTTTACGATGCCTTTTTCCGACAGTCTTTCCAGCGGTTTGATATTGCCGGGTTTGACCCTGGGATCCGCTTTGGCAAATCCTACTGTCTGGGCCAGATTTCGCAATATCGATCCCCGTTCTTCCGTCTCTGTATCATCGTTCTGCGGCATCACCGCAACTGTTTCCGCACTCCGTGTCTCTGGTTGCGTGACGAGCAGCATATCATTGAATGCGGGCTTGGTAGCTTCTGCCAACAGCTGATGCCCCTGGGCTATGAGTGGTGGGGGCGAAAATTCCTCCATTGAATCCTCATTTGTCATCTGATCTACAGAAAGATGTTCCACTCCGGAGATTATTGATACGCTCAAAGATCTTGTCACGGTCCTATTTGCCGGCTTATTGATATTCGTTTCCGGGGCCTGGTTCCGGTCGGCTTGATTTTGTATAACCTGTCCCGCGTTTATTTCTGCATGCGAGGGTAGGGGTTGGATCGCGGCGATAGCGGGCCCTCTGTCTATGTCGGGAGTAAATAGCGGTATCGTTACTATGACGGCCACTGCGGCGGCGACCGCAACGCCCAGCCATATTGCCACCGGCCTGAATACAGGGCGGTGTTTCAATGAACTTTTTGCTTCGAATATCTCCTCGGGATCGGCTTTCAAACGAAGCCCCCGGTAGAAAACCGTTGCCTCAATAAAATCTTTGTCGCTTACAGTTAAATGATTTTCAGTTAAATCACCCTCGGCGGCGGCGATACACTGCTCTTCCCACATACTGGCCTCAAAACCCTCCATCACGGAACGCTTAAGCATCTCGCAATGCGGGAAGAGTTCCTCGCAGACCTCCAGTTTGAAATCATTTTCCAACTGTTCCATATTTTCGTTGATCTCTTTCATCGTCGTCCTATTATATAACCCGTTCCATCGAACCTATATAATCCCTCATAAACATCCGCGCCCTGTAGATATACACTTTCACCTGTGATTCGTTCAACCCCGTTATATCTCCTATCTCCGCATAGCTGTAACCTTCATAGTCCCTGAGCAGCAAAACGGCGCGCTGTTCGTGCGAGAGGTGTTCTATAGCCATGTGCATCGCTTCGTTCAGGTCGGAGTATTGTTGTGTGTGACTCAGTGCCTTTACTGCTGTTTCGCCAATATCCCCGTTGCGTTTGTCCTTGCGGATCAGGTCGATCATAGCGTGGTGAGCTACGGTAAAAAGATATGATTTAGCTTTCTCCCGCTCTATTTCCCCATGTTTTATCCATAATTTTTCGAACGCATCCTGCACCAGGTCCCGGGCTTTTTCCTTATCGCGTATGCCCTTCAGCATAAAACGGTAGAGCCCGTCGGCACAGCCATCCACACAGTCGTTGTAATCTTTGGTAGTCATTCTCGGGTGTTATTTGCTTGTATGACGAACTTTAGAGTCTTAAAGTTACATTACTGATAAAAAAATACGCGTTTTATGGCGATTATAAAAAACGCGGAAGCCGGATTTCACTCCAACTTCCGCATTGTCAGCATTATCGTCCCGGCTCTATTTTTCAGACATATCGGGCACCGGCTTGCAGTATGCACCCGATTCGAGTTTGCCACGGCAGGCGTCGAAGCACTTCAATGTATACTCGACATCCTCCAATGTATGTACCGCGGTGGGGATGATCCGCAGGATGATCTCGCCCTTGGGTATAACCGGATAAACCACCACCGAGCAGAACAGGTTGTAGTTCTCGCGCAGATCGACCACGATATTCGTAGCCTCTTCAACGCCACCCTTCATATAGACCGGCGTTACGGGCGACTGGGTGACTCCGATATTGAAACCCCTGTCGCGGAACCCTTTCTGCAGGGCGTCGACGATGGTCCAAAGTTTGGTCCTCAATTCGGGCTGGGTCCTTATCAGTTCGAGCCTTTTCAACGCTCCGATAACCATCGGCATGGGAAGCGACTTGGCATAGGTCTGCGAACGCATGTTGTAGCGCAGGAAATCTATAATATATTTCTCCGATGCCACAAAAGCACCTATCCCGGCCATCGATTTGGCGAAGGTGTTGAAAAGCACATCCACCCCGTCGATAACCCCGAAATGTTCGGCCGTACCTTGGCCGTTAGCACCCATGGTTCCGAATCCGTGAGCATCGTCTACAAGCAGGCGGAAGTTGAAATCTTTTTTCATCTCCACTATCTCCCTGAGATTACCCAGATCACCTTTCATCCCGAAAACACCTTCCGTTATCACAAGTATCCCGCCGCCGGTCTCCGCCGCCAGCTTTGTGGCGCGCTCCAATTGCTTGCGGCAGCTCACCATGTCGTTGTGGGGGTAGACAAACCTCTTGCCCGTATGCATCCTCAATCCGTCGATAATGCAGGCGTGGGCTTCAGAGTCGTATACCACCACATCGTGACGCGTCAACAGGCAGTCTATTATAGACAGCATGCCCTGATAGCCGAAATTCAGCAGGAAAGCATCGGGTTTCCCGACAAAAGCCGCCAATTCGCGCTCCAGTTGTTCGTGCCACTTTGTCTGACCACTCATCATGCGTGCACCCATCGGAGCCGCCATCCCAAACTGCGCCGCACCCTCGGCATCGGCCTTGCGTACCTCCGGATGGTTCGCCAACCCCAGGTAATTGTTAAGGCTCCAGTTCAACACATCGCGTCCACGGAATTTCATCCTTGGACCTATCTCACCTTCGAGCTTCGGGAAAGAGAAATAACCATGGCTCAATTTCTGGTACATGCCGATAGGGCCACCGGCATTACGTTCGATTCTTTCAAAAATATCCACTGTGATAATTATTTATATGTTTGACATATCTCCATAGTAAACGCCGAATCACATGAGCGCGTTCGGACGGGAGCTACTTCCCCGCCATCTCAGCCTGGTAGTACTCCTCCCATATCTCCCACGACTTCTCGGCCTGCCCCACAAGCATCTCATAACCATTGCATATCGAAGCGCCATGTTCGGCTCCCAGCCTAAGAAACTTCGAGACGGGCGGATTGTAGACCACATCGAAAAAGCAATGCCGCTCGTCGATATGCTGGTACGGCAGTTGCGGGGCGGTGTCTATGTTGGGGTGAGTTCCCAAAGGCGTAGTGTTGATTATAAGTGTGTGGGTCTGCATCGTTCCCCGGTCGATGTCGTCATAAGAGATAGCGTCTTCCGATCCGTACCTCGACACAACGGTAAAATCAATGCCCATCTCCCGCAATACATACCTGACCGCTTTCGACACACCACCAGTCCCCAGAATAATAGCCCTCGGGCGATCTCCGCCGATAAAAGCCGTCAACGACTTGCGAAACCCGTAGACATCGGTGTTGTATCCGTGCAGTTTACTATTATTACTTATAGCGATACAATTCACGGCGCCCACTTCACGAGCCACCGGATCTATGACGTCGAGCAACGGCATCACCTGCTCTTTGTATGGTATAGTTACATTCAGTCCCTTCAATAGCGGGTTTGCTGCCAGGAGCTCAGGCAACAGGTCTACCGTGTCCAATTCAAAATTACGATATTCGCACCCCTCTATGCCCTCATAATTAAATTTACCATTGAAGTAACGCTCCGAAAACGAGTGCCCGAGAGGAAATCCGATCAGTCCGTAATGACGCATCTTACAACAGGTATTTTACAGCTACAAACGATCCGATCAACAACACGGTGAATGCTATCGCCAACAGGTTGAAATATTTGTCTATGAACGCTTTCATCGGAGTCCCGAAGCGCCACAACAGCCATGAAACCATGAAAAACCTCATCCCCCGGCTTATGATCGAAGCTACCAGGAACATCACAAAATTTATCTGGAATACACCTCCTGTAATCGTTATAAGTTTATAGGGTAGGGGAGTAAATCCTGCCGTGAATACTATCCAGAAATTATATTGCTGGTACAATCCGCGGATAGCCTCATACTGGTCGACCGTGAAACCGGGTATCACGTTGAAGAAAAAATCCGCTATCACCGTGAATTCGCCTGCCGGTGTGACCCAAAGATAATGGCCCAGCGCATAACCTGCCATGGCCCCCATAACCGACGCAATGGTGCATATGGCTGCATAGCGGAATGAACGTTTTGGTATGCCAAGACAGAGAGCGATCAATAGAACATCCGGAGGAATAGGGAAAAAACTCGACTCGGCAAATGCAAATATAAATAATGCCGTGGCGCTCCATCGCGAGTCGGCCCATCCAAGCATCCAGTCATAAATACGTCTCAGGAATCCTGTTTTTTTTTCTTTTGCACATGATGCTGTTTCGGGCATTTCCTGTATCACGATGCCGTCTTTATCAAAATCCTGCTCCATCTTTGTTCGCGTATTTTTGATATACGTAAATTTCCGCAAAGGTAGAATAAATAATTGTAAGAATCGCCTGTTTTTTACAAGCTGTCGCTTAATACGCAAAACTGCCGACCCTGAATCCGATAAGGTCGAACATACCGCTAAGAGGAATACACACCCATGTGTTTCAAATTGACGAGACAGGCTCTTTTTATTCGGACTCCCGAAAAAATCTAAAATACGCGATTCTCAGATGGTCAAATTTCGTTTTGAGAAATATTCGTAAAACGTTGTGCATTTAGATATCTGTCACTATATCGCTGTTATTCACCCGTTCGCACTTACAGTCTGCCGCCGGCGGAGGGCCAGTAGGAGCCCCCTGTGAGTTGCAGCCCGCCGCATGGTGGCGGCGGACTGCCGGCCTTGACCTCTAACAGCATTATATTTTATTTTCAGGGCTATTTTTTACAAACATCGAGGAGCATAGCGGGGCTATGTAACGGGATTTTCAGGGAAAAGAGGCCAAAAAGAAACGACAAATATTTTCCACAGGAAATTTAGAGGTTGTTTTGAAATTTAATGATATAAATAATTGATTATCAGCGGATCGTCAAATGCATTTTGTATCTTTATGATTACCAGACACATAAAGAATGAGCAAGATATATTCGAGCAATCTGACTGACAATCAATACGCCACAATATTAGGCATAATTGGCGAGCGGCGCAAGCGCAAACGTTCATTGAAAGATGTTTTTGATGCCATTTTCTATCTGTTAAAGACTGGATGTCAATGGCGTATGCTCCCCGATAGTTTTCCTCCATGGCAGTCGGTATACTACTATTTCCGCAAATGGAGCCGGGATGGGACTTTCAAAAAAGTTCATGATTTCTTGCGGGGCGTTTTACGGC
>JAVBMJ010000019.1:0-13575 GCA_031552535.1 Rikenellaceae bacterium
AAGATTTAATGATATTCCGGTGACGATTTCTGTGTGAAAATCAAGGCGCATAGCGGTGCCCTATGTAACGAGATTTTCACGCTGGAAAGCGGCCCGGAAGAACTTATAATACTTTCCATAGGAAATTTAGACAGACTCTTAGCGTTTCCACATACGGTCCTGTCGGCAGGTCAGATCTCCACCAGCGGTGAACACCATATGCGCTCCGTTTCGAAGTAACAGCTCGCCCACGAAAGCCCCACTCCGAAACCGCAAAAACACATGGCTGAAGGTTTTGAAATACCGCCCAATTCGGTAACAATGGTCAGCGGTATAGATGCCGAAGAGGTGTTGCCGAAATTTTTCAACGACATTGGAACTTTCCCGACCGGAATATCAAGGATGTTGGCTATCGTTTCGAGGATCATCTTATTGGCTTGGTGGAATACGAAATAATCGGTATTCTCCATATTCAGTCCGAAATGGCCATAGAGACGCTCTACACTGTCCGGGACCTCGGATATTGCGAACGAGAACACCTCCTCGCCGTTCATGGCCACCTGGGTGTTTTTGCGGGCCACTCCCTCGGCTATCCGCACCTCCCGCAGCGACTCTTCCGTAACCGGATGACGGGCGCCTCCGTCGCGTATCATGATGGCCTCGGCCCCACTGCCGTCGGTCCCCTGTTCGAAAAACAGGGGCGAAGCCTGGGGGTCGAAAGAGAGCAGCGTCGCCGATCCTGCTGCGCCGAAAAGAGGCCATGTCGTCTTGTCGTTTTTGGAGAGCTGTGCTAAATTGGCGTCGCCCGACAGCAAAAGGGCGCGACGCAACCTGCCTCCGGAAAGCATCGAAGCGGCGATGCTCAATCCCTGGACATATCCCGAACAGCCCGACGTAACGTCGAAGGCGACGCACCGGCTACTAAGACCCAGGCGATCCTGCAACAGGCAGGAAGTCATCGGAATAATGTAATCTGGCGACTGGGAAACGAACACCAGCAGGTCGATCTCGTCTTTGGGAATATCCATATCCTGCAACAGGCGTTCCGAGGCGGCAAAACAGTGGTCCGACGTCGTTATGCCGGCCGACGCCTTTCTCGCTACTTCCACGCCTGTGGCTTTCGCAAATTGGGCGTATTGCTTTTCATCCAACAGGTGACTCACATCGCCGTATTCGCGGACAAGCGCAGGAACGCATGCCGCGATGCCGTCGATGCGTACGGACAGAATCTCGAAAAGTGCCACTACCTGTTTTTTACGATATTATACAAATCCCCGATAGTCTGGCTGCTACGCAGATCCTCGGGCTTGAGCGTGACCTTGTACGCCTTGCGCACCATTGCGATAAGCGTCATGGCCACTATCGAGCACCATTCGTCGTTATCCCTGAAACGTGTCTGGGGAGTAATACTTTGCCCGTTTTCGAACGCGGATGCTGCGACGCGGGTGAAATCATTCAGTTCCATATAATAAATCCATTAAATGTTCACGATGCTTGTAATACGACTCTTTTGTCAGCACATAATGCCTGAAGCGCCCAGGGGTCGCCTCATCGACGGGCTCGTAACCCAAGGCGGTGACCAGTCGCCGGGCCTTGACGTTATCACCGGCTATTTTTGCGTAAATTCTTTCCATCCCCAACTCCTCGAAGCAGAAGTCCGTACCGTACAGGGACACCTGCACCGGAACCGTGGTGTCGAGGCAATCCGGATCGGCGATAAAGATACCGCTCTCCCCTGTCTTTCCCGTGTCGTCCAGGTTTTTTATATTCGAGACCCCTATCTTTTTACCCTTGTAAACAATGACAGCATAGTAATTATGCCCGGCACTCATCGACTCGAACCATTCGCGCTGCATTTCAGGAGTTATCTCCTCCTGGAACTCCATTTGTTTGCGGACAGGCTCCGAATTGCGCCACTGGCGGACAATTTCGAGATCATCCCCGGTAAGGGGGATCAACTCTATTTCGGGATTCGGCTTATTTGTCATACAAGGCCCCCGTGTATGACAAACTCGCTGCGCGTAACCCATCGGGCCGCATCCGAAAGCAGATAGATACAAGCCCACGCCACATCTTCGGGCTTGCCGTACCCCAACGGGTAGCGGGCATTGTCTTTTTCGAGATAATCCTCATAAGGTTCCACCATTGGAGTATCGGTCGCTGCAGGCGATATAATATTAGAACGGCCTTTGAGGGAGGATAATTCGAGTGCCAACACCTTTGACGCACAGATCAACGCTCCCTTGGAAGAAGAATAGAGCGTATAGCCGGGAACGGAATTGGTAATATGCATCAGCGATGAAATGAAAACGAAAGAAATCCCCGCATTCAGCCGTTTGGCATTGAGAAGTTGGCCATTGAGCAGGACTATCGCATTAAAATTAGTGTCAAATATCTCGCGGATATCATCCATCCCTATATGCTTTACCGGCATGAACCGCGTTATTCCCGCCGCATGCACCACCCCGTCGAGCATGGGTAGCCGGGCTACCAGGTCCGCAATCTGCCGCTCGTCGGTAAGGTCGGCCGTAAGTTGAAGATGCCCCTCGCCTTCAAGAGCCCGGAACGTTTCGTCGAGCCGGCCTGCGTCGCGTCCCGTGATGCACAGCCGTGCGCCCATTCGCGAACATTCGACAGCCGTTGCATGGCCTATGCCCGACGAGGCTCCCGTAACCAGGACCGTCTTGCCAGCAAGGGAAAAAGGGTTGTATGTCATCGTAATAACCTGAAAAATAGTTTTATCAATTTCCACAGCGTATAACTCGACCGGCCTGCATATCGCGGACAATGTTCCACGTCGATCACGGCTATGCGGCAATCGCTGCGGCCATAGTACCCTTTGCGGTAGATGGCGAAGTTGGCGATGGCCGGATCGGTCCTAACGCCCTTACGCAACGAATATAGCTTATGAAATATCACCGCAAAGAGACGGCGCAACCGGGTCTGCCGGATATTGCACCGGCGGGCGTAGACGATATCGTAGCCTTCGAGAGCTTTTGCATAGAGACGTGGTATTTCCACCGGGTTGTCCTGCAGATCGCAATCCATCACCACCGTCCATTGACCACGGGCGAGTTCCACGCCGCGCCGTATGGTGGCATGCTGGCCTATGTTACGTTCATTACGTAACGCCGTGACTCCCTGCATGGCTCTGATCTGCTCCCATGAGTTGTCGCCGGAGTGATCGTCAATCAGAATGATCTCATACCCGTCCAACGGAGCGAGTACCACGGTAAGCCTGCGCACCAATTCAGCGACAATATTTCCGGCCATATAGACCGGTGAAACCACAGAGATCACAAATTCAGAATTTTATGGCGACGATCACACCCGCAATGGCCAAAAGTAATCCTATCAACTTGCCCGGAGTAAATGTTTCACCCAAGGCAAAGATACCTAAAAAAAAGACAAAAACAGGAATAGAGGCGGAGAAAGGGAGCACAGTCGTCAGATTCATCTTGCTGACAGCCATATTCCAACAGAACGATGCGGCTGTAGTGGAGGCCACACAGGTCAGCATCACCGGGTCGAACAGCAACCCCAGATACGACCATGCCTTACTCCACAAGCCTCCCTCGGCCAGGCTCCACCCCAGGTCGTTGATCCTCCATTTGCCGACTACCTGGGCATAAGCGGAGAAGACAAAGATTCCTATGATATAGATGTATCCCATTGTATTATCAATTCCGACACATGGTCGATCAGCTCGTCGGTAAGTTCATGGAACAGGGGCAGGCGCAGCAGGCATTCCGAGAAACGTACCGAACGTGGCAGTTCCCTGCCGTCGGCGAACCGCTGCCCGAAAGGGCTCAGGTGCAGGGAGTGGTAGTGGAACGGGGCATGGATGCCGTTGGTCGACAGATGGGCGATAAGACTGTCACGGTCGTCACGGTCGCGGCATACGAGGTAGAAGATATGGCTGCTGCCCCGGGCGGACGGCAGCCACGGCGAGATTCCTTGTAAATTAATGAAATAACGGGTCCACTGATCGCATCGCCTGGAAACGATATCTCCGGTAGCCTGGAGCTGTCCCCAAAGGAATGCCGCACCCAACTCGGGGATGGCGTATGCGCCTCCCGTATCCGTCCATTCGTAGCATAGAGCTTTTCCGCGCTCAAAATCGAGGCGGTTAGTCCCCTTCATCCACAGTTTTTCGGCCCGGGCGACCATATCGGGATTGTTTATTCCCAGAAGTCCGCCTTCGCCGCAATGTATGTTCTTGGTTTCGTGAAACGAGTAGCAGGCCAGATCGCCGTAATATCCCAGTTCGGGCGACGTTACGCCGTGCGCTGCATCTTCCACTACATATAGCCCGTACTTGCGGGCAAGAGCGCAAAGGCGTTCCATGTCACACCTCACGCCGTTGTAGTGCACCGCAACAATGACTTTTGTTTTGGGAGTTATGAGCGCTTCGATCTGCGAGACGTCCATATTGGGATGTCCGGCGAGAGAGTCGGCAAAACGTATCTCGGCACCGAACTTGGCGAAAGCGAGCGCCGTCGATACGAACGTATAGGATGGCACTATAACCTGGTCGCCACAACGTACGCCGCAAAGCATTGCGGCCATTTCCAGCGCCGAGGTGCAATTGGGAGTCATCAGGGCCCGCTTGAAACTATGCGTTCTTTCGAAGTGCCCGTTACACAGGCATGTGAAATGACCTGCCGACGAAAGCTTCCCCAACCTCACAGCCTCGGCGACATACTTATACTCTAAGCCCGAAATGTACGGTTTATTGAACGGGATCTTCATCGTAACTTATCCTGTAAAGGGTATACCCCCTGGATTCCAGCATGGTCCTTTCTTCGATCCTGAAACCTCTGCCGCGCATCCACGGGTCGCCGCTCGGAGTTATCACATAATGTATGCCGTTCTCCTTGATAAATCTTGTCTGGGCGTCGCGCAACTCGTTAAGGTTTATTTTGTTCGACTCCACCCACCGGTAGAATGTCGAATTCTCTATCGAGGCGAGCACGGCATAGTCCTGCATTTCCTTGGGATCGTATGCGATATCGTAAATGTCGAGCCTTACCGGGAAGTAGTCGTTACGCAGGCGTCTGACCGTCGAAAACGGGACGATATAGTTAGGGTCGCGTACCATCTCATCACCCGATTCCCTGCGGTTATTTGTGTCTATCCATACCACAGGGCCTTCCACGGCTGCCACCTTGCGGAGAAAATCGCCGTCCACGGGACGGCCCCGGTAGTCGCTTCCGCAGACTATTATCACTGCAACCCCGGCAATGAGGACCGCAGCGGTTACGATTTTTGCCAGAATACGACGATGGCCGGTTAACAACATGGCTGGAAGTAACGCCTGCCCGGCAAATGCAAGAGGCATACACACTTCGACTGCCAACTGCAGGGCGTCGCGTGCGAACCATAACGTACATGCGAAGGCCAATCCCGTGACTGTGGCAACAAAGAGTGCGGCATTCTCCCCGACCAATCGGGCGATGCGCTTTTTATCCTCCCTGGCAAGCAACACGAACAATAACAGGCAGATGGCGAAATTTACAGCAATCTTGACAACGAACGACAGTGCGAATTTTTTGGCCGTTGGTATCGAAAATTCCGAAAATGCCTGTCCTATCTGTTGCGGAATCGTCAGGTAGCTCGTAAAGTAAGGATTCTCCCTGGCGGTCAATGTGTAGAATGCCACAAACCAGAGCCCTCCCGACGCGAGTACAGCCACGTTCTTCCAATATTTTTTGCTGCGCCTCCCTTTGGCAAATCCGATAGCGAGCGTTATAAACGCGCCGGTTAAGAGTGCGGGGGCGGCCGAAGAGACGAGCAGGCTGCCTATGACCAGCGGGAGCGCCTTGTTTTCCGAAAGAACGGTCCACGCGATCACGCACACCATTACGTATACCTTCTCCGGGGTGTCGTAGAATGTGAACGGGCCGAAATCGTACGAAATGCAAAAAACGAGGCATGCGAGCCAGGGGATCGCCCTCAGACCCGCCCGGGTGCAATACCGTTCGATCATTGCGGCCAGCCCGAGCATTGCCGTGGCTGTCAGCAGGGGCAATGTGATAAATAACCTGGCGTTGTAGTAGTTTCCTGCTATTTGACCCAGCATGGCCGACAGATGCACATCGAACCAGTGGTAGATCGCGGGGCTTTGCAGGGCGGGAAACATCAGGTCGATATTTGTGGACTCTATACCACTGTTTGCCACATAGTTCGCCAGTGCGGCGTAAAACGAGTGGTCGAACTTCAGCAAATACATATTCCCGGCCAGGTCGCTTCCCGCAAAATATTTCAGTATGGCTATTGCCGCGAACACACCGCCAAAGAGCATTACCGCCGCAAGCGGCGTTTTTATCCCGCCCGGACGCGGCATCCTGGGGCGGACCCCGAAAAACAGTAGCGGTATAACTCCTGCGAGAACGGTCACTCCCCCGCAGTTTGCCACAGCATAGAGCGTGACGATCAGCAGAAGTCCGAGAGACAAACGGCGGAAGGCGTAGGCGAACCGGCCCCCTCCGTCGTCATCACCGGCGAACAATGCTAAATGGCCGAACAGATACGATGCGGCCACCACACCTGCCGATACGAGAATATATATGATCAATTGTGGCATCCCACCCCTTTCTAAGCACCTATGCGAGGTTATCGGCCTCGCATAGATAAGTGTATTGATATTTCAAGAAATCAGGCACTTCGCTATTTGGCAGATCCGGCACAGAGCCTGCCCGGTTTCCCAAAAAGAGAACCGGACAGACTCCTTACCATATTATGCGCGCAGCGTATCGTTAACCTTCGATCTCATCCTCAAGTTCATCAGCCCAAGAGGATATGGTTATGGTGAAAGTCGGGGTCGAGATGAATGCGGCAGGCTTGAATGTGTAGATATACCTCTTGCCCGGGGCCCATGAAGCGATATTGGTCAAAGAGTTGAACTTAATGGTAGCGGTCTTGCCGGTGACAAGCGCGACGTTCCCCTCCATTATATTGTACGTGATATTAATGACAGACTCGTCCGGAAGACCGCTGGCTCCGGTTACAGCGCACGGCAAAACGAAGAACGATGCAAAATCCTCATTCCTCGTAAGCACGGCATCATGGCTTGCTGAAGTATAAGCAGTTGCTGTAGACGAATTCATGTTAGCGGTTTTGCCTGCTACGTCCATGTCGGCCAAAGCATAATCATCATATGTGATGGTGCTGGGAGCAGTGGTGAAGTCGAAGCTGCCAGCTGTGGCAGTGCCGGAAAAGTCGCCGGCTACAGGCACCTGCTCCACATCGAGGTCGGTGATCACCATATCCAGGGTCATAGTAGGAGTCTGGGGATCGTCGACGTACTTGTCTACTGCGAACATCACCTGCGATACGATGTGGTTGAACGCGAAATCGACAGTGGCTGTGCCCGAAGTGATGGTTACAGGAGCGATAGCGTAAACGACCTCCTTGGCTGTCTGGCTTGCGAAACCGGTGATGCTAAGGTTAGTACCGTCGTATCCGAAGGCAGGCGTGATATTAGGAGCGGTACCCGTCGCAATGAAATCGGGGAGGGCGTCGGCGTCGGTGGTCTGCGCGAACGCTACAAACTCCAGAGACGCATCGGTCGGCATATATATCTTGGCCGGAGTGGTTGTGGCAGTACTGCTGCTCTCATTCCAAGTGAGGGTAAACATCGAGATATTGCCGCCAGCGTCACCGTCGATCACGGTTGCCACAGCGCCGGTGGTAGCGTCCCTGACAAAGACAGTTACCGTTTTGCCATCCATAGCGTTAATTTCACCGACATTGTTCTTGGTGATCCGGCCTGTCGAAACGCGGAATTTAAAGGTGGCGAGGCCTTCGTTCTGGCCGATAATTTCCTCTTTGGAGCAGCTCGATGCCAACAGGGCGAGAGCTAATGTTGCAAAAGCAAGAATTGATTTCTTCATTTTTCAAATGTTTTAAGTAACCGTTTTGTTATCTAATAATTAATTAATTCCAATTGTGCAAATTTCACGGCGCAAAAGTATGCGTTTTTTTCACAAAACAAGCGTGTTATGTCTTTTTCACCATTTTTTCCAAGTTTTTTCACAATTTTTCCATGTTTTCGTCGTCATTCCATCCGGTTTTTTTCTCTATTCCGCCTGATTTTCTTGCAATTTCCCATGGTTTTTTCACAATTTTTCCAGGCTTTCGTCATTCATTCCATCCGGTTTCTTTCTCTATTCCTCCTTGTTTTCTTACAGTTTCCCATGGTTTCTTCACGATTTCCTACAGATTGCCACCAGAATTTCACACTGATTTTCCACAGATTGCTTACCGGCTCTCTTGCAATTTTTTGTATTCCGCCACAATTAAGTAATGGAGGAAATTTATTTATCCGTATTTTGTTTTTTATCTCCGGTATATTTTTTTGCGTTGCTTCCGAATGTTTAGCTGGCTAAACCGGGGAAGTGATGTGAAAAAGATGCCGGAGAGAAAAAAAAAGGTTAAATAAATATTCGATATTACTTATACCCGGCTCCCTCCGAAACCTCATCCTGTTCTCTTCTCGATTCTACACGGATTTATTCACTGCCGTTCGGATTTCACCAGGTCATCTTCAAACTCCACCGGGTTTCCTTCGCCATTATTCCCGGACTACCTTATTACATAAAACTTGCCGGTACCGGGTCATAACCCCAAAGGAATATCCTCATACTCGTCGTCGCCCCACGGGTCGACCTCGACCTCCCCCGTGTCAGGCGTAGGATTGGGCAGCGTAACCGTAACCTTCAGTTCCAGATCGAGGCCCGCATCACAAACCCCGCGGTCGATGCGGTCTTTGATCTTAGCTGCTATGCCGGCCACCTGGTTCGACACGTCGGCGGTTATCCTATACCCCCGGTTATTGACAAGAACGAACAACAGGTCCAATTTGTAATTTCGCTGCTCTGTAAGATCGAGCGGAGGACCGAACGAGGCAAAAGCCGTTTCGACATTACCAACGGTCGCCGAAGGGGGATTATTGTTCGTAAATATCAGAGAATAAATGACCGGCTCGTGAGTGGGCATTCGCGAAGCGACAAATACCCCGCCGGAAAGGCCCTGGACCTCGCCCGTAACTTTGCGCGAGGCGAGCAGGTAGTTGATATTATTAACAGTTACGGTCACCTTTATTCGGTACACCAGCCGGCAGGGGACATACTCTATCGAGTCCGATACATAGAACCTGGACTCGCCAGGCTGCAAGTGCCCGTTGTCGTATTTGGTGGTAAATTTATTTTCACCGCCAATGATCTTCGGCACAGCAGTGCCGGCAAGCGTGTCGGGCTCGTTCACAACAATAGCGCCATCGTCCCTTATCTGGCTCACGGTAGCGTAGGCCTCGAACGTATCGTAACTATCCACGCCGCGGAAACGGATATAGTCGATGCCACTGCCCAGCGTGCCGTTGACAATAAGCGTCTTATAGCTGTCGGGCGAAAGTTGCAACGTGTCGACCGGACGCTCCATGACAAACTGGCGGGGATGGGCGGCATTGTCGCCGTAAAACATAACGGTCCATATGTCCGGATTCAGGCGGGCACGGCTCCAGTCGCACTTTATCTTGATCTGCGGACTCAGCATAACGTCCAGATCACGCTGCTCGGTACAACCGCAAAGCGCAGTCGTGATGAGAACAATAACCGCAAATATGCCGTTGCGAATTCTCATTTCGCACCTCCGTTTCCTGTTTCGATCAACCACACGAGCGAAAAATTTACCTTCGTGAGCGTTAATCCACTCCAGATCCCTGTTTCCCTCCACATCAAATGGTAATCCCCGTCATTGTCATACAGCGGCCTGTCGTAGGTACGATATTGCGAGGTGGAGAAATATCCCGCACCAAGCCCCGCCTCCAAGGAAAGGTTCCTCCCCACAGGAAAAGCATATCCGGCCGTGATACCCGCCGACCACGACCCGTCGCCCTGGCAACCGTCGATCCACTGCACATCGTAACGCTGCCAGTAACGTCCGTAAATGCCGAAATTCCACCCCCTGAGAGGTTTATCCCACTCGGGATTACGCAGTTTGCGCTGCCGGCTCACAGGCAGCCAATAGCGGCCCGAAACACCGTATTCCAGCGTTTGCAGAGCATAGAGATGGCTGGCCGCACGCCAGTAAGCATAAGCCGCATCGACCACCACCGACCAACAGTCGCCCAACGGGAATTCCACACCCAGATTGGGCGCACCCACCATGTCGTAAAGCAGGTTGGTTTTGATAGCAAGCGGATATTTTGCCGCAATGGGAGCCGGTTGCAGTTGCTGCGGATAAAAAGGATGAAAAGGAATCTCCACAGAAGACGGCAAGGGTGCATGCAAAACATACCCGGCGCTCAACGTCTCCGGAGGAGCATAAGACATGAATACCATGGCCCCTAACCGCAGGTAGGTGTAATAATTAGGCAGTATATAACGGTAGTAGGTAGTCCCGCCGTCGAGTTGCGTGATGGCGGCCTGTTTCCGTTCATCGCTCGCAGGCGAGCGCAGTATATCGATCACCTTATTTCTCGAAGGCAGGTTATGGTCGTCCATGGCCAATCCGGCCAACCCCTCCCAATTCTCTCCGCGGGCGGCCATGACGATCTTTCCCGGATCGACACCATAGCGGTCCGCAATGTAGTCGCGTATGGTTGCCGCCCTGCGCTCCGAGAGGCGCCTGTTATAAACCGAATCGCCTTCAGGCGAGGCAAAAGCGACAATGGTAAGCGTGTCGATGCGCCGGGCACTCGCCGAAGTCAGCAGTGAGTCGAGCATACGCAGGTTGTGCGGGTTCGACAGGTAGAGCGAGTCGAGCTTCCATTTGTCCCATCGGTAATATATCGCCACCGCGGTCCGTCCGTCGTCGGATGGCTTTCGGACAACCGGAACGGAACCGGCGGAAATTCCGGCAGACTCCGACGGTGTAATCCCTCCGGCAGGAAGGAATGGGACCCCATACCTCGACAGCACGGCGCGAATGGCATCCGGACTGTTCTTGCGCGTCGAATAATATATGTCGCCCGGAGCATCGGCGGCCACGCGCCCATGATGGAAAGAGACCTCCAGTGAATTATCCTTCGAAGCGTCGAAATCTATATAAAATGTAAAATTCCATTTGGTCAGCATCCGGTATTTTTTGCACAGGTAAGTACGGACAACCGCCCCCCTGGTGGCAGCCATGTTTATCTCCACCGGGTTATCCTTGCCGGACGGTGCCATATAAGCAACCAGCCGGATGTGCCCATTCCCTGAAAGGATGACATCCTCGTATTGGGTCACAATCGTTTCCAGCCGTTTAAGATCGGAGCGGTTCGATTTATAGTCGGAATACAGAACGTCGCTCCCCGGACGGAAAGTTATGACAGGATCTGACGATGCAGGAATTGTTGCACACTGTATGCGCAACGACCAGAATAATGCGGCAAAAATTACTGATATTGTATTCCTGATTTCCACTGTTTGATGCGAATGTTCGATGTATAACCCGGCGTTGCTTCTGATATATGTCTCTTTCCCGTGTCCCGGGCACAGGGTAATGAACTTTTTGACTACCAGATAAAAATATAAACTCTCAGACCGGGTGCAAATGTACCGTATTTTTATATGTTCCCCAAAAAATAACCCACTTTTATATCGCCTCACATATAGAAGGTATTGCCCGGAATTGGACCGGCGGAATATAAAACACATGATACCCTACTTTAATATGATGTTATTTAGTCGCTTGCCTTCAATGTATGAGTTGGTTTTACACAAATGCCGGGTTCAAATCCTGTCCTGCATCAGACTGATATGGATTATTGACATAATCGGTCATAAACAAGTTGATACTCTCCAGAATCCGCCTGGTTCTCTATGTGAGCTTACAGCCGGTAATGGATATTCCCCCAGGCTCATTGCGCATTTAGAGTCCGTCTGAATTTCCTGTGGAAACTATTTATCGTTTCTTTTTGGCCTCTTTTTCTCGAAAATCTCGTCACGTAGCACCACTATGCGCCTCGATTTTCGCGTAAAATAGCCCTAAAAATAATTCGCAACTATTTCCCTCAGGAAAATTAAACAGTTTCTTAGCAAATTATTGTCACGCTAAATTTACATCAGGGCAATCATCACGTTTCAGTCTTGCATGTCAACTCTTGGAAACGGGTTAAGTTTTCTATGGAATACAGTGACAATCAATAAATATAGAGGCACCATGTGACGGGATTTTAGTAGAAAAGAGGCCCGATAAATATTTACCATTGAATATATGCCTCAGTTGGGGTTAATTCCCGAGGAAACCGGCGAGTAATGAGACTTTTGAGGATTGGCAAAATACCAGAATCTGTCAAGGCCGGCCCGGGGTCAACGAACTTTAACCCGATTGATCCTGACCGGTGGAGTGTTGCCGCATCTTGTTTGTGATTGCGGTCATATACAGCATAAAACATGTTTTATTTAGATTTATTTTTGCATTTATTAGAAAAATAATTACTTTTGCGTTCCCTTTGGTTACTTGCCATTGCCGATATCGGCAATGGCGAATTCGCTAACAAAAGGTCTGATGGCCGAGTGGCTAGGCAGAGGTCTGCAAAACCTCGTACAGCGGTTCGAATCCGCTTCAGACCTCGATTTAACACCCAAAAATGCCGCGAGAGATACTCCTTGCGGCATTTTTATTTAATAATTTTCTTCCGGGGACCGAATGGGGGCCCACTTAAATATCTCTAAATACCCTTGTAATGGCCTCTGGAGCATCCTGTCCGGAATTTAGTGGTCCCTGCCGGGAGATATCTCTCGCACGGAAAGAGGGTTATCTGTGATATAGATAAACGGAGGGCCCACAGATTAGGACCAGACCGGGGACCAAGCCCGGATTTAATTTTCTCGTGTCTTAAATTATTAGGTTGTGATAATTTTGTCTCCCCCGGTTTATCTCAGTTTCTCCCTTATGCCATCAATAACAGTATCAGCGGCATAATTTTGATTTAAATGAGCCTGCATCATTGCCTTTATCTTCTTCATCTGCTTACCATCGCCCCTTTCGTCTTGTCGCCGTACAACCTAATATCTTTGATTTCTTGCTCGATGCGCTGCAGGTCAAATTGATGATAGCGGATAGTACACCATAGCCCGTAATCGACGATATTATTAATTTCCATCTTGCTTATCGCAGGAACCTCGGAGCCAAACACCTTGTCAAACTGAGCTAGTACGATGTTTTTGGGACAATTCATCACGGAGTGGTAATCAGTATTTACGATGCCTAATTCTTTCTGTATCTTTCGCTTGTTCTCTAATTTAACCTCTAATCGGGTCTTGTTTGCAAAGTAGTCGAGGATTGGGCCAATGTTGCCGGTCTTATGAAGAAACGCCTTGTTTGGGAATCGTGCAAGCTCTGCCGCCTTGTTGTAGATAGTGATAGAATCCCGGCAATCTACTGCCTGAACATTGCGAGAAAAGAGGATAGCGGTATCGTACCTACGCCATTTGTATCGCCGATAGTCGCCCGTACACTGATTTCGGATCAATGTAAAAACCGGGTGGAGCAATGGAAATATTCAGGCGAATATTTTGGCTAGTCTAAAGATGAAGAACGGGATGTCCCGCACACCCCGGAACTGTGCCCTGAAAGCTTTGATTTTGGCGTTGAAAGATTCAGCCG
>JAVBMJ010000005.1:0-17565 GCA_031552535.1 Rikenellaceae bacterium
TCAATATTTTTTGAGATTCTTTCGAGCGTCTTTTGTTTTTTTCATCAGTCACTTGGCCCGCCAAGCTCCTTTTTCAAAAATCAAAATCCATCTCGAAATAAGTCTCAAATAATATCGCAATAATTATTTCACATTACTTAAATTTCCGTTGTAAGCCCGCTGCAGGGCCTCCATATCCAATTTGTGCATTTTCAGCATCATATCCATCACGTATTTTGTGCGAACCGGGTCGCTACCGTCTGTCATGCGTTCGAGCGAGTCGGGAACAATCTGCCACGACAGGCCGAATCTGTCTTTCAACCATCCGCACTGGCTTTCCTCGCCACCGTCGACCGTAAGTGCGTTCCAATAATAGTCGATCTCTTGTTGTGTGGCGCACTCCACGTAGAACGAGAACGCCTCCGTGAAATTGAATCCATGGTTATAGCCGCTGTCCATCGCCATGAAGTCCTGGTTGAACAGCCGGAACCGGGCATGTACCATGTCGCCTTCGGCCAGACCGTAAGGGTTGTCTTTTTCGGCACGCAGGGTGTCTTTGACCCCGGAGTCACTGAACACCGAACACCAGAACTTAATCGCCTCTTCCGCCTTCCGGTAGACCGGGCCGGTGAACATCAGAAACGGAGTGACGTACTGCGGGCATCCGCACACACCCAGTTGCCATGACAATCCATACTTATCCTGTAGCCATCCGTAGCGCTCGAACGGCTGCATCGCCTCGCGCTCCATCAGTGCGAGTCCACCCTCGATCAGTTTGTCCCACAGGATGTCTAATTCCATAGCACTCTCGCAGCCCACGAAGAACGAGGCGGCGGGCGTGAATTTGAAATACGGCCCGCCATTCAAGGCTATGGACTGCTGCCCTGCCACTGCGAAGCGCACGGTCATCACGCCCCCGGCGGGCATCATACCTCCCTCGGTGTAACGGGTAATGTTCCCGACTTCGCCGTTTTTGAAAATGGAAGCGTAGAACCGTGCCGCCTCTTCGCCCTGCTCGTCGAACCACAGGCAGGGGGTAATTTTGTCCTGTTTCATATCATTTTTCCGCTTGTTTCATAAAATCGAACGCTCCCTCACGCAGGTGGATGCCATATTCGAGCCACGCTTTCATGCAGGCCAGGAAGTTGGCCCACCCTTCGGTGTTGCCCACCAGCCAGGCCAGCCCGGCGGCATCGTGGTCCATCCCCCGCTCGGCGATGCGCACCACCGTGGTACCATCCCCCGCAGGCGTGAGGGTAATATCCACTGTCAACGGCCTGTCTTCCGGGCCTTCCCATTCGAAAGAAATTGACTTGTCACGCTCGACACGTCCGATCCTGACCGGGAATTCACCGTCGAACTCCGGGAATTTCCATACAATGGTTCTCCCGTCCTCCATACGCCCCGAGCCACTCTCGATGAAAAAGTTGCTCATCCGTTCAGGATCTGCAATGGCTTCGAAGACTTCATGAACAGGTTTGGCGATCTGCAGCGCCGCTTTAACTTCCAATGTCATACTCTTATCTATTTATTACAAATATAAGGTGCTTTTGCAACCCCAACAAGTGTGCCGTAAACGCTTTGGGGATAATCCATTCGTCTTTCGGGACAGCGGAATACTTGCCGGTGGCGGTTAACACCAGAAGCCGTTCTGATCTTCCATCCCAAAGGAAGATCAGAACGGCTTCTGGTGTTAATATGCCATGGAATGGCCGGATATGAGCATTACTGATGATATATCAAAAATTCGACAGTTGCAATATGAGGCCACATCGAAGCACTAAGAAACTGTTTAAATTTTATTTTCAAAAAATATTATGAGCAGTTTAACCTCGTTTTCCTCCCCCCTTACATGGCATAGTTCGCCAGCGACCTCTGCTCATGTTTCGAGCGTCGGTTCGGGATGATTTTTTTGCACCGCACGAGAAGCATAGCGGTGCTCTATGTAACGAGTGTGGTGCAAAACAAAGCGCCCGAAAGAGCACATAAGAAATTTGACAAATAAATTTTAAACAGTTTCTAAGAGTCTGTTTAATTTCTGCGGGAAATTGGGACGTAAGCGGTTATGTTAACGCACCACAGGCATACTCTTACAGGCCGGTGCCGGCGTGCCGCTATTTTTTCTTTACATCGTCGAATTGTATTTCGAGCCCCTTTTCGTATGTTTTCATGGCTCGCCGGCTCATCCCCATGCTGGAGAATCCTCCGTCATGGAACAGATTCTGCATCGTAACTTTACGTGTAAGGTCGCTGAACAGTGTCAGTACATAATCGGCGCAATCCAACGCCGTTGCGTTACCAAGCGGTGACATCCGCTCCGAGAAGTCCATCAGATCGCCCAGCCCGAGTACTCCGCTTCCGGCTGTCGTAGGTGTCGGCGACTGCGATACGGTGTTGATGCGTATCTTCTTTTCCCTGCCGTAGATATATCCGAAACTGCGTGCTATCGATTCCAGCAGGGCCTTTGCGTCGGCCATATCGTTGTAGCCGTAGAGCGTTCTCTGTGCGGCGATATATGAAAGCGCAACTATCGACCCCCACTGGTTCAGGGCATCCTTCTTGCGGGCCACCTGTATTACCTTATGGAAGGATATGGCCGAAATGTCGAGAGTCTTTGCCAGGAAATCGTAATCCAGGTCGTCGTACGTACGTCCTTTGCGCACATTTGGCGACATGCCTATCGAGTGGAGGATAAAGTCGAATTTGCCTCCGAAATATTCCATAGATTTGTCTATCAGCGCCTCGAGATCTGCAACCGACGTGGCGTCTGCCGGGATGACTATCGTTCCGCACTTCCGGGCCAGTTGGTCTATCGTCCCCATGCGCATCGACACGGCTGTATTTGTGAGAACTATCTGTGCGCCCTCTTCCACTGCCCTTTCGGCCACTTTCCACGCTATCGACTGGTCGTTCAGCGCGCCGAAGATCAGTCCTTTTTTGCCTTTAAGAAGATTATACATAATTCCTGAAGTTATGTTTTGTGCTACCGGTCGTATTTTGTTCTGTGGTTTGCTCCCGTTCCACGCACAGGCTGGTGGCGGCTTTGCAGGCCGGTGCGACCGGTAACGTCAGCACACCCGCGAACCTTGTAAACAGATATGGAGGCCGGTCTGAAAAATAAACACTCCCTGCAAAGCCTGTCCGGGAAATCAAACCCTGCTTCCCTGTTTCATGCCGCAAAGATATAAGAGCTTGTTTGAATTTTCTCATCGAAGGTGTTTTCGAAGGATTTTTCGATGATTTTTGAGGTGAGATAAGGCGAATAGTGGTTCTATTTAACGAATTTCAGCGAAAAAAAGCGCGGAAAAGGATCGAAAAGAACGAAAATGAGAAAATTCAAACAAGCTCTAAATAGTCTTTGGGAATTTTCTTCTGGAAAATACCATTAAAGAAGCCGTCCCGGAATAGATTTCCGAGGCGGCTTCGTCGAAACATGGCCGGCCGGCGGCCGAATGTATAAAATTATTTGCGCCTGGTGTCCTGCGAGGACGATATCCGCAGGTATTCATCGCGGTCGGAGAGCAACTGCACCGCACGTTTCACATCGCGGTCGTCTTTGAGACGGTAGCGCGACGCCCCCTGGGCGTAATAGAAGCGGGTGATGATCTCGTTTTCGATATACCGCGTCAGCTCCTTCTGGTTTATCTTAAGGTCGAGGTTTTTATCCTCCTTCAACGCGTTTTCGATAGACTCGATCTGGGGACCTATCTTTTCCGAATAACGTTCCTCCTGAGCTTTGTTTTTCAAGATTTTGAGCGCCGCCTGCGTCTCCGACTCGTAGTCCATATCCTTGCCCTGCATGAACAACGAGAAATCGGCATAATCGGCGTCGCCGAAACGGAAGCTATCCATGTCCACTCCCAGGGGATGGCGCTTGCAATAGCTGTCGACATACTCCTCTATGTAACCTTTCAAGTAAGCAGTCCATGCGAAACGGCTCACATATTCCGGTTCGGTCACAACGTCGGGCATGATCCCGCCACCGTCGTACACCTTACGTCCGTCACGCGTCGAATATTCGCGCACCAGCGAATCGGGAATATACCCCACGCTGCCATCCTCATTGCGGTGGGCGTAGTCGATAGCCTGGATGCATCTCCCGCTGGGGATATAGTATTTTGCTGTGGTGACTTTCAGGTAGGAGTTGAACCCCAGGGGGCGTGTCGACTGCACCAACCCCTTGCCGAAGGTCCTTTGTCCCATCAGCACGGCCCTGTCCAGATCCTGCAACGCCCCCGAAACTATTTCAGCCGCCGAGGCCGTACCGCTGTTAGTCAACACCACAACCGGCAGGTTACTGGCAATAGGTTCGCTCTCTGTGTTGAACGTGGCATCCATTTCCTTTATCCGTCCCTTCATGCTCACCACCTCGGTCCCTTTAGGCACAAAAAACGATAGTATCTTAACCGCCTCCTGCAATATCCCCCCGCCGTTTGAACGCACGTCCAGAACCAGGCCCTTCAACTCGCCGCCACGGCGCATCTCTTCGATGGCCTTGCGCATGTCGTTGCTGCAATCCTCCGTGAAATCGTCGTGGCGAATGTAGCCTATCCCGCCCGGCATCAGTTCGAAGTACGATATCCCCGAAATCGTTATCCGTTCGCGGCGTATCGTAAGGCTCTGCTCTTCGCCCGTATAAAACTTCTCCACCTTAAGTCGGAGCGTCGTGCCGGGGTCGCCTTTAAGCATCGAACTCACCTTCGACACGTCCATCCCCCTGGCATCCTGTCCGTTTATCTCCATCAACCTGTCACCGGCTTTCAGTCCGGCTTTATCGGCAGGAAAGCCTTTATAAGGTTGTGATATCACCACCCACTCGCCAGACTTACGGATCAGGGCGCCGATGCCGCCATATTTGCCCGAAGTCATCACTTCGAAGTCGGCCATAGCCTCCTCGGGGATATACTCGGTGTAAGGATCGAGGCGTTCGACCATGCCCGTAGCGGCATCCTCCAACATCTTGTCGCTGTCCACCCCGTCGACATAGAGCATATTGAGCTCACGGTAGAGATTCACCATTATCTCGATGTTGCGCCCCAGGCGGAAGTCGGCGTTCGAAGCCGATATAAAAACCAATGCCGCCATTGCAAAAGCCACTCCTGTGGCCCATCGCCAGTATTTTCGTTGTATTCTCATCCCTTTAACTATTTTTACATACCCCAGCCCTGCCTGCTTTCCGCCGGCGGCCACTGACCGCCCTACCGGTTCTGCACGTAACCCCTGATCCTGTATTCCAGATGTACGCAAGCCCTGCGGGGGCCGTCGATAACTATCCGTTCGTCGCCCAGTGCCGAAATGACAATGCGGTCTTCCCAGAGGTAGATCAATTTTTTGGCCAAATTATCGGCCCGGAACGATATTTCGCTCCCGGTTTCGCTTTCGATTCCGAATCCCTCCACCGCCATTGCCCGGACAATCTCCTCGCGGTCGCTCCCCAAGCCGGCTTTAACCTCACGCCTGACATAGCCGAAAGCGGGATAGGCCGCCGATAGCAGTGCCAAAGCTATCAGCATCACATAGCCGCGGGACGAGAGAAACTGGGCCGAGAATATCTCTCCCACGCTGCGTCCTTCGCCACCTATATGTGTCACTGCTATCAAAACGTAACACAGCGAGATCAGCACCACCAACTGGGCGAAATACTTGATGCTGCGTATAACATATTTTTTCATTTCCAAATAAATTTACAGGGTATCATATTCGTTACACCGGACCGCCGCCTGCTTTTGTAAAGCCCGCTTCCGGCCCGAACTTATCCCATCCGCTCTATATAGTCAGCCACACGGCGCATCAACCACTTTGGGGTCGACGTCGCGCCGCATACCCCTACCGTACCACAATTTTCAAACCACTCCGGCTCGATCTCCCCCTCTTCCTCGACCATGTAGCAGCGCGGATTGGCCCGCAGGCACTGCTCGAAAAGCACCTTCCCGTTGGAACTCTTTCTTCCGGCCACAAAGATAACCACATCGAAGCGCCTCGAAAAATCCCTCAGCCGCTGCTCGCGTCCCGAGACCTGGCGGCATATCGTATCGTTGACGGTAACATTGTCCGGATTGCCGCTACGCCGGATAACCTCCCTGCAAATTTCGTCAAAAAGCGCCAGGCTCTGGGTGGTTTGCGACAAAATATATACAGGCCGGCCATAGTCTATCGCATCGAGATCCGTCACTCCTTCCACCACTATCACATCGCCGCCTACCTGTCCGGCCAGCCCTACCACTTCAGCATGGCCGCGCTTACCGAGGATAACCACCTGCCCTCCCACTTTCTGCATCGTCCCGTAAGCCTCCACGACCTTGCGCTGGAGACGTTCCACCACAGGACACGTGGCGTCGATCACTCTCAGCGACATATCCCTGGCCCGAGCATAAGTCGACGGCGGCTCACCATGCGCACGAATCAGCAATACCCGGTCGTCGAGACCCGACAACTCGTCATGATGGATCGTGCTCATGCCCATGCTTTCGAGGCGCTGCACCTCCATGCGGTTGTGCACGATATCGCCCAGCGAGGCCACCTTATGCCCCGCCGCTATGCTCTCCTCGGCTTTGGTGATCGCATTGACCACCCCGAAACAGAACCCCGACCCATCGTCTATCTCTACGTACACTATTATAACAAAATAAGCATTTATTATTGAGGGAGAACTGTCGCTTTTTTTCGAAAAAGCGACGCAAAAAACTTCAATTATGGAGCCTACTCCGTCCGTTATGTGGGCGCTGTTCTCTTACAGAGTGCCGTATTGACGAGGGAGTAGCCTTATACAAATAAATTTGCCCCGGGCATTCCCCCGTCGATACGGTTTTAAGCTATGGCCTTACCCCCAATTCGCCGAGTTTGCCCATCACCCATTCCATCTGCTCATCGACGGTCATAGCGCTGTTGTCCAACACTATTGCATCGTCGGCTTTCCGCAGCGGACTGATACTCCGGCTCTGGTCGGCCTCGTCACGGCGGCGGATGTTGTCCTCTATCTCATCGAGCGACACTTTTTCTCCTTTTGCCGTCAGTTCCCGGTAGCGCCTCATGGCGCGCACCCCTGGGGCGGCGGTCATAAACAGCTTCAACTCGGCATCGGGGAACACCACGGTCCCGATGTCGCGCCCGTCCATCACTATTCCGCGGCAACGTCCCATAGCCTGCTGCAACGCCACCAGCTTTTCGCGCACCGCACCCACCTGGCTTATCGCCATCACTGCCCGGCTCACCTCGATGGAGCGTATCTCGTCCTCGACCCTGCGCTCACCGAGGTATATGTCGCTGGCCCCGCGGGAGGCATTGAAGCGGAACGATATGGCTATGTCGGGAAGCATCGCCTCCAGCATTGGCGTATCCAATTCCCCATCGGGAGCGAACACCCCGTGTTCCAGCGCATACAGCGACACGGCGCGGTACATAGCCCCCGTATCCACGAAAACATAACCCAGCCGCGCAGCGATCTCCCTGGCGAATGTGCTCTTGCCGCACGACGAAAACCCGTCGATGGCGATAATGATCTTATTGTGCGAACAGTCCACCCAATTGTATATTAATAAATATCGACAATACCGTAGCCAGGCCCAGCGCCACGATCACGAATCCCGATATTCGGTTGATCCACAGCAGGTGCCTGGGCCGGAATTTTTTCCTCAAAAGGTTCACCATGAACGTAAGCGTGAACCACCACAACGCTCCCCCGCACAACACGCCCGCAACCATCGACAGCCCGTCAACCACCCCCATCGTCTGATAGTCGACCCCGAAGGTGGCGAAAAGAGCCACGAAGATCAGAATAAACGCGGGATTGGCCAGGGTTATGAAAAACAGCGACAGGAAATCCTGCCACAGGCTGTCTTTACCCGCCCTGTTGCGGCGTATCTGCACCACCGGGTTGATCATGAATATCCTCACTCCGACGACCATCACGCACAGCCCCCCGATGATCTGTATGATCTTCATGTGGGCTTCGATGAACGACAGCACCAGCGTAAGCGAAAACAGCGCCACCGATGCGAATATCATGTCGGCGCCCGCAGCTCCCAGACCCGATATGAATCCCGATTTGTGGCTCTTGCTCAAGGTGCGCTGGATGCACAACACCCCTATCGGTCCCAGGGGGACAGAGGCGAACAATCCGATGATGACACCTTTAGCTATTGCTTCGAACCACATTTGATGACGGTTTTCGGGATAGGCGTATTTTGTAATCCGGGAAATCCGTACAAATCACCGTTATTCCCAGAGAATATATTCGGGTAGAACCATACAGAATTGTCCATGTCTCCCGCATCCTCCACAGGGCGCAATTAACATCTCCTAATATCTGTACAGCTCGCTTTTATATGGACCCTCAACCCCGACGCCGATATAACCGGCCTGGGCTTCGGTGAGTCTGGTCAACTTCACCCCTATCTGTTCGAGGTGGAGGCGGGCAACCTCCTCGTCGAGCCTCTTCGGGAGGCACGTCACCGTGACCTCTTTGTTGCCACGATCCTCCCAAAGGGCTATCTGCGCCAGCACCTGGTTGGTAAACGAATTGCTCATAACAAAAGACGGATGCCCCGTGGCGCAACCAAGGTTGACCAGGCGACCTTCGGCCAGCACATATATCGACTTGCCGTCGGCAAACGTGTATTTATCGACCTGGGGCTTGATCTGGGTTTTGACAACACCTTCGCAGGCGTCGAGGCGTTCCATCTGTATCTCGTTGTCGAAGTGGCCTATGTTGCACACTATCGACTCGGGACGCATAGCCTTCATGTACTCCAACGTGATGATATCGCGGTTGCCGGTCGCCGTGACGAATATGTTCGCCTCCGCAAGGGCGTCTTCAACAGGTTTCACCTCGAATCCCTCCATAGCCGCCTGCAACGCGCATATAGGGTCGATCTCCGAAACGATGACCCGCGCCCCGTATGAGCGCATGCTGCGGGCGCAGCCTTTCCCGACGTCGCCGTAGCCGCAGACCATCACAACTTTTCCGGCGATCATGACATCGGTGGCGCGCTTGATCCCGTCGGCCAGCGACTCGCGGCAGCCGTAGAGGTTGTCGAACTTGCTCTTCGTCACCGAGTCGTTGACGTTGATCGCCTTGACGAGCAACGACCCTTTCTCCTGCATCTGATAAAGGCGGTGTACTCCGGTCGTCGTCTCCTCCGACACTCCGCTCCACTCCTCCACCGTACGGTGCCATTTCGAAGTATCCTCCGCAAGCACAGTGCGCAACGTATCTATGATCACGCCCTCTTCGTAACTCCCCGGCGTATAATCCAGCGACAAAGCATCGTTCTCAGCCTCATATCCCTTGTGTATCAACAGCGTCGCATCGCCGCCGTCGTCAACTATCAGATTCGGCCCTTTGCCGCCAGGAAACGACAACGCCATGGCCGTGCACCACCAGTATTCGGGCAGCGACTCGCCCTTCCATGCGAAAACAGGGATTCCGCGTGCAGCCATCGCAGCAGCGGCGTGGTCCTGCGTCGAGAATATGTTGCAACTGCACCAACGCACATCGGCCCCAAGTTCCACCAGGGTTTCTATCAAAACGGCCGTCTGTATCGTCATGTGCAGCGATCCCATGATCCGCGCCCCGGCCAACGGCTTGGCCGCGCCGTACTTTTTGCGTAGCGACATCAAGCCCGGCATCTCCATTTCGGCTACCTCTATCTCCTTGCGGCCCCATTCGGCCAACGAAAGGTCGGCGACTTTGTATGGCAGTTTCCCGTCAATATACATATTTTTCCAAGATTTTAGTTATCACTTCCTTATCCTCCCCGAGGGCCGCCCCGAGCGCCTCCAGCGTCGCGAAACGGCGCTGTTCACGAACGTATTCCAGCAGGCATACCGTTATCTCCCTACCATAAAGGTCGCCTTCATATCCCAGGATATTCACTTCGAGAGTCCTCTCCGGTCCGCCTCCCGCCCTGGGCTTCCACCACACGCTGGCCATCGCCCCGTAATGCCGCCCTTCCACCTCGGCATAAGCCGCGTATACCCCGTCGGGGACTGCCTCCGACGGCTCCACACGCATATTGGCAGTGGGAAAACCTATTTTACGGCCTATCTTGTTGCCCCCTATAACGCGTCCCGTTAAACACCACAGCATCTCTCAATTCTTTGTAAAACCCGATCACTGAACCGATCCGGCCGGACTCCCGGCGCACAAAAATATAAAATTATTCGGGTTTAGGGAAATCCTCCCCCCCCACTCACGGCCGCATATCGTCCTGCGCCGCGGGTTTATACGCCTGCCGCATTGCATCGACAGTTTCGATCAACTTATCGGCCTGGGGACAACTTACCACGAATTTCTGCTCGTAAATATCTTCTATCTCCACAAAATCGCTCCAGCGCGAAGCATAGACCTTGATCATCTCCCACTGGCGAAGCCTGAAATAGTAGCCGTAATAGCCAAAAAAACCATAGCTCCCCAGCAGCGGAAATGCCGACCTCATATCTTCGGGCCCGATCTTGCGTATGCTTTTCAGGTCGCCTACCGGGATGTGGGTCAATTCCACGATGCAGTGTATGTCGAGCGCGTCCTTTTCGACCTTTATGCTACGCGGGATCGAAAGGACGTACAGCGCGGCAACGGCAATGGCCGTAGCGATAAGCCATGCAGGCAAATAGTCGCCCATGCCGTAAAACAGCGACCAGACCAACACGCCCGCCACAACAATGCACGTCGCCGCCGTGATGCGGCGGCTACGGCGGTCGAGGCTATATTTAAATGTCCTTTTCATCACTTTATATGATTGGATATTTGCTCCCCTGCAGGCTCCGCAGCCTGTCACACGAATCCTTCCGATCTGAAAATTTCCCTCCACTCCTCCGGCACGGGGATCGATTCCTGGCGTACAAAATCGTAAGCCACCATAGCCGAACGGCTTTCGGCATGTACCGCGCCGGTCGTCCGGTTGACTATCTTCTGGAACATCGTCAAACTTTTAGTACCGACCTTTTCCACTCCCGTTTCTACAAAAATATCGTCTTCGTAGCGCGTCTGCTCCAGGTAAGACGTCGAAGTCCCGGCGGTGATCAGCCCCACTGAGCCGGCCATACTGGAAATCCCCAGGATGTCCCTGAAGAAATCACCCTTTCCCAGATCGAAATAGTGTTGCAGGTTAACATTGTTCACGTGGCACAACATATCCACATCCGCAAACCGTATCTGGACCCCGGTTTCGATCATTTTACCCACGTGCCCGGGCCCGCTTCCCTTCTCCATCGTTATTCCCTTATTATTTTCACCTGTCCGCCCTCGCCCAGTTGTATTATCGACGAGGGACGCCCCGTGGGATTGCCCTCCCACCGGTGCGGAACAATATAATCTACACCAGCCTTTATCGCCGGGTCGATTCCGTCGAACGACGAAGGGGCGGGCTGCCCCGAAATATTAGCCGAGGTAGACACCACCGGACGGCCCAGCCTGCGTATTAGTTTTATACAGAAATCGTGTTTTGGGATACGCACTCCCAACGTCCGCTCCTCCGGGATCAGGTTGCCGGCAACACTCATCGCATTGGGCAACACCAGTGTCAGCGGCTTATCTGAAAGTTCGAACAACTGCCACGCCACATCCGGGATTTTACCCATATTTCGGGCTACCATATCCACGGAATCCATCATCACCAGCATGCTGGTTTTATTGACCGAATGTTTCAGAGCGTATATCTTCTCAACGGCCTCGGCATTGGTCGCATCGCATCCTATGCCCCACACCGTGTCGGTGGGATAGAGTATTATCCCGCCCTGCCGCAATATCCCGGCTACTTTTATTATCTCCTGATCCATAGTAAAACTGCTTTTGATCGGCTCCCAAAGGTACAAAATTTGCCGGGTTTCTTAAAAACCGTTCAAAGTTTCTTAACCGGGACCCCTGACTTCGGGCAAAATTAGGCTGATTATTGGAAATTATTCTAATTTTGTAGCCGTAAAGATTAGAAACAGTTTATCTATATCCAAAATGGGAAGAGCATTTGAATACAGGAAAGCCACCAAGCTCAAGCGTTGGGGCAACATGGCGCGCACATTCACCCGCATCGGCAAACAGATCTCGATAGCGGTAAAAGCAGGCGGACCCGATCCCGACAACAATCCTGCGCTCAGGGCGTGCGTCGTCAATGCCAAAGCAGCCAACATGCCCAAGGAAAACGTGGAGAGGGCGATCAAAAGGGCCATATCGAAAGACATGGAGGACTACAAGGAGGTGGTTTACGAAGGATACGGGCCTTTCGGGGTAGCCATAATCATCGACACGGCCACCGACAACAATACCCGCACAGTGGCTAACATACGCAGCTATTTCAACAAGGCTGGCGGGTCGCTCGGTACGAGCGGGTCGCTGGGATTCCTTTTCGAACGGAAGAGCATATTCAAAGTGGCGCAAAAGCCCGACACGGATCTCGACGAACTCGAACTGGAGTTGATCGACTGCGGTGTAGATGAAATAGACGCCGACGGGACGGATATTTACATCTACGGGTCGTTCGAATCCTACGGCAAGATACAACATTATCTTGAAGAACATGGCCTGGAGATACAGAGCAGTGAATTCATCCGACAGCCTACCGACTATAAGGATGTCACCGGCGAACAGCGCGAGTCGATTAACAAGCTCGTAGAAAAATTCGAGGAAGACGAGGATGTGGTGAACGTATTCACCAATATGAAACCAGAGGAGTAGTATTGCTGTTTTGATGCTTCCGGCACGGCGCCTGTTGTGCCGTTCCATGCAACGACAGATGGTTATGCGGGCAACCGGGGATTGTTAACGGTAGCGGAAAAACAGGAAATATTTTGAGTAAAACCTTAAAATCGGGCGGAGAATTCTCTCCGCCCGATTTTGTATTGGAACTGTTCAGAACAGATTTTATTTTTTGCAAAATCAAATATATTATATTATCTTCGCAGAGCGCGTTTTAGCAAGCCTTACGCTGACCCAACCCGAACATTATGATAAAACGCACTTTTTTTGCAACGGTGCTATTGCTGGCTGGGTGTATGCCTGCTTTTTCGGTCGCATCCTCCGGGCCGCCCGATAGTACCGTGGTGCAACCGGACCCGAAACCGGCATATGCCATCTCTCCGGCGGCAGCTCCTGGGAAATCTCCGCAAAAATCGCTTACACTGAAAGCCCCAGCCAAAGGCAGGGAGGGACTATACGGCGATATCGAAGCCGGCTACGGCCGTCGTCCGGGAAAGATCTTCAGTAAGAATAATACGGCCAGGGAGCCCGTCTCGGACGATAATATCCGCAATACCCTGCATATAGGCACATCGATAATGTACAAGGCGCGCGACGAATCGGATTTCTCGGCCGGACTGCGCAGCTTTCTCCACATGGCGGCTGCGGACGCAGGAAGCGAGAATCGGGTTTGCAGCAGTGATGTAAAAGTTTCCATATTCTATTTAGGTCCGCAATTGTCGTTTTTTATCCGGCCGGAAAAGATCGACGGGACCATAATGCTCGATTTTTCAGCGGGGTATATAACTTATAGCCAGTCTGCGGTTACCAAAAACGACCGGAATTACCCCAGCGGAAGCGACGTAATTATGAAATACCGCGGATTTGGCGGAGAGGCGTCTGTCTGTTACGGTTTTTTCAGGGAGCGCCAGTGCGGGCCTTACGTTAGATTGTGTGCGAACCTTGCAGTTGCCAGGTCGGGAGAATGCCGGGTTGGCAATAATGTGGCCTTTTTCGACTCGTTGAGTATAGGCCTCTTGACTGAGATGAATCTCCATAAGAGAGGTTCGTGTATAACCCTGGCCGCGGGGTACCGCTTCGGCAAATAGATCGAATATCATATAGTCAATATCAGTAGTGTCCACTAAAAGCACAAAGCAATCCTTTTGAATAGCTGAAAAACAATTTATTGCAGGCGATCTTAACGCACAACGATTTGAATTACTAAATGCAATAAATTTCATTTTGCCCACAAAATCATATATTGATTATCAGTAAGTTGTATTTTTAAAGTCGGGCAAATTTCTATCGAGCAAGTTTTTAGTGGACACTAATGAGTCAATATACCTATGAGAAAAAATTTTACTAATTTCGGATTTTCCTGGACACGGGGCATGCTGCGTCCGCCGGGCGGTGCTGTAAAGAGGGCGTGGCTCATTGCGGTGATGTCTATGGCCGCTGTGACGGCCCGGCCGCAAAGCATGGAGAATGTTTTTTGCACCGACGATGTCCCCGCCGGACGCTACCTCACATCGCAGAAAGAGGTACTCTCTACGAGGTTCACATGCTCCCGGACGATTTCGGGGCTATATGTGGACTCCCTCACCGGGAATGCTACCATACTGTTGAAAGGCGGCAATGTTTTCGATACACAAAGCAATAGGGCCGAGATAATATGCTACGATCCCAAAGAGCACAAATCGCTGTGGTCGGTCATAGTGGATTATGATGCGAACGAGTTTACTCAACGCGATAGTTTGATGATCGTTTCGGACAAGAATATGAGCCACATGCTCGATCCGCACAGCGGAAAGACGGTATGGAGCCGTGCCGGAATTATCAAAGCGTTCGACCGGGAGTTGAGAACGGGAATCATGTTCGCCGAAGGCCATAATAGCGTCAGCGGTGTGGATCTCACAAACGGCAACCTGTTGTGGAAAAGCGGAATTATCGCCGGAGCGCAGTACGGCAGCGACATTATGGCAGACGATTCCACTCTTGTGATCATGTCGGAATACCTCCATTGCTTCGACATTAAAACAGGTAAAGAGTGGACCTGCAAAGCTATGGCGTCGATTGTGACCGCCGATTCGGCCTATCTCTACATGGCGTCGAAATCGGAAATGGCCAAGATTGAAAAATCGACAGGGAAACTCGTCTGGTCGCGTTCGTTGAGGAACAGACCGGGAAGCCGTTCCTCCATTTTCACTTACGGCGGACTGGTGGGGCTGGTCAATTCGGGGTACACTTACAACCCGGGGGAACGCAGCAATTACGGGTATATCCTCAATGAGGGCGCCCGGGTCTCTGCGGGCGTACCTTTTGTGGTGTTTTTCGATGCTGCCACAGGCGATGAAGTTCATTACTATCCTTTAGGCAGGACGGGCGAATATATCGAGGGTTTCGAACGCAAAGACGGCGATATGCTCTTCGGTTTCATGGACAGGCTGGTGGTGGTGCCGCTGACGGCCCGGGGAGAGCCTCTCAAAAAGAGTTTCGACAGAAAGAGAACCGGCAAACTCGTCGGGATAGCCGGAGACCATATCTTCCTGAGGGTGGAAAACGACACGATGACCAGTCTGAACTCGGATAAAACCAAACATTTTTTCATAACCGACAAAAAGGCTGTGATAGTCACCGACGGGGAGTTGAATATCGTCGGATATATCCCGCTGGAGAAACTCTATATCAAGACCGTTTCGTCTTCCGGCGGACTCGATTTCTTCGAGGGACGGGGAAAGACCGTGGTTGCCGGTGCCGGAAGCCGCGTGGTGGCGGAGATTGACATAACCGGCGGCCGGTATATTGCCGGCAACAATATCTATTTCGTGAACGGAAGTATCATAAGTCAAATCAACCTTGATCACCTCGTTGCCGAGATGCCCAGATAAATGTTCACTATTATGAAATCGAAGATCGTTTTATCGTTTTTGGCAATATGCTGTATCGGGCAACTTCAGGCGGGTCAGACCGGCAATCATCCGGGCGTGCACGACGGAGACAGTGTAAAATCTCCCGCGGCAGGACAATTGTCTTCTGTCATGGAGTCTCTGCAGGTAGAGCAGGACGAAAAGCTTATCTATAAAAACAAGGTCTTGTTCTATTTCGATGTCGAGGCTGGTTACAGTTGCCGGATTGGAGAAATAACCTCTTCTGCCGGAGAAAGCAAGTCCAAGGGTGCTATAAGCCGCAACTATTTTCATGCCGGGGGGGCCTTCATGCTGGGAATGAGCGATGAGCCTGCACATACGGCAGGTATCACGGGATTTGTGAACCTGGGACGTGGCGACGTGGCGTCAGATACCAAGGGGAATAATGTCGCGATTTATTTCGCGGGATTTCAATACAGCTACTGTGCGAAACAACGCTACGACCGCCGGGGGGCATTCATATGCGAGGCTTCTTTCGGCTATGCCGGCTATAACGAGAAACTGAGTTTCTCAAAGAGCGGGAATGATAAAAGAACCTATACGGGCCACGGTATAGGGGTCGGGCTGGGAGCCGGTTACGGCTTTTATGGGCCAAAACTGCGTGGGCCGTATATAAAAGGGACGATATTCTGGGCCGACACCATGGATATGACCTACACCACTGACAGTGGCTTCGAGTCGAAAAGCGGACAGAAGAACATGAGTAGCGTGAATTTGATAGCCGGGTTCCGGTTCTGAGAAACTTTCCCTAAATTATTTTTCATACCAGAAAAATATATGACATGGAAGGCGGCAGAGTTTTCGAACGTAGTTCGACGCTCAGCCCTCGGCTTTCACCATATTTACATAAGAAATTTAAACAGTTCCTTAGACCCGGATATGAAACTTAAATCAGCCTTATTGCTTATTGTAAATCTCCCGCTCCTGTCGCTTGTCGCCCAGGAGACCGATACTACTGCGTTATATCGCAGCCTGGACGGCCTTGGCGTTACCCCGGAATACGTAGACGTTGCCAAACCGGCCCTTGCCGGAGAGAATACGGGCAGGGCAGGTGCAGCCTCTGTTTATCTGGATCTGGAAGCGGGCTACGGTTACCGTCTGGGGGAGGTGGCCCGGATATCGAACTATGCAAATACCGATAAAATACGAGACCAACTCCATGTAGGCGGGGCATTGATGTTCAGGTTCAGGAATACGTATGCTGCCGCTATGGGATTTCAATGTTTTCTTAATCGCGGCAATGGAATTACAGGATATGTCAGCAAAGGGATTTCTATATCGGAAAATAAAGTATCGATCTATTTCGCAGGGTTGGCGGTCGCATTCTGTCAGAAGAAGAGATTCGACCGGAACGGGGCTTTTACCAGTGAATTTTCGTTAGGATACACCGGGTACAGCGAGGTCGCCACATATAATGGGACCGGCAACAGATCGCTATCGGCGAAAAGTTCGGGTATAGGCTGCGGAGCATCTGTCGGCTATGGATTTTTCGGGCCGAAACTTCGGGGGCCATACATAAAAGCCGGAGTGTTTTTATCCAAAACAAGCTCTATTAGAGTCAAATCGGGACCGGAAAGTTACACGATAAAAAATATATCTGAAAATCTTAGCAACATAAGCCTGAATGCGGGAATGCGTTTCTGATCGTTACCGCGGATAATCCCGGTAGCCCGCCTGATATTGACATAAGAGTCCGCTTAGCTTTCCACAGGAAAATAGTTGCAAGCTATTTTCAAAGCCATTCTTAACAAAAATCGAGGAGCATGGCGGTGCTCTATGTAACGAGTGTGGTGCAAAAAAAGCGCCCGAAAGAGCACATAAGAAATTTGAAAAATAAATTTTAAACAGTAGAGTTTATATTCATTAATTTTCAGTTTCCCGATTTTAGCATTACCTTTGCATTAAAAACGATTTGAAATACAGGAAGATAAAGCGTAACCCGCAACAGTTTTTGAGTTTGACAGGTTTGGAAATCGCCGAATTCGAAGC
>JAVBMJ010000071.1:0-22611 GCA_031552535.1 Rikenellaceae bacterium
GCTTCGAATTCGGCGATTTCCAAACCTGTCAAACTCAAAAACTGTTGCGGGTTACGCTTTATCTTCCTGTATTTCAAATCGCTTTTAATGCAAATGTAGTGCTAAAATCGGGAAACTGAAAATTAATGGATATAAACTCTACTGTTTAAAAATATTTCTCTCGTTCTTTTCCATCTCTTCCCGTTATTCTTTTCCGCCGGCATTTGCTCCATATTCCCGATATGCAGCTTCATACCGGCAAAAAACACTGCCGGGAATATGTGAAAAATAATTTCGGTAATATTTTTAAACAGCTTCTTAACGGTTTCTCAGAAGCTGTTAAATTTTCCTATGGAAAAAGATTTAAGTATATTCCGGTGATGATTTTTGCGTGAAAATAGAGGAGCATAGTGGTGTTCTGTGTAACGAAATTTTTATGCGAAAAGCGGCCCGGAAGGACTTATAATACTTTCAATAGGAAATTTTAACAGTTTCTCAATACATAGCACCACTATCCTCCTCGATTTTCGCTATATTTACATGTGGAAATCGAACGGTTCCTGAACCGGGATACGCGAACCTGGAAACAGGGTCAATGGGTTATTATACCTCCGGCTCCGGGCAGGTTTCCCGTAAAGGTTTATTGTGCCTGTTTTAGAGCACATTAATTGCGTTTAAGAAGCTGTTTGGATTTGTTAACGAGATTATTATATCGTTTTGCCGATGATTTCTCGCGGTGGGATGAGGCCCCTGTTTAACGAATCACACCGCGGTAAAGCGCGGAAAAGAGGATAAAAGAACGGGATTAATAAATTCAAAACAGTTTCCAAGATAATATCCCCAATGCTCTACTGGGTTATGTACTATTTTTTAAGCATTATATTATGTCGTTAAGTTTTGTCCGCCGGATTTTTTTGATGCCGTTCACCGGATGTTACGCTGTAATATTTCTGGCAGCATGCCATGACAGCGGGGCTGACGATGCGGTTATACCCGTCGACTACTCCGATATGAGCCATTGGCTGACTATTCCGGCAGTCAATGATAAGGAGGCCGACCTGTTTTTTGTATACCCTACCTGCTACTCGGGCGATGATATGTTTGCCGGTATCGACGACCAGTTGATGCGTTTAAGGGCCAACGGGGCGCTCGAAGCGCAGGCGTCGGCATTTTCGACAGTCGCCAATGTTTACGCACCGCTTTACCGGCAGACAGGCAACTCCACCCTGAAACTTAGTGCGGAAGAGTTGGAACGGGTAAATTCGTCTTTTCCGCAGGCAGATATAATGGCTTCTTTCGATTATTACATAAAGCACTTCAACAATGGCCGCCCGTTTATACTGGCCGGGCATTCGCAGGGGTCGTTACAGGTGCTCAATGCATTGCTCGTGAAGTATATGGCGTCACATCCCGATGTCTACAGCCGTATGGTGGCCGCCTATGTGATAGGATACTCGGTGACTGCCGGCCTGCTTGCCGAGAATCCGCATCTTAAGTTTGCCAGCGGGGCGACCGATGCCGGGGTCATAATTTCATACAACACCGAGATGCCGGGAATGATGCAGCCAAACCCTGTGGTAGGCGAGGGGGCCATTGCGATAAATCCGGTCAACTGGCGCCGTGACAACACCCTTGCGACGGCCGGCGAAAACCTGCCGTCGCGCCTTCCCGGAATGAGCCCCGACGGAGTATATTGGGATGAACCACACTATGCCGACGCAAGGGTCAATCCCGCCAGAGGTGTTGTGGAGTGCTCCACTGTTGATCCCGGCGAATACCACCGGCCCGACGTGCCATTCCCTTACGGGGTATTCCACGGGGTCGATTACGCTCTGTATTATTACAGCCTGCGTAAAAACGCGGGAGACCGTCTTGACGCTTACCTGGGACGATAGTTTTTTCATACGATAAATGTACATGGTTATGTTTTGCAGGCGTTTCTCTGTTTTTTTTGTTTGTTTCGGGTTTTGCTTCGGGGCATCGGGCCAACCCGCTCATCGCATGCTGACCCTTGAGGATTGCGTAAAGGAGGGTTTGGCTTTGAACTACGGTATCGAGATATCGTACAACCGGCTGGCGATAGCCGGTAACAACGCCACGTTGTCGCCTTTCATGCCCAAGGTTACAGCCGCAGCGTCGCAGCGCCAGGATGTGCTCTCGAAACTGGAGGCCAATACGGTGCCGCCCGACACCGAGGGATCGTATACCGCCAACCAGTACACCGCCGACGTCACATTGCGCTGGACGCTTTTCGACGGAATGGGCATGTTCACCGATTACAAAACGAGCCACGAGTTGCTGCGCGGGGGCGAATTGAACCTGCGTAATAATATCGAGCGTCTCGTGGCCGACATCTCGGGCCAGTATTACAACATAGTGACGCAGGAAAAGCGTCTGGAGGTTACGCGGCGATACCTCGAAATATCGACCCTGCGCTACAATCAGGCCTTGGAAAAATATGTAATCGGCTCTATTTCAGGACTCGAAATGAAGCAGGCGAAAATTGACTTCAACGCCGACTCTTCGAAACTGGTGTTGCAGCAGGAGGTGCTTTCCAATGCTTACACGCGACTGTTCGAGACTATGAATATCGATCTCGATACCCGGGCTACGATCCGCGATTCGATAGTGCCGAATCCGTCGCTGGAACTCGACGCATTGAAGCAGGCCGCCATGCGCGATAATACCGAGATATTGATGGCGCGTTCGGGCGAAAAGCTGTCGGAGCTGAAAGTATCATCAGCTAAGGCGCTACGCTACCCGTCGCTCGATTTCGTGTCGGCCTACCGCTTCGACCGCTCCGGCAACACCTCATCGTCGACACGCTACACGCGCCTCAATGGACCCATGTGGGGTTTCTCGGTAACAGGCACTTTGTTCGACGGCGGTAACGTCAACCGCCAGGTGCGCAACTCGCGGCTCGAATATGACAACAGCAGCCTCGCTGCACGCCAGACGGAACTTGCCGTGGCGAGCGACATAACGCAGGTCTACAACACTTACCGGAAAAATATCCTGATGATCGCCTTCGAACAGGAATCTTCGGACGCCGCCATGGCCAATCTCGAAGCAGCCATGGAGATGTATCGCCTTGGAACGATGTCGGGAGTGGAGTTCCGTGAGATACAACGCAGTTACCTCGAAGCTGTCGACCGTATGCTCGCCGCCCTCTATCAGGCCAAGGAGTCGGAAATCAGCCTTTTGTATCTGGCAGGGCGTATCGCGCAGTAATTTTCCAGGGGAAATTTAGAAGCAGTTTGGATTTGTTAACGAGATTATTTTATATCGGTTTGCCGATGATTTTCGCGGTGTGATGAGGCGAATAGCAGACCCTGTTTAACGAATCACACCACGGGAAAGCGCGGAAAAGAGAATAAAAGAACGAGATTAATAAATTTGAAGTGCCCCCCAAAAGTTGGACAAAATTTGGGGGGCACTTCAATTCAAAACAGCTTCTTAGACAGACCCCGGGAGGCGAAGCCGGGCTTACCGGCACGCTTTACCGGGTGGAAGACGATGCTGCCTGACGGCAAAAGGCACACGGGAATTTATGACCTGATCACCCGCCCGCGCAGGTGTAAGACGATGCACCCTGACGGCAAAAGGCGCTGTGAGTCCGTCAATCCGGAATAGCTTTATCCCCTTTTATGCCGTGTCCAGACCATGCCTCGACCGACGGCCATGCGGCGGCGGGAGCGCTCCAGAAAGGATGCGAAGGGGCGAGTCCCAAAGGCAGGAATACCGTCATGCACAGGTAGGCGCTTCCGGTGGACACATATTCTTCGGCAATTCCGGGCTGGTGCCCGCAGAATCCGAGCGTTAGCCATCCATTTCTGTCGAAGGTCGCTGGCACGAGTTGCCGCCTGAGCACGGCGGAGAGGGCGCCCCGCACACGCGCCGGATCGGTTCCGTCGGGCAGGCATTCGAGCAATGCGGCCTGCGACAGGGCGTGGAAAGCCCCGAAGCGGTAGCCCATCGAACGCCCCAGCACGGGGTAGGTTCCTTCGGGCGAGATCATCATCTCCAACTGCGCGGCATGGCGCGACAGCCGCTGTAGGGCCACAGCATGAAAACCGTCGGGGTCGAGGCCCTTGTCGCATAACACCCGCATTATATCGACCATCATCGGTTGGATGACAAAACTGTTGTAGTAGTCGAGGTGGAATTTCTCTCCGTCGCCATACCACCCGTCGCCCTTATACCACTGTCGGTGCATTGTGATCGCTACGGCCACAGGTTCCATATCACACTCCCCGGTGAACTCCAGCAACGCTGCCTCGACCATCGCCGGGAACAGAAGCCAGTTGCTCATATGTGGTTTTATGGCACGTGACGCCTTAAATTCGCCGATCAACCGCACACGGGTAATAGAGTCGAGAGCGGGCCATATGCGTTCCCTGGAGCGCAGTAATCCCTGCGCCAGAAACGCCGCATCGACCAGCGGCTGTCTCCCGGGGGCATCGAAAGGCATATAGTCGGGCGACGATGGGTCGACGGCATTCCTGATCGAGGCTATCACCAGCGAGGTCATCCCGGAGCGTAGTTTTCCCTCCGGCGTATCGTCGGGTGGCAGGTTGAGCCACGGAGCCATACCGCAAAACGACCGCCCCAGAGCTTCGAGGTGCGACACCCCGCTACGGAAAGTGGAGTCGAAGCCCGGAGCCGTCTCTACGGGCATATTGCGGCGCAGCGTCCCGCGGCTAAGATTTTCATACACCGGTCCGGCAATGCGCGTCATCGTCGAAACCCAATATTCGCGGTCGCCCGTATGTGTCCCCGCGACAGGTTGGACCGCAGGCCCGGCAGCGATAGCCGCAGACGACAGGCTAAACAGCCCTGCGATCATAATTATTGTCTTAATAACCATGTTCTTATAATTTATACCGATAAACAATCTCTGCATGGTGTCTGATTTCATGCGAAAATAAGTATCTTTGGAGGTGTAAAATTCTGAGAGTCTGCATAATTTTCTCAGGAAAATAGTTGCGAATTATTTTCAGGGCTATTTTAGGCGAAAATCGAGAAGCATAGTGGTACTACGTGACGAGATTTTCGTCGAAAAGAGACCAGAAAGAAACGATAAATACTTTCCATGGGAAATTTATACAGACTCTTAGAGTCTGTATAAGAGTTTCTCCGGCGGAACAGCAGATTACAGACATTGTCTGCGTGCCATCACTTCGGAAAAGACACTGCAAAGATATGACTAAACTTACATTTTTAGGCACCGGCACATCGCAGGGTGTCCCCGTGATAGGGTGCGGATGTTGGGTCTGTTCATCCAAGGACCTGCGTGACAAGCGCTTGCGCTCGTCGGTGATGATAACCCGCGGCACCACCTCCATTGTGATAGATTCGGGCCCCGACTTCCGTCAGCAGATGTTGCGCGAGGCGGTGCGCCACATAGACGGAATACTCCTGACCCACGAGCACAAGGACCACGTGGGCGGCCTGGACGACGTGAGGGCGTTCAACTACATATCGGGGCAGGCCGTCGAGCTGTATGCCGAGCCGAACGTTCAACAGATCGTGAAAAAAGATTTCGACTACGCCTTCACCGAACAGAAATACCCGGGTGTCCCCGAGATAAGTCTCAACACGATAGACACCACGCCGTTCCGGGTGAAAGACATCGAGGTGATCCCCGTACGCGGCATGCATTACAAACTGCCGATACTCGGTTTCCGCATCGGCGGCATAGCCTACCTTACCGATTTCAATTCTATCGCCGAGGAGGAGATAGCCAAGATAAAAGGCGTAGACATATTGATCGTCAACGCGCTGCGCCGCGAAAGCCATATTTCGCATTTCACCCTCGACCAGGCGCTGCACCTAAGCTGGCAGGTCGGGGCGGGCCGCACCTACCTCACCCACCTTTCGCACCAGATGGGGCGTCACTCCCAGGTCGAGCGCGAACTGCCCGAAAACACATTCCTGGCCTACGACGGCCTGGTGGTCGAGAGCAAGGCGTAGATGGACGCGTCGCGTCTGACATTACTTAGTTGTATTAAACCCATGTCACAAAGAGGCCGAACAGAACTATATAAAGGAGCGTTCGACACTCGTGTCGTTTGCCCCGGCCCTGAAAGAATACGACGCCGAAAATGAGGTGTACCTGATCCGTGACGACCGTTTCGGCGACATGCTGGTGCCGGTGCCGATAGCCAAAGCGCAGGACTTCAAGGCCCGGTGGTCGGCCGTTACGGTCACCCCGCGCTTCTTTATCGATAACGACCAGCTGGCGCTGGCGGAACTGGCTTTCAACGTGCCCGGAGGGGAGTCGTATCACTATAATAACCGCGCGTCGCTGAACTACGCGTCAGCGAAAATCGACTACAACTTCGCCCCGATAGAGATCGACGCCCCCGGCGGCGCGGCGGGCAAAGGCAACCAGACGATCTCGACGACGAGCGTCACGGCGGGGCGCTCCGACGTCGACGTCAACATTCCGGCAGCTGGAACAGTCAACGACCGCACGTTCGCCGTGATCGTGGCAAACGAAAACTACCAGCGCGAGGCGAAGGTAGACTTCGCGATCAACGACGGGCGCACGTTCGCCGAGTATTGCACAAAAACACTCGGCATGCCGGCCAAAAACGTACACTACATCGCCGACGCCACGCTGAACAACCTCAGGGCCGAGATCGGCTGGCTCTGCAAGGTCGCAGAGGCCTACCGCGGCGAGGCCGACATAATATTCTATTACGCCGGGCACGGCCTACCTCCTCCCCACCGACGGATACGGATCCGACGCGGCCACGGGCTACGGCGTGGCCGACCTCTACGCGAAGCTCGGAGCGACTGGCGCGCGGTCGGCGATCGTCTTCCTCGACGCATGCTTCAGCGGCTCACAGCGCGGCGAGGGCATGCTGGCCTCGGCGCGGGGCGTCGGGCTGAAGGTGTCGGCGGGAGCTCCGCAGGGCAACACGGTGGTTTTCTCGGCGGCGCAGGGATCCGAAACGGCCTACCCGTACCGCGAGAAGGGACACGGAATGTTCACCTACTTCCTGCTGCGCAAACTGCAGGATACGGGCGGCGATGTGACGCTCAAGGAGTTGGGCGACTACATCTCGACAAACGTCCAGCGGCAGTCGATAGTTGCCAACGGCAAGAGCCAGACCCCGGAGGTAACACCTGCAGCCGCATTCGCCGAAAAATGGCACGACAGAAAACTGAAGTAGATGGATAACCCCGTAGCAAGCCACGGAGCATCCAAGGCGGATGAGACCTGTTCTCTCGCAGCAAATAGGGTAATAATCCGGCTGGACGGTTCGTTATTTGCTGCCTGAGCCGAGTCGCGAGGCATCGTCCTGGCTTCCGCTTTCTACTTTGCGGGCTTTGAACTCTACTCCCGAGCGGAAGTTGTAACGCAGGGCGAATCCACCCTTGAGCCATTTTTCACGCATTGTGATACGCTTGCTGAACGACGGGTCGTTCATCGTTATACGCAGGTATCCGGCACTTTCGGTGATATTGAAAAGCCATGCCGACATCGTAAGGCGGTCTTTGGCGAATCTCTTCTTAATCCCCGCATTGAGTGTGAACGACGGCTCTACCTCCATGTTTCCCGAGACGGCTTTAGTCATGGCGTAACATTGCAACTCAAACGAAAAATTGGCCGGAAGCGATACTGTGGCCGTAGCGTTGGCTTGCAGGGTGTTCTGGCGCCGGTTTTCTCCTCCATAATCGTTGCCCATGTTCATCAGTGTGGCGTTGGCGTTGATGGTAAGGTATTTATTTACCTCTACGGGGGCGTTGGCATTGATGTAGACGATGTGCTGGTGGGGAATGTTGACGTTGCGGTATATCAGTATGTTGGGATTGGACGGGTCGGTGAGCGACACCTGCGAAATGTGGCCCTGCTCGAGTTTCACGCCAGCTGTCAACGTGTAGCGGTAGCCGAGAACCGTGGTCAGTGAAATGTCGTCGCTGTAGGCCGGATTGAGGTCCGGGTTGCCCTCGACATAAGAGTATTCCGACAGCGTGACCCTGAACGGATTCAATGCCCAGAACGGCGGACGCTGAATTTTCCGTGCATAAGCGCCTATCAGCATAACGCTCTGCTTCTTGTTAAGTGGCATCGACAGGTTGACGTTGGGGAAAAGGTCGAAATAGCTCTGATTGGCTTTGGAATAGTGGTCGGGGTTGGCCCCGCCGCTTCCGAAACGCGGCCTGGCGTATGTATACTCGCCGCGCAGCCCCAGTGAATAGGATAACTTGCCCAGCCTCGAATTCAATATGGCATAAAGAGCCCCCACTTGCTCTGAATAGCTGTTGCTGCTACTCAGATCGTTGTTCGTGATCCACTCCCCGTTATGGTCGAGTCCACGGTACAGGAGGTCGTCGCCCATGTCATTGTAGGAGTATTTCCCTCCGGTCTTGAGCATTGTCTTCGCCGAAAGCCTTTTTTCGATATTGACCGTAAGGGCGTAAATTCTGTACGGGCTGTCGGCGTCGCTGCTGTAAAGCGTGTCGAGGGGCGAGCCGCCGTCGTAACGCGACTGGTTGAAATATCGGTTATAACGGGTCGTGTGATGCGTGAAATAATCGGCGATAATCTTTAGCTGCGATCCCAGCGTGTCGAGTTTCAGGAAATAATTGGCCGTAAGGTTGAACATATTGGTGTTGTGGTCCACGCCGTAGCGGCTCACATTGTCGGTGACGTGCGAAAGAGGCGTCGTAAGAATGGCCGTGGAGGAGGTCTCTCCGGGATTACTGTAGCGGTTGTAGTTGGCTTCGATTCCGATGTTGTGTTTCGGCGAAAGGTCGTATATGGCGCCCAACTTTACGTTCACGGGCCTGCTGTCGTTATATAGCTCCGTGACCGAGGTCGCTACATTGCCCGAAGGCATAAAGTCCGTACGTTCGTCGGCCTTGGAGTAGTAGCGGTCGCAACCCGATGCCAGGTAGGTGTAGAGCGAGGTCTTGCCACGGCGGTAGTTCAGGTTTGCCGATGGGCCGAACTCGTAGCCTTCCCTCCATACGGCGGTCCAAAGTCCAATGGTACCCTCTATTCCGTCGCGCCGCTGCCTGCGCAGGGTTATCTTTACGATTCCTCCCGAAGAATCGGCCTCGTAATCGGCTCCGGAAACCGGTATAACCTCGATTTTGAGTATGTCTTCGGCATTGATGCCGCGCAGGTACACTGCCAGGTCCTCTCCCGACATGTTGAGCATCCGCTCGTCGACCATCACCCGTGTCCCCTGCTTGCCGTTGATCGAGATATTGTCTTTGGTGACCCATACGCCCGGCGAGAGGGCAAGCATCTCCAGTGCATTTTTCCCTATCGCCGATTTACTGCCCGCAACGTTGACCACAAAACGGTCGGCTTCGCGCGTGATGAGTTGCGTGGTGACTGCAACGGCCTCTATTTCGGTCGACTGGTTTTCCAGCTTTATGTCGCCCAGGTCTACGTCCCTCTTCAACTCGAATCCTGCCTGATGACCGACATATCCCACATAGGATATTTGGAGTTTGTAAGTTCCAGCAGCCGCTTTCAGCGAAAAACGTCCCTGCTCACCGGTTGTGGTTCCCGTCTTTTTGGTCGAGTCACTGCCTTCGAGTACCACTGTGGCGAATGCCACGGGATTTCCTTCGTGGTCGACGACCCGGCCGCTTACCTCCCTGAGCCGTTCCTGGGCCGGGGATGCCGCGGATAAAAATGTGAATAATAAAATCAGTGCCACCGTCAATTTTCTGTAATCCATAACCCATCCCCCATATTAGATTCGCAAATATAACCATCTCAAGTTATTTTATTCCATATGTCCCGTAAAATTGCTAATTTTGCGGGTTGGGCGTTGGTATATAATTTGAGAGGTAGTCTTTATACAATAACGCATCAACAGGTAAAATATAACATTATGTTTAAGCAATCGGAAGAAAAAGAGGGATTTACATGCGGTACGGATGCCGCAGGCGGAGTTCACGGCGAAGACCGGCAGGAGCCGGTGACTGACAATGTGTCGGACGAAAGTTTCGAGGCCAATGACAATTCGTCGCAATTGGCAGATGAAGTGCAAATGTGGCAGGATAAATACCTCCGGTTATCAGCCGAATATGATAATTTTCGAAAACGTACGCTGAAGGAGAAGATGGAACTCGTATCGCAGGGTGGCGCCGATGTGATAACGGCTTTGCTGCCCGTGCTCGACGATATGGACCGGGCGCTGGAAGCTACCAGGACGGCGACCGACGTTAAGTCTGTGCGCGAAGGGGTGGAGATTATTTCCAATAAATTGCGCGACACGCTCCGGGGAAAAGGAGTGACCGAGATCGAGGCTCTGGGCCTTGAACTCGACACTGATCTCCATGAGGCGATAGCCAAGATACCCGTAGAGGATGGCCGTAAGGGTAAGATAGTGGACGTCGTGCAGAAAGGTTACAAACTGAAAGATAAAGTGGCCCGTCATGCCAAAGTGGTGGTGGGCGAATAAATTAGCAGTTCAGGGTTAATGGCAAAAAGGGATTATTACGAAATCCTTGGCGTGGGGCGCGATGCTTCGGCCGATGAGATAAAAAAGGCTTACCGCAAGGCGGCGATACAATTCCACCCCGATAAAAATCCGGGGGACAAGGAAGCTGAAGAGAAATTCAAGGAGGCTGCCGAGGCGTACGATGTGTTGAGTACGCCCGATAAAAAGGCGCGTTACGACCAGTTCGGTCATGCCGGTATGGATTCCCCGGGCGGCTTTGGCGGTGGCGGCGGTTTCAGTGGTGGCGGAGCATTTACGATGGAGGATATTTTCCGTAATTTCGGGGATATCTTCGGCGGTCATTTCGGAGGCGGCGGCTTCTCTGGCTTCGGAGGCGGGCGCGGCGGAGCGCGTGTAAACCGTGGTACCGACCTGAGGATAAAGGTTAAACTGAACCTGAAAGAGATACTTACCGGGACCACCAAGAAGTTGAAAATAAATAAAATGGTCTCCTGTGACCAGTGCGGAGGCAGCGGTGCTAAGGATAAAAACAGTTATTCCACTTGTTCGACCTGCGGCGGTTCGGGCTATACAACACAGATAGTCAATACGTTCTTCGGCCGGACTCAAACCACGCAACCTTGTCCGACATGTGACGGAGAGGGTAAAGTGATCACCTCTCCATGCGGGAAGTGCCGTGGCGAGGGAGCAGTCAAGGGCGAGGAGGTTATAGAGATAAAGATTCCGGCAGGAGTGGGCGAGGGCATGCAGCTTTCGGTGAGCGGAAAGGGGAATGCCGCGCGCCACGGCGGCGTGAACGGAGACCTGCTGGTATTGATAGAGGAGGAGAAAGATCCCGATTTTGTACGCGACGGGGCCGATTTGTTATATAACCTCAATATTTCTATCCCGACGGCAATCATCGGGGGCAGCGTGGAGATACCGACGATAGACGCCCGGGCCAAGATCAAGATCGAGCCGGGAACGCAGGCCGGGAAGGTCTTGAGATTAAAAGGCAAGGGGTTGCCCGACATCAACGGTTACGGTCGCGGAGACATACTGGCTATTGTCGATATTGCCGTTCCGTCGAAATTGTCGCCTGAGGAGCGCAAACTGGTGGATAAGCTGGCCGAGAGCGAAAGTTTTAAAAAGACGGATAGCCCCGGCAAACAGAACATATTCGAACGGATGCATAGTTTCTTCCGGTAAAGTATACAGAAACTGATTATGGGGTTCTGATGCAGGGCTTGTGTTGTTAATCGCTCGATATAAAGTTGTTATTGTTTTGAATGGCGGGGTGCGCATACGGGCGTGCCGGCAGAGCGGCCTGTATCGGCACGCCCGGAGGGGCGGGCCACCGTAACTAAGAAACTGTTTAAGATTTCCTATGGAAAATTAGACAGACTCTTATGATCCTTTTCATAGGAAATTTAGAGAGATTTTTAATAAAATAAACACCCAATGTTAGGCATTCCATTTTTCAAGCAGCGGAAACCCCGGAAATTCAATTACACCCCGATCCATTACGACCCGGTGGCCGAGGCACGTGAAAAGCGTCGTAAAGAACTTCTGGGAGATGATGCCGAGGTGCCTGCCGGTAACGGCGGTGGAGAGTATCAGCCCGGCGACTTTATCCGTTCGCGTGGTTTGCGCTCGCGCAATATGCCCGAAATGCCGGATAAAGCCAAGTCTACGCGAAAGATAATACGGGGCGTGGCTACGATAGTTATTTTGATATTGCTTATAATCTGGGCGTTGTCGTAAACGTAAGGCGAATGCCGAAACGCTCCGGATTATGGTATAACAGGCAGTGATGTCACTGCCCGATTGTTGAGTATGAGTGACAGGATAAGGGTTTTGCCCGATTCGATATCGAATCAGATAGCCGCAGGCGAGGTGGTCAACCGCCCCGCCTCGGCTGTCAAAGAGTTGATAGAGAATGCCGTGGATGCGGGAAGCACCTCGGTTACGGTTAACTACCGTGACGGAGGCAAGGAGCTTATACAGATCGTCGATGACGGTTGCGGCATGTCGCCGATAGACCTCAGGCTGGCTTTCGAGCGCCATGCCACGAGCAAGATAGCCAGGGCCGAGGATATATATTCGCTCACCACGTTCGGATTCCGTGGCGAAGCCCTGGCTTCGATAGCGGCTGTGGCCGAAGTCGAGGCGCGTTCGAGACAGAAGGAGGCGCAACTGGGTCATACTGTGGAGATCGCCGGAGGAGCGTTTCGCCACCAGGAGAAGGTCAGCTGCCCGGAGGGCACTCAATTTCTTATAAAGAACCTGTTCTATAACATACCGGCCCGGCGAAGGTTCCTGAAGGACAGCGCTACCGAGTCGAGACATATAAAGGATGAGTTCCGGAGGGTGGCCCTGTGCCATCCCGATATCTCGTTCCTGCTTTATGAGAACGATGCACCTGTGTATAACCTGCCTGCGACGACTTTGAAACAGAGGATCGTGGCCGTGTCGGGCAAAAGTTCGGCTGCCAACCTGATCGAGATTTCGGCCGATACATCCGTCGTAAGGCTTTCGGGATATATAGGCAGGCCGTCGGCTGCCCGCCAGAACAATAAAGAACAATACTTGTTCGTCAACGGGCGCTATTTCAAGTGTGGCTATTTCCATAAAGCCATAATGCAGGCCTACGACAAGTTGCTCCCTGCCGGGACGCAACCTTCGTATTTCCTCTATATGCAGATCGATCCGGAGCGCATCGACGTGAATGTGCATCCGCAAAAGACTGAGGTCAAGTTCGAGGATCAGGCTGTGATGTGGCAGATCATAGTAGCTGCCGTAAAAGAGGGCCTGGGCAAGGGGGGTATAGTGCCGATGATGGACTTCGACAGCGAAGAGCGGATAGAGATTCCTCCCTTGGGGCGTGGAGGTAATTTTGCGGCACCTTCGCCGGTATTCCGGCACGACTATAATCCGTTTATGGATAGTGATAATCCTGAGTTTCCAAGGGGAGCGGGCGGGGTGGTACGTGACCGGGGCGAGTCTTATGTTGAGTATCCATCGGTGGGCGAAGATAACGAAGGGGACGATTCGCTGATAGAGTATATCGAGGGTGATGAGACGCTGCAAAGCAAGATTGAATTCAACGACGGGGAGCAGCGGTTCAAGGGGGCCCTGCCCTTTGCCGGGGGGTATATTGCCACCAACCTGTCGGGACGACTGGCCATCGTCGATGTCCGCCGGGCCTGGGAGTCGGTCCTTTACAGCCGTTACCTGATGATGATGCGTAATGAAAGCACATTGTCGACGCAACTGCTCTTTCCGCACAGAGTCTGCCTTTCGGCCGATGAATCCTCATTGGCGGCGACTTATGCCGGGGAGTTGTCGTCGCTGGGATTCGAGATGGAGATTGGTGACGACCATCATGTTACCCTGATCGCCATTCCTGCCGACCTTATGGAGGCAGACGTGGATGAGTCGCTGAGGGAGCTGATCAGTGTGCTGGAGCACGATCCGGGTTCGGCGCCCGTCCTTCGACGCGAGAGGCTTGCCGCGAAGCTCGCCCGCCGCGGGTCATACACCCACCCTGTGGTCGACACCCCTGCTTCGGCCACGTATATGCTCGATATGCTTAACGAATGCGAAAACTATAACTTTACCCCTTCCGGCTTGCGCGTATTTACGCTTATCGGTAAGGACGAGATAGACAATAGGTTCTGACAGAGGTGGTCAAATACCCCTTACCGGAAGTTTAAACTACCTTCAGGCATCGCAGCCCCAGAGGAGCACCGGGCAGGAATTATTTAAACAAAATATTGACAGTCATGCAAATGCAACGATACAATTTTCCCCCCGTGGTGATGAACCTGTTGGTCATAAACTGCCTGGTTTTTATGGCGCAGTCGCTGCTTCCCCGGGAGATGCAGAATTTCATTACCTATAATTTCGCCCTCTTTTATCCCGAGAGTCCACTTTTCAGGTTCTGGCAGCCATTGACCTATATGTTTTTGCATGGCGGCACGTTGCACCTGTTCTCGAATATGTTCGCCCTTTGGATGTTCGGGCGGCAACTGGAGTACGACCTGGGCAGCAAACGCTTTTTGATATACTATCTTGTGGCCGGAGTTGGAGCCGCATTGTTGCAGTTGGGAGTGAGTTGGATAGAAATATCGCATCTTAAAGCTTCGGCGGTGGCTTCCGGAGTGGATCCTTACTCGGTCAAAGAGATAATTGGGCGTTTGGTGCGGCCCACGGTAGGCGCTTCGGGAGGTGTTTTCGGGATACTGCTGGCTTTCGGTGTGATGCATCCCAATGCGATGATCATGCTTTTGATCCCGCCGATCCCGATGAAAGCCAAATATTTTGTAATTTTATACGGGATTTTCGAACTTGTTGCCGGATTGGGAGGTATCCAGGCCGATGTAGCCCATTTCGCACATGTCGGCGGTATGTTGTGGGGCTATATGCTACTGAGGATATGGAAGGCCCGCGGAAAGATTTATTATTGATGTAAAACCTGTGTGATTTTACGATGAAAAGCCGCAGCTATAATCAGATGCATGGTCAGGGCCGCCATGCGCCGCCGAAGAAAAAAGAGCAGCGGCGCAGGACATGGCTCGACTTCCTTATGGGTATCGCTACCTGGGTATGCGTGCCGTTGTTGCTGTTGTCATACCTGGCGCCCTACATCAACCCGAACACGTTGGTTTGGCTGGCCTTGCTGGGTTTGGTGGCTCCGGTGTTCTATCTCGCCAATATTGTGTTGACACTTTACTGGACGATGCGATGGCGGGCCGTTCTGGTTGTTCCGTTGATTGCATTGCTGGCCGGGATCGGAGGGGTGTCGCTGTTCTACCGCCCGATGATAAGCAAATATTATCCCGAACCCTCCGACCACCATTCGTTCCGGATGATGAGTTATAATGTTTGCGGTTTTTTGTCATGGTCGGATTCTTTGCAGAGGGTACAATCCACAGTGTCGGATGTGGCGGGTTTTATAAGAGGGTATAATCCGGATATACTATGCATTCAGGAGTTTCAAGGCACGCCGAAGGCCCCTGTGTCGATGATAGATTCGCTTTTGGGCGGTTACCGCTATAGTGTCAAGGATTTTCGTGTAGGATCGTCTTCCGAGCATGGTTTCGGTCAGGCCGTATACAGCCGCTTCCCTATTGTCAGGTCGGGCTCGACACACTTCGAAAATTCGTTGAATTCTTCTATCTGGGCGGATGTCGTGGTTAATAAGGATACGGTGAGGGTCATAAACAACCATCTGCAGACCACTACTATAAAAAATTCGGATTACGATTTCGATACAGAGGAAGGGATGGTAGAGGATGCCGAAAAGGCGGGCCGCAAACTTAAAAAAATAGCAGGAAAGCTGACTGTCAATTATAAAATACGTGCTATTCAGGCAGATACTATAGCTTTGCAGATCCATAACAGCCCTTATCCTGTGATCGTGTGCGGCGACTTCAATGATACCCCTGTTTCATACGCCTATCACACGATACGCAAAGGGCTCAAGGATTCTTACTGTGAGAAAGGTCACGGCATGATCAATACATATCGCGGATTTTTCAACCTTTTCAGGATCGACTATATCCTGTACTCACCTAAACTTAAGGCTTTGGACTACTCGTCGCCGCCATACGATAAATCGGACCATAATCCGGTGATCACGACGTTCAGGTTTGAATATAAGTAATTTAAACATGTTATCATGTTCTGGAAAAAGAAGGAGAAAGTATTGCTCCAAGATTTGCTCGATGGTTTTTGTGATGTTCACTGCCACTTGTTACCGTGTGTAGACGACGGGGCCGAATCACCCGGGTGTAGTGCCGGGCTGTTGTCGGAACTTGAGCAGCGGGGGGTTAAGCGTATTTTCCTTACGCCACATATCATATCGGATATATATCCGGATAATAATGCCTCTTCGTTGAAAGCGGCTTTTGCAGGGTTGGAAAACCGGACTAAAATCGAATTGAGGCTTGCCGCGGAGTATTTTTTAGACGAGGCTTTTGTTTCGGGCCTGGATAGTGCTGATGGGTTGTTGACTTACGACGGGCGTAATATACTTGTAGAGACGTGGACCACGGCGCAGGCCAACAATTTCGATAATGCGCTTTATGAAGTGGCCGTCAGGGGTTATACTCCTGTTATAGCCCATCCGGAGCGCTATCCGTTCATGTTTGGCAGGTTGCAGGAGGCCGAATCGTTATGCGACAAGGGTTACCGTCTTCAGGTGAATCTGCTGTCGTTGTCGGGACGTTACGGGCCGGTGATACAGAAGACGGCGCGCGAAATTTTAGAGGCGGGCTTTTACAGTTTTGTGGCGACCGACCTCCACTCTACGCGCCATATGGAGGCGCTGAAAACATCGTCGGTACTGCGTAAAGAGGCCGACCTTATAGAAACTCTGAAAGAAAACAACCATACATTGTGGGTTTAGGTTGGTTATTACAGGTTCGTCGCAGATAAGAACCGATCTTTGAAACGCCGTTCACCTTTCATCTCCCACTACCGACCTTTTAATCTTGTCCGGACACCGCCTTCCGTTTTTGAGGCATATATTGCCTGCCATAGCGGGGATCGTGCTGATGCAGCATTTTGATCTTCCGGTATGGGTGTTGGGTATTGCGCTGTCTGTTTCGTGGATTTATGCATGGTTTCTCCGGGGGCGCGACGAGTCGTGGCTGGCGGTGGCGCTCAGCGTGATGCTGTCGTTCGCGCTACTGGCTTCGTGGCAACGCCCGAAGCAGACACTTCCGTACGATTCTCCTTTGATTGTGGCGGTGCAGGTCGGCGATATTCCTTATGCATCGGGCCGTTGGATGAGGGCGAGCGGCGAAGTGGGGTATTATCGTACGGCGAAAGATCCCGGCGGTAAGCATGTGAAGGGTGAGCGGAAGGAAAGCGGCGATAACCCGGAGAGTGGATGGCGCATGGCCGGCGGTAAGTTACTGCTCTATATCGACACTGCTTACCGTGTTAAATTGGGGGATCAGTTCGTGTGCAGGATTTGGGTCAACCCGGTGGATTCGCTGGGGGGAAGTTATGCCAAACTCATGACCAGGCGTGGCTTTACCGGCAAGGCATACGTTACACGTGGGAATATCGTCGCTTCGTTGCCCTATGTGGCGAACACTCCGCGCCTTATCGCAGGCCGGATGCAACAAACGGCGGTGGAACGCCTGGGACGGCTTCCGCTCGGCACCGACGAAAGGGCCGTGGCCACGACGATGAGTGCCGGTTGGCGGGGTGAACTTTCCCGCGATATGCGGGCGGCTTACAGCAGGGTAGGGGCTTCGCATGTGTTGGCCGTGTCCGGCCTGCATGTCGGTATCGTGTTTCTTCTGTTGAACCTGCTGTTACGCCCGTTATCCCTCATGCGGCGGGGGCATGTGGCGCGTTGCGTGATCGTGGTTGCCGCTATATGGTCTTATGCGGCCATGACCGGGCTTTCGCCTTCGGTGGTAAGGGCGGCGTTCATGTTTTCCGGTGTTCAGGCGGCGCTGGCGTTGTCGCGTATATCCGACTCGCTGAATATCATACTCGGGACGGCGTTCGTGATGCTGGCCCTGGATCCGAATTATCTCTACGATATCAGTTTCCAATTGTCGTTCCTTGCCGTACTTTCACTGGTGCTTTGGTACAGGCCGGCATACTCAAGGTTGAAAACACGTTATGGTGCGGTAAACTTCGTTGTGGGAACAGTGTTGGTAGGGGTAATCGCCACTCTGGGCACGGCACCGATGGTGGCGTATGCATTCGGGAATTACCCGTTGATAGGAGTCCTCGTAAATCCCCTGGTCGTGATGACTTCACATGTGATAGTGATGGTGTCGGTATTATGGATTGTGGCTCCGGTTCCGCTATTTGAAGGTGCCGCGGGGATGGTGCTCGATTGGGCTGCCGGACTGCAAAACCGTGCTGTGGTGCGTTCGGCGTCGGTGAGTTGGGCTTCATATGAGGGGTATTTGCCCGGCTGGTGGGCATTTGCGATTTATATGTGCTACATTGCGGCGGCGGTATGGTATTATTCCGGTGAACGTAAACGGGAATTTTCGGTAAGATATGATCAATGACAGCGATATAGATCTTTTATGCGACCCGATGGTGATGCTGGAAGTGGAGCGGCGGCTGGGCGACGATCCGGCCCGCATCGCACTCGACGCACGCCTGCCGCATGCGAGGCTGATTGCCACGCAGGTCAAGTACCTGCAACGCGCCCGGGTGAAAATTCCTTCTTATTATGGGGCACGCTGCATAATGCCCGGCCTGGCCTTCGAGCAGTCGAGCAGCGAAGACGCTATGGCGGTAAAGCAGTGGGATGGAGAGTGTTGCCTCGACCTTACCTGCGGTCTGGGAGTCGATGCCTACGGCTTATCGAAGCGTTTTAACAGGGTGGTGACACTCGAACGCGATCCGGCCCTTGCACGTATAGCCCGCATAAATTTTTCCCGTCTGGGAGCGGCCAACGTCGAAGTAATAAATAATTCCGCAGAAAATTTCCTTGCGGGCGCATCGCTCCCACACGCAGACATGGTATATGCCGATCCCGACCGCCGCGGCGACGGCAACCGGAAACTGGTTCTTCTGGAGGATTGTTCGCCCGATGTGGTGTCGCTTATGCCGCGGCTGAAGGAGATGGCAGGCCGGGTAGTGGTAAAATGCTCGCCGATGTTCGACGTGGCGGAGGCTTTCCATAAATTCGGCGAGCGTAGCTGCGCTACCGTTCTTTCGGTAAAGGGAGAGTGTAAGGAGGTATTGATTGAAACCGGCGATAGTGTCGGGCGTTGCGGTATAGTCGCTGCGGCTGTGGGCATAGGAGAGGAATATTTCGGGCGTAGAGATGGGGATACGATAGCCGCAGCCATACCTCCTGCCGAACTGCGGTATGTAGTCCTGCCCGATGTTGCGTTGCGTAAGGGACGTGTTGCGGCTGGATATTTTGCCCGGCGCGGCATATATTGCGAGGGCACCGATCCGGTGGGCTTCCATGCTTCGGACCCCGGGCCGGTTATGGGTAGGGTGTTAAGGGTGAAAAGTGTCAGCGACTACAATCCACGAGCCCTGAAAACCATGCTTAAACATGATGGGTGCAGGCGCCTGGGCATCATCGCCAGGAACTTTCCGCTTTCGGCTCCGGCCATAGCCAAGGCACTGGGAGTAGGAGATGGAGGAGGCCGGGAGATGCTGTTCACAAAGATCAGTGGACAGCTCTCTGTGGTCGAGACGGTCTCTGAACCTTAGAAACCCTAAGCGAAACTATTTCCATGGATCTTTAGGCCAGCGCTTCGGTAAGGAGTAAATTCATGGATAAATATGAACAGATTCTCGGATTAAGTAATTATATTTGTAATTGTGGAAATAATTGCTCCGGCGCATGATAAAAAAGATCATAGATTTTGTAACACACGGTATCTGGCAGAAAAAAGATTCGGACTACCAGTCCAACCGGGCCCGGTGGGCTGCACGGCAGTTCAAGATACTGATCTTTATGATCCGGGGGTTTGGCGAACACGACGTCAATGTGCGTTCTGCAGCGCTTACTTTCTATACCGTAATGTCGGTGGTTCCCATCGCTGCATTGGTTTTCGGTATCATGAAGGGGTTCGGCATGGATGCCAACCTGAGCAACTACCTCTACTCCAATTTCCCGCAGTACGGTCCGGTTATAGAGCAGGTGCTGGACTTTGCAAACAACCTTTTGATGCGTACCAAGGGGGGCGTGATCGCCTCGGTGGGTTTCGTGGTATTGCTGTGGTCGGTTATGCGGGTATTCGGCAACGTCGAGAGCGCATTCAACCACATCTGGGAGGTGCGCCATGAGCGAAGCTTTGCCCGGAAATTCAGCGACTACATCACTGTGATCTTCGTGGCGCCCATCATGTGGCTTATCTCCTACGGGGTGCTCCGCCAGTTGCGTACACAGTTTCTCGGCGACTCGAATTCGGTATTTATGGATATCCTTTTCGGTATGATATCGCTGGTAGCCATTTGGATCATGTTCGCCTTCATATATAGAGTCATGCCCAATACGAAGGTCAAGATTCGCAATGCGATCATGGCCGGAATCATTGCAGGCACCGCTTTCCAGCTTTTCCAGGTGGGTTATTTCTATGTGCAGGCCAAGATGACCTCGTATAACGCCATCTACGGAAGTTTCGCTGCGTTGCCGTTGTTTCTGATCTGGGTGCAAACCAGTTGGCAGATACTTCTTTCGGGGGCCGAACTGTCGTTCGCGTACCAGAATATAGCCCACTATGAGCAGGAACGCGAGGCGCTTACGATGAATTACGATATGAAGCGTAAAGTGATGGTCGCTGTCATGGCTACCGTAATCAAGCATTTCGTCCGCAATACCGGAGCTGTGTCGTCGGACGCTGTGGCCGAGGAGTTGGATATACCGGTAAGGGTTGTGCGCGATGTCATTTTCGAACTCGAACGGTCGGGACTACTGCTTGCCGTACAGAACGATCAGGATGAAAAGATACCGATGTATGTTCCTGCCAGGGATGTGCATGGCATAACTTTGTGGGAGGTAGTCAATTGTGCCGAACGTAGCGGTACGACCAGCATCGATCTGGAGCATTGTTCACAGTTGACGCGCGTAGGAGGGTTGATGGATAAGATCCGGGAGGAGTCTTTGAGTTCTCCTAACAACATACTACTAATCACCCTTATAAATGAAGAGCGTAGTTATTGTGGGTAGCGGTTCCGTGGCCGGCGCTCTCGCCGTCGCTATCGGTAACTCGCGTATGAGACTCGTACAGATCTATGCCCGCAACCACGAAAAAGCTGAAAGATTAGCGGAAGAGTGCTGCTGTGACCATGCGTCGAAGCCCTCCGAACTGGCCCGTGCCGATGTCTATATCATCGCCGTTTCGGACAAGGCGATAGTCAAAGTCGCTTCTTCTCTGGATTTCGGCAGTGGCGTTGTAGCACATACCTCGGGGTCGACGTCCATTGCCGATCTTCCGGCTAAAATTAAGGAGAAGGCTGTTTTCTATCCGTTACAAACGTTTTCCCAGGGCCGCGATGTCAATATGAGGGATGTCCCGATATTGATAGAGGGCTCTTCCGCACATGCCGTCTCGGCGATGCGTGAGGTAGCCGAGGCTATCTCGGACGATGTTCGCGAGGTGTCTTCGGCACAAAGGGCCAGAGTGCACCTTTCTGCTGTGTTTGTCTGTAATTTTGCTAATTACATGTATACGATAGGCGAGGAACTTATCGCCGAGGCGCACCAGCCCTTCGATCTTTTGAAGCCGCTGATCACCGAAACGGCGGCTAAAGCTGTCGCAGCCTCATCGCCACGCCTGGTGCAAACCGGGCCTGCGGTACGTAACGACTACCAGACCAAAAGCCTGCATTGCGAGATGTTGGGCGACAAACCCGACCTTAAGAATATTTATATAAACCTGAGCAACCATATATGGGAAACTTCAAAGAAGATATAGCGCGTGTGCGGGCGTTTGTGTTCGATGTCGACGGGGTGTTTACCGACGGAGGCATCATGCTTACGCCCGAAGGAGATTTTATCCGGAAATATAACTCGAAGGATGGCTACGCTGTAGCTTATGCCATAAAAATGGGCTATAAGGTTGCTATAATCACCGGTGGCCGCGGCAAAGCGCTGGAAATGCGCTTCCAGATGCTGAAAGCTACGGGGATTTACATCGATTGCATGAACAAACTTGAGAAGCTGCACGAATTTATGTCCGAACACTCTTTGTCGGCCGAAGAGGTAATGTATATGGGCGACGATATTCCCGATCTTGAAGCGTTGCGTGCGGTGGGAGTGCCGGTATGCCCGGCCGATGCTGTTCCGGAGGTTATAGAGGCGTCGCGTTATGTTTCGCAGTTCAAGGGTGGCGAGGGTTGCATACGTGATGTTGTGGAGCAGACTCTGCGTGCCCGCGGCGACTGGGCCAGGGATAGTATGGGGGTCAACACCCATATCTATGCTTAGAGTCTGTCTAAATTTCCGATGGAAAACATTTGTCGTTTCTTTTTGGCCTCTTTTCCCTGAAAATCTCGTTACATAGCCCCTCTATGCTCCTCGATTTTCGCGTAAAATAGTCCTGAAAATAATTCGCAGCTATTTTACATAATAATGCGAATTAAGAGTTAAACACGAGTTTTTTCAAAAATACAGCAGCGAGTTTACTGAAAATATGCACAATCAATCCATTCGTCGATCTGACCTTTGATGCTCTTTGAATATCTGTTTTTTCTAACAACCATGCGA
>JAVBMJ010000040.1:0-46405 GCA_031552535.1 Rikenellaceae bacterium
GCTTCGAATTCGGCAATTTCCAACCCTGTCAAACTCAAAAACTGTTGCGGATTACGCTTTATCTTCCTGTATTTCAAATCGTTTTTAATGCAAAGGTAATGCTAAAATCGGGAAACTGAAAATTAATGGATATAAACTCTACTGTTTTAGACAGACTCTTAAAATATTTCTCACGCTGTTTTCCACCTCTTCCAGGTAATGTTCTTAAACAGTTTCTTAGGATTTTTCCGGTACGCGAAAAAAAACTATCTTTGTACCCTCTAAAAACGGCAGGCGAAATAACAGGGACAGTTATACCGGCAAATATATAAATCCTAAAAATATCACAATGGCTACTACGGCTGACTTCAAAAATGGCATGTGCATCGAATTCAACGGCAAAACAGTTATGGTCGTCGAATTCCAACATGTCAAACCGGGTAAAGGCCCGGCATTTGTACGCACCAAACTAAAGAACCTCGAAAACGGGCGCATACTCGAAAATACTTTTACGGCAGGTGTCAACATCGACGTCGTTCGTGTCGAGCGGAGGCCGTATCAATATCTGTATGAGGATGATATGGGGTGCAATTTTATGCACACCGAAACGTTCGAACAGCTGGTGATCGATAAAAACTTGATCGAGAATGTCGATTTGATGCGCGAAGGCCAGGTCATAGAAGTCATGTTCCACACCGAAAAAGAGAGTGTGCTTTCGGCGGAGTTACCACCGATCATTGAAATGGAAGTTACATACACCGAGCCTGGTATAAAAGGCGATACCGCTTCATCCAACTCGCTTAAACCGGCAACTGTAGATACCGGAGCTACTGTCAGGGTTCCCCTTTTTATAAATACCGGCGAGAAGATCCGTGTCGACACCCGTACCCGCGAATATTATGAGCGTGTGAGATGACGTTTCCTGCGGATTTCGCAGAACAGTTCTTTTCCGGGCTCGTTTGCTTCAAAGCAACGGGCCCGGCTTGCAGAATGCTGATCCCATTGAGAGTCTGACTGATTTTCCTCAGGAAATTTAAACAGTTTCTTAGAAGCTGTTTGGATTTGTTAACGAGATTATTTTATATTGTTTTGCCGATGATTTCTCGCGGTGTGATGAGGCGAATAGCGGCCCCTATTTAACGAATCACACCGCGGGAAAACGCGGAAAAGAGAATAAAAGAACGAGATTAATAAATTCAAAACAGCTTCTTAGACAGGCTCTGAATTGTCCACGGAGATCTACATACCCTTTATAGCATAAAATAATGGAAAGATCGTTTATCAGGTTATTTCGCTGGTTTATAGTGGCATTAATGGCTCAAAGCGCACAAGCGCAGCACAATATCCCGGTCGACAAAGGGCTCGACCCGGCGTGGGTGCGGTCGCTTTACGACAGCGGTACCCCGACGAGGTACCTCAAAAGCAGAAATGAGTTGCGTTATATAGGGATGCCCGTGGGAGGCATCATGGCGGGAGGAGTCTATTTAGGTGGCGACGGACGCTTGTGGCTGTGGGATATATTCAACGAGTCTAAAGAGGGTGTCGACCCGAAGGTCGTGAAGTGGGAGGTCGGAGGGGAAGACCGTGGGCTGGCACGTTCGCGCGACGGGGCGAACTATATCGAACCTTCGGAGAACATACGCCCTCTGGCGCAGGATTTCATGATAGAGATCGACTATGCGGGAAAGACGTTCCGCAAAACGCTCGAAGCCTCATGGTGGGACGAAATCTCGTTCGAGGCGAGTTATCCCGTGGGCGTGGTCCGCTACACAGACCGCAACCTTCCGCTCGAATTGACGCTGCACGCGTATTCGCCGTTCATACCGTTGGACGCCAGCGATTCGGCACTTCCGGCAACCATTATGTCATTTTCGGCCCGTAATACCGGCTCGGGACCGATGACGGTGAGGATCACGGGGTATCTTGAGAACAAGTGCGGCATACGTTCCGCTGACGGGCGTTTCTGCCGGCGGGCAAACGAAGCGTTCCGCACGGAGACCATCGCCGGAGTGTACGAAACGCTCGAAATACTTAAACCCAACGACCTCGAAATAGACCGGCAGCCCGACTACGGCACGATGTGCATAGCCGCCATCGACCCCCGGGCGGCGGTGTATTGCCGCCTCGACCCCACGACGTTTACCCAGCAACCCTGCGACGGGGCTACCGGTTCACTTCGCGAACCGCTCATAGGTGGAGTCGGGAGCTTGCTGAAGATAGGGCCGGGAGCGGAGGCGGCCGCCGATTTTGTGATAAGCTGGCGTTTCCCGAACATCGAAATAGACCCTCGTGTCAAAGACACGGGGCACTCCTACGCCAAGAGGTTCGCTTCGGCCGAAGAGGTGGCTCGATATGTGGGCGACAACTTCGGGCGATTGTCTTCTCAAACCATGCTGTGGCGCGCGACATGGCAGGATACGACGCTGCCGCAGTGGTTCATGGAGCGTACGTTTCTGACCATCAACACGCTGGCGACAGCCAACTGCATACGTTTCTCATCGGGCCGTTTCTGGGCCTGGGAGGGCGTGGGGGCTTGCGCCGGAACGTGCACCCACGTCTGGCACTACGCCCAGGGCATGGGACGTATCTTCCCCGAACTGGAACGCGACTGCCGCCAGCGTACCGATCTTGCGATAGCCATGCAGAGCGACGGGGGGATCGTATTCCGCGCCGAAATGGAGACGCGGCCCGCGATAGACGGGCAGGCGGGGACGGTGCTGCGCTGCTACCGCGAGCACCAGATGAGCCCCGACAATGCGTTCCTCACACGCAACTGGCCGCAGATAAAACGTGCCGTGCAGTTTATCATCGACCAGGACCGCAACGGCGACGGCATGGAAGATACTCCTATGGAGAACACGCTCGACGCCGTGTGGGACGGCGAGATAGCGTGGATCGTCGGTCTGTGCGTGGCCGGGGTGAAGGCCGGCGGAGAGATGGCTTCGGAGGCCGGTGACGAGCAGTTTGCACGCCTGTGCGCCGGCTATGTCGAAAAGGGGAGCCGCAACATGGATTCGCTGCTGTTCAACGGCGAGTACTACATACACCGTCCCGACCCGGAAAAAGGGCGCTCGGTGCTGGGATCGTACAACACCTGCCACATCGACCAGGTGCTGGGGCAGGCGTGGGCATGGCAGGTAGGTATGGGCCGCATACAGGACCGCGACAAAACACTGTCGGCGCTCAGGGCGCTGTGGAAATACAACTTCACCGCCGACGTGGGGCCTTACATCATGGCACGTAGCGGAGGGCGCCCCTATGCGCTTCCGGGCGAGGGAGGCATGATCATGAACACCAACCCCTCGAACGAACCCAAACCGTTCGGCGACAATGTGACCTGGCAGGCGGGATACTTCAACGAGTGCATGAGCGGATTCGAGCACCAGGTGGCGGCCCACATGATAGCCGAAGGGATGGTCGACGAGGGGCTCGTGCTGACCCGCGCGGTACACGACCGTTACCACGCCTCTAAACGCAACCCGTTCAACGAGATAGAGTGCAGCGACCACTACGCGCGCGCCATGGCCAGCTACGGTTCGTTGATCGCCGCCTGCGGCTATGAGTACCATGGCCCTCGTGGGTATATGCGTTTCGCCCCCAGGTGGGACGCCGACCGCTTCCGGGCGCCGTTCACCGCCGCCCAGGGTTGGGGAACCTACGCGCAGGAGCAATCGGACAACGCGATGGAGTGCCGGCTCGATGTGAAATACGGCCGGGTGGAGTTGCAGGAGTTCTCGATAGACCTCCCGGCATCGAAGCGTGCATATAAAACAAGCGTAACCGTGGGCGGACACCGTGTCCCGGCCCGCGTAAAGCAGCAGGGACAGCATCTCTATATAACCTTTGCACGGCGCACAGCGGTCGCGGCGGGGCAATCGTTGCAAATAACCGCCGCCGTAAGGTAGGGCCGGGATTCGCCATCTTTCGGGAATAACACACATTCCGTTCGGGATTCCGCTCCGTAACGGGCACGCAGGGTCTGTAATATGGTGAACGCCGGGGGCAGAGCGTCGAACTTGTTCGAAAACTCTGCCCCCGGCGTTCACCATATTTCCATAGCAAAATTAAAGTTAATGGTGTAAAAAAGGGCTGCTCTATTCTATAACAGTCGAAATATATGCATATTATACTTTATTATATATCCTTTTCTCCGTGCAGTTTCCAACTGCCGCTTTTCGAAAAAAGTCGCAGTCGAAGCAGTATGGGAAAAAGGATCTATAAAAAGTTGGGTATAATGGACAAAATGGGCTGATAAAACAGCTGTAAGTCTTTTATTACACGTGCGCTATCAATGGTTTGATGAAACCCATTTCATTAAACATTACCAAATTCATTAATAACAAAACGCAAAACCTACTCCGGGCACCGTGGGAGGGCACAGAGTAGGTTTTGCGAAAAATGAGAATCAGTCCATTTTGGCCACATTACCGTAATGATTATATCGAATCAGTACGCAACCAATCGGCAGCACCCTTCCGGCATCATTACCCGGGAAAATTTAGAGTCTGTCTAAATTTCCTATGGAAAGTATTATAAGTTCTTCCGGGCCGCTTTTCGCATAAGAATTTCGTTACATAGAACACCGCTATGCGCCTCTATTTTCACGCAAAAATCATCACCGGAATATACTTAAATCTTTTTCCACAGGAAAATTAAACAGTTTATTAGACAGACTCTAAACCAGATCGAGTTCTTTTTTCATCCGCTCGATCTTGGCTGAAAGTGTACGGTTAACCTCGTCGAATTTATCGACCGACGGCAGCGGTTCACGAACACCGAAATAAAATTTAATCTTAGGTTCGGTTCCCGACGGACGTACTGAAATTATCGTGCCATCGGAGGTCAGGAACTGTAAAACATTCGACTTCTCGATATCTATCAGCGTAACCTGGCCCGAGGGCACATCGCGCACCTCGGATGAAAGGTAATCCCTGATAGTAACCACCGGCGAACCGCATATCGTTTCGGGCGGATTGCTGCGGTAATTTTCCATCATTCGGCGGATCTCCTCCTGCCCCTCCTTGCCCTTACGGACAACCGAAACCAAGCCCTCCAGGAAACATCCATACTCCACATACAGCTGCTGCAACAACTCATAAAGAGTCATCCCCTGCCCTTTCGCCCATGCCGCAGCTTCGGCCGCCAGAGCGCAGGCACTCACGGCATCCTTGTCGCGGACAAAATCACCGGCGAGAAATCCGAAACTCTCCTCGCCACCTCCGATATATGTCCAATCCGTACCTTCGTGGTTGCGGATGATCTCGGCAATGTATTTGAATCCGGTAAGGCAGTCGAAGTACTTTACCCCGAACGACTCGGCCACACGTGCGAACATCTCCGACGTAACTATCGTCTTGATCACATACTGGTGCCCGTCAAGGCGGCCTAACTCTTTCCAACGGCGCATCATGTAATAGGCCAGCAACACACATGTCTGGTTGCCGTTCAACAGCACATAATTCCCGTCGCCCTTGCGCACAGCGATCCCTATGCGGTCGGCATCGGGGTCGGTGGCCAGTGCCAGTTCGGCCCCCTCTTTAGCTGCAAGGTCGATGGCCATCTTCATCGTCGTGCGCTCCTCGGGATTGGGCGATTCGACCGTCGGGAAATTACCATCGACAATCGCCTGCTCCCTGACCAGCATCACATTGGTAAACCCGAAGCGCTTCAACGCATTGGGGACCAACACCACTCCCGACCCGTGGATCGGCGTGTAGACGATTTTCATATCATGGTATTTGCTTACAGCGTCGCCCGAAAGCGACAACGAATGTATCCGGTCGAGATAAATTTCATCGAATTTACCGTCGAGGATATGTATGTTCTCCTTACCCGTACCATACAGAATCTGATCCACCGACGTAATCTTTCCGACCTCGGCAATGATATTCCTGTCATGGGGCGCCGTGACCTGCGCTCCATCACTCCAGTAAGCCTTATAGCCGTTATACTCTTTCGGGTTATGCGAAGCCGTCACAACCACCCCGCTATGGCACCCCAATTCACGTATGGCAAAACTCAATTCGGGCGTCGGACGCAGCGAATCGAAAAGGTAAACCTTAAAGCCGTTCGCAGCAAAAATCCCGGCCGTACGCTCGGCAAAAAGACGGCTGTTGTTACGGCTGTCGTGACCCACCGCAATCTTTATCTCATGCCCTGGAAAATTTGCCTTCAAATAGTTCGACAAACCCTGAGTGGCCATGCCTACAGTGTAAATATTCATCCGGTTTGTGCCGACTCCCATAATTCCGCGCAAACCGCCGGTACCAAACTCCATATCTTTATAAAAACTCTCGGCAAGCTCTTTTGGATCGTTGTCCATCAGATACTTAACCTGTTTGCGAGTAGCTTCGTCGTAGCTTTCGTCGAGCCATTTTCCGGCTTTCTCTCTGACCAGGCGGTCCAAATTAGTGTCCATAAGTCTATAAGATTAATTTATGATTTATCCCTTACCCGATGTAAAATATTATATGCAAATATACAAAAAAAATGTGACTGCTCTATTATCAATCTATTAAAATTCACCCCAAAAAAGAGACACAAAATCTATATAAATATAATCCGAATAAACAACTAAAAATAATTTTTTTTTAATAATTTTATCCACACTTTTGCAGTGTAATAATCTCAAAACAATGATAATTAACCCTCGCACATATAGCGATATATGGCAGAACTGCTTGTCTGCGATCAAGGAGCAAACCTCCGAGGAAGAGTTCAAGAAGTGGTTCCAGCCTATCGTGCCGCTCGACTTCGACGGCACGACGCTCCGGTTGAGGGTGCCGAACGAAAGCTACGTATACCATATCGAGAAAAATTGCATCCCGTTTCTGCGGCCCATAATTCACCAACTATTCGGAAGCCGCACCAAGCTACGATATGCGATACCACAGGCCGATCCGGCTGCTACAGCCCAGGTGACCATGGTGCAGGAATCGGACACTACGGCAATAAGTAAATTCGTAACTCAAACCGACACGGCAAATATAAAAAATCCCTTCATAATTCCAGGGATAAAAAAAATAGTCATCGACCCGCAGTTGAATCCCGGATACACATTCGATTCGTTTATCGAAGGGGAATGCAACCGCCTGGCGCGTTCGGCAGGTGCGACTATTGCCGCCAATCCGGGTAAAACGCCATTTAACCCGTTGTATATATATGGAAATTCGGGCTTGGGAAAGACCCACATAGCGCAGGCTATCGGGATGGAAGTAAAAAGGCAGTTCCCGGGTCTACAGGTGCTTTACGTCTCCATGAACCGTTTTCAGGCACAGTTCCAGACTGCTACACTGAAGGGGGAACTCAACGATTTCATACACTTCTACCAGATGATAGACGTGCTTATAATCGACGACATACAGGAACTGGCAGGAAAGATAAAGACACAGAATGCGTTTTTCAACATATTCAACCATCTGCAACTTGCGGGCAAGCAGTTGATAATGACTTCCGACAAGCCGCCGGTAGAGTTGCAGGATATAGAGCAGCGGCTAATCACCCGCTTCAAGTGGGGACTATCGGCTGAGTTGAAAGAACCCGATCTCGAAACAAGGCGCCATATCATACGGCATAAAATGGCCAGATTGGGGACGGCGCTTTCGGACGAGGTAGTTGAATACCTGGCCGAGAACATCAATGCAAATGTCCGCGAAATCGAGGGGGTTCTCTCGTCGCTGGTTGCCAATGCTTCATTTCTTGGCAAGAGCATCAATGTGCCGCTCGCCAAGGAGATAATGAAGGTGTACGTGCAGTTCCACCGCAAAGAGATAACCATAGCCTTGATTCAGGAGATCGTGTGTGATTATCTGAAACTCGCCCCGGAAAAATTCTCCTCGCCCAAACGCACGAGAGAAATAGCGCAGGCCCGACAAATAGCCATGTATTTCAGCAAACTGCACACGAAAGCTCCGCTGACTACAATTGGGCAGGCTATCGGTGGCAAGAATCACGCTACAGTACTGCATGCCTGCAAGGCGGTGACCAATCTGATGGAAACCGACAAGCTGTTCCGCCAACAGATTGAAGAGATAGAAAAACGCATACTGGCAAAATAAGCCATTATTCCGGCAGCCCTGCCGCAGGCATCTTATTTTCGGATTCCGATCCGGTCCAATGCCCTGTAATATTCCTGTGCATTGCGGTTGTGAGCCGCAAGATTAGTGGCAAATACGTGATACCCCGAGAAGTCGGCCCTGGCACAGAAATAATAATAGTCGTGCCGTTTATTCTCAAGGACGGCATCTATGGCTCGTATCGACGGCATGCATACCGGCCCCGGCGGAAGCCCCGTGTTCTTGTAGGTGTTGTAAGGCGACGCTATTTCGAGATGGCGGTTCAGAACCCGCTTTATCGAAAAATCGCCTATGGCGAATTTTACCGTGGGGTCGGCCTGCAGCGGCATACCCTGACGCAGACGATTCAGGTATACACCGGCTACGGTAGCCATTTCATCACTTTTCTTCGTCTCTTCATATACGATAGATGCCAGGGTCGTGACTTCATCCCTGGTCATGCCTAATGAGCGAAGTTTCTCCTCGCGTTCCCCTGCCCAGAATTTATCGTATTCGCGCTTCATGCGGTCGGCGACTACCTTTGGTGAAGAGTTCCAATAAAACTCATAAGTATTGGGAATAAACATGGAAATAAATGTCGCCGGTGAAAATCCGTAATGCCCGGCCGTGGTGTCACTGTACAGGAATGCGGCAAAAGCGGTGGAATCGGATTCCAGTTGGCGGCTGAAATTTCCGGCAAGGCGGTCTATGGTACGTATGTTATTAAATGTTACACGAACAGGACTTTGCCCCCCGGTGTTGAGCATACGCACCAACGACTTGTAGCTCATGCCTTTTTTCAATTGGTAACGGCCAGGACGTATGCGCTCCGGTAAACGCATGAATTCAGCCTCGAACTTAAACCTGGATATGCTGTTTACCCGGTTATTTCGCTGTAACGAATCGCACAATTGTCCATAGCCGGAGCCGGTAGGCACATATAGTATACAGTCTCCGGAAACAGCCCGCGCCATTCGTCCTGAATATAAAAATGCAGCCATGGCCAACCCGGCGACAAGCACTGCCAGTGAGACGTAGATCCATATTTTTTTCATCTGAAACAAGTCGTTTAAAGTAAAAACAGTTGCAAAGATAATATTATTGCTTAACTTTGCGCCGGGTAAGTCTTACACGACCAGCTCCCGCCAAATCCCCCAGGGCCGGAAGGCAGCAAGGGTAGGTGGTTGTAGCGGTGCGATGTAAGTAGCTTACCCTTTTTTTTATACTATATGGCATCCACTATCCAGGCGTTATATATTTTTCCTACCGGTCGCGTATCTGCGCCATACGGATCGTAATGCCTCCTAAAATCGCCACCACACCGGGAAAATCCCCCGTTTCTTACGTCAGGACATCGTAAATTCAACTGTTTCTTTGTATCTTTACACCCGTTTTATCCTTTAAGGTATATTATGTCCATTAAAATATATCCAGACAATCCTAACGGGAAGCAACTTGCCAAAGCGGTGGAGGTCCTTGAAAACGACGGGGTCATAATTTACCCTACCGACAGCGTATATGCCTTCGGGTGTAGTGTGCGTAGCAGCCGCGGGATCGAGAGGCTCAGGGCGATAAAGGGTAAAAGCAGTGCGGCGCTCACGTTGGTATGTCCGGACCTGAGCACGGTGGCCGATTACGCCAGGGTCGACAATCCGACATTCCGGACATTGAAGCATAATCTGCCGGGACCTTTTACGTTTATTCTTAAAGCGTCGTCGAGAATGCCGGACAAGGCCCTCGAAAAACGCAGGAATGTCGGGGTCAGGATCCCGGCCAATGCCATTGCTGCGGCACTGGTAAGGGAGTTGGGAGCCCCAATGATGTCGGCATCTGTGCGCGAAATCGGGGAAGTCGACGAGTATACGACAGATCCGGAGCTGATCGAGGAAAAGTACGGACGACTGGTCGATCTGGTAATCGACGGCGGTATAGGCGATCATACCCCCACGACGCTTGTCGACTTGAGCGGAGATGAACCTGAAGTTATACGTGAGGGCAAAGGTGATTTTAAATATTAAAAAATATTTCTCAGACATGAAAACGGAAGAGATCAAAAAGAGTCATTGGGACGATGCGGCCAAAGCAGGCGGTATACTCGGTCTGGCATATTTAATCGTGGTGATCATCGGATGGTTGACCAGGCTCGACCTTAGCAGCAACGCCTGGATCATGGCAGGGCTGACCTACCTGACCATAGCGGTGTGTGAATTTTATTTTGCCCGTAAACGGGCCGGGCTGTTCGGCGGCAGGGGCTTCACGTATGGACAGAGCATGGGGTTCATTATGTCGATGATGCTTTTTGCCGGGTTTCTGACAGGAGTGATCACATTGTTGATGCATAAGGTGGTGGCACCCGAATATTACAGGGAGATTCTCGATGTTGCGATAGACAAACAACTGGGGACGTTGCAGGATAGCGATCCGGAGAACTTCGAACATGCAGTATCAATTATGGAAAAGATGTATCACAACCCGATAATGATAACCGTGAGCAGCATTTTTTCCATGCTCCTGGCCGGCGGACTTATAGGCCTTCTGGTGTCTATTTTCGTAAAACGCGAAGGCGATCCGTTTTTTGACGAAAACTCAGCGGAATGAAAAGTGGCGATATCGACATATCGGTAGTCATCTCGTTGCTCAACGAGGAGGAATCATTGCCGGAATTGCACTCCTGGATACGGCAGGTGATGGATGCGAATGGATATGGCTACGAAATAATTTTCATCGACGACGGTAGCCGCGACTCGTCATGGAAGGTGATCGAGGGTATTGCCGCCGGCAATCCGCATGTCAGAGCTATAAAGTTCAGAAGGAATTATGGTAAATCCGCAGCTATATATTGCGGATTCGAACTCGCCAGAGGGAATGTGGTATTTACCATGGATGCCGATCTGCAGGATTCACCCGAAGAGATACCGGCCATGTATGATATGCTGCTGGAGGGGGGATACGACATTGTATCGGGTTGGAAACGCTACCGCCACGACCCTGTGGGAAAAACTTTGCCAAGCAAAATTTTTAATGCCACGGCCCGCGCGGTCTCCGGAGTGCGGCTTCATGACTTCAATTGCGGGTTGAAAGCCTACAGCCATAAAGTGGTCAAGAGTATTGAAGTCTATGGTGAGATGCACCGCTATATTCCACTGATAGCCAAGTGGGCAGGCTTTACGCATATTGGTGAAAAAGCGGTATTGCACCAGGCCAGGAAATACGGCAAATCGAAATTTGGCCTGGAGCGTTTTACCCGGGGATATCTCGATCTGGTAAGTGTTATCTTTATCGCTAAGTTCGGACGCCGCCCGATGTATTTTTTCGGTTCCATGGGAACCCTCATGTTTACATTGGGAGGGCTTACTGCCATATATTTGATAATAGAGAAGATATATAAACAGATAAATCTGCTTCCGGTGAGGGATGTCACCGATCAGCCCCTGTTCTATATAGCCGTAATGTCGGCAATTATAGGGGTACAACTCTTTCTGGCCGGTTTTCTAGGGGAGCTCATAGGGCGCAATTCATCGGACCGGAATAAGTACCAGATCGACGAAAGTATCTGATCCATAGCATTCACAAACAAGGCTCGCAGGATTCAGGCGTCCTTTGGGTTGTTGTGTAAATTTGTTTTTTAAGGAAGTGCATGAGCCATAAACCGGAACAGGAACAATATATTCACATAAAGGGTGCAAGGGTCCATAATCTAAAAAATATAGAGATTAGGATACCTCATAATAAACTTGTCGTCATAACCGGCTTGTCCGGTTCCGGCAAGTCGACTCTGGCATTCGATACAATATTCGCAGAGGGCCAGAGGCGCTATGTAGAGAGCCTGTCCGCATATGCGAGGCAGTTTTTGGGGAGGATCAATAAACCCGATGTCGATTTTATTACAGGTATAGCTCCGGCCATAGCCATCGAACAAAAGGTAAATACCCGTAATCCGCGTTCGACGGTCGGTACGTCGACCGAGATATACGATTATCTGAAGTTGCTGTTTGCCCGCATCGGACACACTTTTTCTCCCGCATCGGGACAAGAGGTGCGCGTGTATAACGTAGCTGATGTTGTGGAATATGCGTGCCGGCAAGGCGACGGAGCGAGAGTAATGATCGTTGCCCCATTGGTACTTTCGGCCGGGCAGGGGGTAATCGAAAAACTCACACTTCTGATACGCGACGGATTGCAGCGGGTCTATTATAGCAGCAATACGGTTCTTATAGAAGATTTACTGGCAGAAGTTAGCGACACAACCTCTGCGGACGGTATTGATGTTGTCGTGGACCGCATACGAGTTTCGGGTGACGACGAAACTATAACGCGTATGAGCGATTCTGTGGCGCGCGCTTTCGGATATGGCGACGGGATATGCAAAGTGGTGGAGACTGCCTCTGACGGACAACCCGAATCGGGGATGGTCTTTTCGGAGAAATTCGAAGCGGACGGCATTACTTTCGAAGAGCCTTCGGAGCACCTTTTCAGTTTCAATAATCCTATCGGCGCCTGTCCCCGATGTGAAGGTTACGGTAAGGTAATAGGTATAGACGAAGATCTTGTCGTGCCGGACAAAAACCGTTCGGTGTACGACGACGCCATAGCGTGCTGGCGTGGCGAAACCATGAAGCAATGGAAAGACCTGTTGATCGCAAACGCTTATAAATTCGATTTTCCCATACACCGGCCATATTATGATCTTGAACCGGCGCAAAAGCGGTTGCTTTGGACAGGCAACCGCTACTTCAAGGGATTAGACAGCTTCTTTGAATATCTTGAAAGCGAACGGTTTAAAATTCAGTACAGGGTTATGCTGGCCCGTTATACCGGTAAAACCGTATGTCCAGATTGCGGCGGCGGCAGGTTGAGAAGAGAGGCCCTTTATGTCAGGATCGGAGGTAAAAACATAGCCGACCTCACGACCATGCAAGCCGATGAATTGAAGCGTTTCTTCGATGACCTCACCCTGGATGCCCATGATGAAAAAATAGGAAAAAGGGTACTTGTCGAAATACGTTCGCGCCTGCAATACCTGGTAGACGTGGGGTTGGATTATCTCACCCTCGACAGGCTTTCGTCGACGTTATCCGGCGGAGAGAGCCAGCGCATCAACCTTGCCACATCGCTGGGCAGCAATCTGACGGGGTCGCTCTATATACTCGACGAACCGAGCATCGGGCTGCACCCCCGCGATACACACCGTTTGATCGAGGTATTGAAGCAGTTGCGCGACCTGGGCAACACGGTGATAGTGGTCGAGCACGAAGAGGAGATCATACGTGCGGCAGACCAGATCATAGATATCGGCCCGCGGGCGGGATATGGAGGCGGCGAGGTTGTGTTTAACGGCAGGCCTGAGCAACTTGCAAAGGCGAAGGGAAGCCTTACCGCCGAATATCTCAGGGGCGACAGGCGTATAGAGCCCAAACCGGGACACCGTCCATGGAACAGTTATATCGGGATAACAAAAGCCAGGGAGAATAACCTGAAAGGCATAGATGTGAAGATTCCGTTAGGCGTCATGACCTGCGTAACGGGGGTCAGCGGCAGCGGCAAGTCTTCGCTGGTAAAAGGGATCCTCTACCCTGCCCTGCGGCGTGAATTGTATGAAACAGGAGGGCAACCGGGGAGTTTCGACCGGATGGAGGGCGATTACAAAAGCCTGAAAGCCGTGGAGATGGTCGACCAGAACCCTATAGGGAAATCGTCGCGCTCAAATCCTGTGACTTATATCAAAGCTTACGATGAAATACGCAAACTATTTGCCGACCAGCCATATGCACGCCATAACGCTTTTACACCGTCGCATTTTTCGTTTAATATAGCCGGCGGCCGTTGTGAGGAGTGTCTCGGTGAAGGGCACATAAAAGTGGGTATGCAATTTATGGCCGACGTGGAGTTGGTATGTGAAAATTGCGGAGGGAAGCGTTTTAAGGACGACATTCTCGAAGTAAAGTATTTAGGACAATCCATTTACGATGTGCTGGAGATGACGGTCGACAACGCGATAGATTTTTTCGGGAAGTCGAAAGAAGCCGTATGCAAAAAAATAGTGGAAAAATTAAAGACCCTTCAGGATGTGGGATTGGGTTATATCCGGCTGGGGCAATCTTCATCCACGCTATCGGGTGGCGAGAGCCAGAGGGTCAAACTGGCTTCGTTTTTATTGAAGGACAACAATAACGGACCTGTGTTGTTTATCTTCGACGAACCTACCACCGGATTGCATTTTCACGATATAAAGAAATTATTGGCATCATTCGACGCTTTACTTAAACGCGGGCACACGATTGTCATAGTGGAACATAACATGGACGTGATCAGATGTGCCGATTGGGTTATCGACCTGGGTCCGGAAGCCGGAAGCCGCGGCGGCGAAGTGGTGTTTGCCGGAACGCCGGAGGAGTTGGCCAAGCAGCCTGGGAGTTTCACCGGACATTTTTTAAATGAGAGGTTGAAGTGATGGAGTTTTATATGTTTACATTGCCAAACGGCATACGTTGCATCCATAAACGGGTTAAATCGCCTGCAGCCCATTGTGCACTGACAATAGGGGCCGGAAGCCGCGACGAACTTTCCAGAGAATACGGGATGGCCCACATGGCTGAACATATGCTTTTCAAAGGCACTGTGAGAAGAAGGGCTCACCATATAAATTGCCGTTTGGAGAACCTGGGTGGTGAACTTAACGCCTATACCACAAAGGAGGAGACGGTAGTTCACGCAACTACCCTTAAAGCCGACTTTGATAAAGCGGCCGAGTTGATCTCCGATATTGTGTTCGACTCCGTTTTTCCGGAGAAGGAGATGCAGAAAGAGAAAGAGATAGTTCTCGATGAGATAAATTCCTATAAAGATTCGCCGTCGGAGAGGATTTTCGACCAGTTTGAGGATTTATTGTTCGAGGGAATGTCGTTGGGGCACAATATTCTCGGCACGCGAAGTTCTGTAGGCAGGTCGTCGCCGCAACTGCTCAAAGCATTTACCGGCAGGGTTTACAATACGGACCAAATGATTTTTTCTGCTGTCGGCGACATGACCGGCGAGACCTTTGAGCGTATCGCGAGGCGTAGGTTCGGCGATAGGCCTGCCGTTTTGCGCTCTTTTGAGAGAGACGAGGCCAATGTATATTCGGCATTCGATAAGTCGGTTAAGCACAATACATTTCAGGCTCATTGCATTATAGGCAACCGCGCCTACGGTTTTGACGACCCGCGCCGCACTACGCTGAGTCTTTTGGTCAACATTCTCGGTGGGCCGGCAGCCAATTCGTTGCTCAGTATGGTTATCCGTGAAAAACACGGACTAGCTTACAATATCGAAGCGGGATTCACTCCTTTTACCGGAACAGGTATCGCAACCATATATTTCAGTTGTGACCACGACAATGCCGACAGGTGTATCGAGCTGATAAAACGTCAGATAGCCAAATTACAAAATGAACAACTCGGTTCGCGCCAGTTGTCGACGGCTAAAAAGCAGGTGATCGGACAGCTGGCCATATCGATGGAAAACAACGAGGCTTCGATGCACAGCGCTGCGAAGAGTTTGCTCACATACGATCATGTGGAAGATATGGCGTCTATCTATCGCCGCATATCGGAAATAACTGCAGCCGATATTGTCGAAACAGCACGGGATATTTTTGGCAATACCTCGACATTGCTTTATAGATAGTCTTGGGGGAAAATGGATCTTCTTGAAAAATATGTGGCGGAACATTCGACTCCCGAGGAGCCGTTGCTGAGAGAGCTCGACCGTACGACACACCTGCGTATGGTACAGCCCCGTATGATCTCAGGGCATATCCAGGGCCGCTTGCTGGAGATGATGACAAGGATGATAGCTCCGGAAAACATCCTTGAGATAGGGACATTCACCGGGTATTCCGCACTTTGTATGGCGGCGGGTCTCGGCACAGGTGCCATGATAGATACTATAGAGGTCGACGACGAACTGGAGGATACGGCGAGAGATTTTTTCGGGCGTAGCACATGCGGTGGCCGTATCAGGATGCACATAGGATCGGCTCTCGATGTTGCACCGAAGTTGGGGCTAATTTACGATCTTGTGTTTGTCGACGGTGACAAACGGGAATATCCCGATTACTACCGTATGCTTATGGGTGACGGCGGCTCACCGCCTTTGGTGCGTAGCGGCAGTTATATTATTGCCGATAATATTCTGTGGTATGGAAAAGTCGCGGCAGAGTCGCCTTCGCAGGATGCATACACCCGCGGCATTATGGAGTTTAACGATATGGTCGTTGCCGACCGGCGCGTCGATAATGTGATAGTTCCGATACGTGACGGGTTAAATATTATCAGGGTATTGTAAATTCTTCTGTGATTCTGATTTGTCAGGGCATGCTAACAGGCCGGCCGTAGTTGCCGTACGAATCCCATAGCGGCATAATTATCATAATGCCCTTATTGACAATTATTTTAACATATTAATATAATCTAAAGTTTCATATGAAAAACGCTGGATCGCCCACTGCGCAAAGACGGGGACTACTGGTGTTGTGCATGGCTTCTTTTCTGGTCCCGTTCATGGGGTCGGCACTCAATCTTGCACTGCCGCAGATCGGCGAAGAGATGTCGATGAATGCGGTCACCCTGACATGGATGGCCACCTCCTATCTGATGTCTACAGCCATTCTTCAGGTCCCGTTTGCCAGGATAGCCGACATGGTGGGGCGCAGGAAAATATTCCTGTGGGGAGTTTTCCTGTTTTCGGCATGCACTCTGGCGAGTGGATTTGCTGCGTCGGCCGCGATGTTGCTGACCCTGCGCATACTGTCCGGGGTGGGCAGCGCCATGATGTTCGGCACAAGTATGGCAATACTCACGTCGCTTTTCCCTCCCGAGCAACGGGGCAGGGCGATGGGTATCAATACCGCCGTAGTCTATTCGTCGCTTGCTGCAGGGCCTTTTTTAGGAGGCCTGTTAACACATTATTTCGGGTGGCAGAGTATATTTTTCGTTTGCGCGGCAGTCGGGTTAGCGGTGGTGGCGATAGGTAGCGCCTTTATAAAAGACGAATGGGTAGAGGCCAAAGGCGAGCGCTTCGACTTACCGGGGACGGTGGTTTATGCCGTGGCGATATTCGGCCTGCTCTTCGGATTTTCAGCCCTGCCGTCGTTTTGGGGGTTCGCATGGATTGCCATAGGGTGTATTTCGTTGACGTGGTTCGTTGCGATAGAAAACAGGAGCACTTCGCCATTGCTTGAAATGAAGTTATTCAGTGGCAACAGGGTTTTCTCGTTGTCGTCGCTTGCGGCATTGATAAACTATGCCGCCACATCGGCCATCGCGTTTATGATGAGCCTATACCTGCAATATGTCAGGGGGTTCGATGCCAGCGAGGCCGGGTTGGTGTTGATCTCGCAGGCTTGTGTACAGGCCCTGTTCTCTTTGATGGCAGGCAAATGGTCGGACTCTTATTCCCCTTCACGACTTGCGACATTGGGTATGGCCATTATAGTTGCGGGTTTGGCCGGACTTATTTTTATTTCACCCACGACCCCTATGTGGCTGTTGGTAATATATATGGTGTTGCTGGGGGGAGGATTCGGCATATTTTCGTCACCAAACACCAATGTTATAATGAGTTCCGTGGAGAGGCGTTTTTACGGACAGGCGTCGGCAACGATGGGGACCATGAGGTTGACAGGACAGGCCTTCAGCATGGGTATCGCGGGCATGGCTATTTCGATCATGGTAGGCAACAACAAGATCGTTCCGGAATTGCATCCTGATTTCATGAGCAGCCTGCGGATCACATTCCTGATATTTTTCGTACTGTGCCTGATAGGAGTGTATGCGTCGTCGGCAAGAAAAAAATAGCTATATGCCGGAATAGCACGGAATCGGCCTAAACAGGCAGGGATTTTGATAATAAGGTAATGGTATACGAAAATAGTGAAATTATGGAAAATTTTGAACAGATTATCGGTGGCTCGCAACCTGTACTGGTTGATTTTTTCGCCACATGGTGCGGTCCCTGCCGTATGATGCACCCTGAACTGGAACGCCTGAAAGAGATGACCGGAGATAAATACAAAATATTGAAGGTCGACATCGACACTCCGGCCAACAGGCGTCTGATGGTGACATACAATGTGATGTCTGTGCCTACACTTATAATTTACAAAGAAGGCAAAGTGATGTGGAGGCAAAGCGGAGTGGTGAAGGCCGAACAGCTCAAAACGGAACTGAAGCGCTTCGACTGACGTCCAACACGTGTGTAATTCGCCTTAAAGCCGTAGAAGTCGGCTTTATACCCGATTAATGACCGGCAATAGCGAAATATATAACCCGAATAGCTATATTTGTAAGCTATTTGGGTTTTTATGTTGCGATATTACCTGCTTGCGATACTGCTTTTTACTCCTGCCGCCCTGTTAGCGCAACAGGAAGCGTTTCTGGAATATGCGGCTGATGCAGAGGAGGATATGGAGAGATTGCCCGATCTGGAAATGGATGAAGCCATGTTCGGCTTATCGTCGGGGACGGGCCGCGATTTGTTCGATGAACTGTCGTCGTATAATTTCAGGCAGGTGAGTTATAAACGGCGCGGATATGATCCGCATTACCTGCGATATTCTGCCGGGGAAATAATGCTGTCAGATGAAATAAGCGGAGCCCCACCCTATCAGGCTCTGGCATTATTCCAGCGGCTCGGATTCAGCACCGTTTACGGAGGAGGTTTTTTCGGACCTGGCGGGGAGATGAGTTTCCCGATAAAAACAGAAAGTCATAGAAAGAGAAACCGGATTGCGATCAATCTATCCGATAAAAATTATCGCTATGGATTAAAGTTCTCGTCGTGTGGCACCCTGTCCGGAAACGGTGCAGGGTATTACGCCGCATTGTCGCGCCGTTGGGGCAGGGATGCATATGTGAACGGCGTATTTACAGACGAAACAGCACTATGCCTGTCGCTGGGCATACCTGTTGGGAAAGGCGGATCGGTTTCGATATTGGCGCTGGCAGCTCCCTCTGAGCGCGGAGTGCGTGCCGCTGCCACAAAAGAATGTTTTGCGCTGACCTCGGACAATCTATATAACCCGGCATGGGGATATTTCGGCGACAAGGAGCGTAGCGCACGTGTAAGGAGGGAATCGCGCCCACGGATAATGGCTGTTTACGGCGGTAAACCATCCGGTAAAACAACAATTACTGCGACAGTATCGTATGAATTCGGGCGTTCGTCGCAAAGCGCCCTGTCATGGATCGGAGCACAGAATCCTTTTCCGGGTTACTACCGTTTTATGCCCGGATATGTCTCCGATCCGCAGGATGCGGAGGCTATAGCCGAGTTGTGGCGCCAGGACAACGACCGGGTGACGCATATAGACTGGCAGGAACTCGTAAAACAAAACGGATTTTGGGATGGCCGTAGCATATACCTGATCGAGGAAGTGGTCGAGCGTGTGCGAAATATCCAATTCTGTGCAAAGGTATCGTATACGCCAAACCCACGTACCGATATAGGGACGGGAGTACGTCTCAGGCGCGATGCCTCGCGTTTTTTCAAGGAAGCCGGCGACCTGCTGGGAGGCAATTACATTCTGAATTACGACTACTACCAGATTGACGCCGGGACTATTTCCATAGTCTCGGATAACGACATGCACAATCCGGGGCGCAGGGTTTATGCCGGCGACCGTTTCGGGTATGACTATAGCCTGGAGCATACTTCGGCAACACTGTTTCTTAACTTTGGATATGCCGGCAACAGGCTGCGGACATCGCTATATGGCGAGGTGGGAGACGCCACTGGGCAAAGAGAAGGCCATTATGAAAAGGAGGCATTTCCCGATGCTGCGTCATACGGCCGCTCGCGCCGCTACAATTTTGCCGTTTACGAGTTGTGGGGCAACTTATATTATCGTTTTTCCCAGCGGTACAGCGCTGAGTTAAAGGCTGGCGCAGGCTCCAAGGCGCCGGTGGTAAGAGATATTTTCATCGCTCCATCTTACCGTAACCGTCCCGGCAGCAATCCGGCGACCATCCGTACAATATCGGCAGAGGGGTCTTTAAATTTTTACCTGGGAAAATCTCAGGCACGGTTGACCGGCTACTATGCGTCTTTGAATAATGAAACGTCGCAATCGTCGTATTACGACGATATGTCGAAAACTTACAGCAACCTGTTTTTATCCGGAACAGATAAATTTTACTACGGTGCAGAACTGAGCGGAGAACTCTCACTGTCGAAGAGATTGTCCATAAGGTACGCCGCCGCAGTGTCCATGGCCCGTTACGGATCGAGTCCTGTGGCAGATATCATATCAGAGAGCGATGGAACGGTAATCGCAACCGGAGAACACAGTATGCTGAAAGGGTACGCCCTGGGAGGGTCGCCCGAAACCACGGCAAGTCTGGAAGTCAAATACGCCGCACCCAGAATGTTTACCATAGGGTGCTCGGCGAATTATATGGGGAATAATTATATAAGCATTAGCGCTCCCCAACGTATGGCAAGGGTTGTTTACCATACCATGACACAGGAGACAAGGGAGGGTTTGGTAAATCAGGAACGCTTCCCCGCGTCAATAGTCCTGAATGCCACATTCCTTAAATCGATACGTCTGAAGAAGAATAGCAGCATGACGTTGTTTTGCAGCATAGGAAATATCCTGGGCAACCGGGATATAATATACAGCGGCTACGAACAGATGCGCATGTACAGGTCGGGCACAGATCTCGAATCCACCTACAGCTTGGCCGATCCACGATACCGATATGCTTACGGGCGAACCTGCTACATGTCTGTAACATATTCATTTTAACGCTTATGGAATATAAACATTGGGGCATTGCCATAGCTGTCATCCTACTTTACGGATGTGGATACGACGATTTCGACGACCCCGGGCTAAGACATCGGGAGGCCGAGGGCATGAACGCAAACATCACTATCAAAGATGTTACCTCGCGTTATGCCGGAAGGGTTATAGATATTACGGAAGACGCCGTTATCGCAGGGTATGTGACGACATCGGATGTTTCGGGAAATTTTTACCGCTCGTTTTTTATCGACGACGCCACCGGGGCGGTGGAGATAAAGGCGGGTCTTTACGATCTTTACAATATATACCCGGTCGGGTTACGCGTGGCCGTAAGACTCAAAGGGCTGCGGCTGGGCGAAGACAAAGGCGTAAAACAGATAGGGCTGAAAGCGCGTGTGGCGGGGGTCGAACAGGCTGGTTATTTCAACTACCGCTATGAAGCCAATAAATACCTGCTGCGCGATACGATCAGGACAGCGCCGAAACCTCTTACAAAAACTATCGCATCGCTGAAAATGGAAGACTGCGGCAGGTTAGTGGCCGTAGGTTCTCTGACGCTCAAGAACGACCAGCCGGAATATTGGACCGCGGCCGGGATAAACCCATATGAAACCTCGGCGTTCCGCAAATTTTGTGATCCTCATGGTGATTCGATAGCCGTACTCACCAGCGTGTACGCCAATTTTGCCTGCCAGCCTATTCCTCAAGGTGCATTATCGCTTACAGGGATATTGCACTTCGGCAATGTGTCAGGTGGCAAACAGATGTATTACCTCAAAATAAGAGACCTGACCGACGTTATGTAAATAACGAAGATCAGGCCGCTATCGGGAGCCAGGCACATTATTCCAGTTATGGATGTGCCTGATTTTACATGCCCATCATCTGATCCTGTCTATCGACCGCACTTTGGCTTCGTCGCGCATGATCGCACGCATGGCCAGATAAGTCAACAATATGGCCACAAGCGGCATAACAGCCGGCAACCTGTAGGTCACCGAGGCGTGCACGGCATCGGCAATGGCCTGGTGTGTCCGGATAAGGTAAAAAACAACGAATGCCTGCAACCCTGCCAGAAACACCATTTCCATGATGCATAACCGGATTTGCATCATACGGTTTTTGTAAAAGAATATGCAGATCAGAGGCACTATAAGGCAGACTATAGCCAACCCTCCCATATAAAAAGGCAATACGATATCCGAACCGCCGCCGTCGGGCGAAGCTACGCGGAATGCCGACAGGATGTAATTATGGTCGTCTACGAAAAATTTGGCAAGCGCCTTAAACAAGATCAGCGAGACCGCGCCCGATGCCAGCAGTAAATATACAGATTGGATGCGTTGTATCATAGTTGAGAGATTTCTTAAAAAACGGCATCAAATTCATGAGACCGTCCAAATCCGGATTATTTTATGAGTTGAAACTGGTTTTGGTGCGTTATTTTTTCGCAGTAACGGCACTTAAGGGTTATTTCATCCCCTTTCGAAACCGAGAATGCCGTCGATACGGGCTCGTTGTTTGTCACGCACTTGGGATTGGCGCACCGTATGAATCCGTGAATTTCGCCAGGGACCGTAACCTGCCGCTTTTCGGCAACTTCAAAATTTTTTATAAGATTGACCATAGCCATCGGTGCGAAGAGCGCTATGCGGTTCAATTCCTCTTCTCCGCACCGGCGGTCGTTGATCTTTATGATCGCCTTAGTGCCCATCCGTTTGCTCTCAAGGTTGTTGCCAAACGTTATGCGGTTGGTCTCCTTGTCGAGCTTGAGGATGTATATAATCTTGAAGAGATTCTCCGAAGGGATATGGTCTATGACTGTTCCATTTTCTATAGCCCTTACTTCCATTAACTTATCTCGTCCCATATGCGGTCTTATTTTAATCCGAACAGATAACTTATGATTGCCATCCGGGTATATACCCCATTTTCAGTTTGCTGGAAATAGTATGCCTTGTGGTTAGCATCAACTTCACGGGCAATCTCATTGACACGCGGAAGCGGATGCAGGATACGCATATTGTCTTTTGTGCCGTGCAACATCGATCCCGTAAGCACATAAACATTTTTAACACGCTCATATTCCATCGGATCGGTAAACCGCTCGCGCTGCACGCGTGTCATATAAACGATATCGGCGTTGTGTATCGAATCGTCGATAAACCGCGTCTCCTCGAAAGCCAGTCCCTTCTCCTGCAAATATATCTTATATTCCTCAGGCATTTGTAACTCGGGAGGTGCGACAAATGTAAAACTTGCCCCGAAATGACTCATGGCCTGAAGCAGAGAGTGTACGGTACGGCCATATTTTAGATCTCCTATCATCATGATATTCAGCCCATCCAATCTGCCTTGAGTCTTCTTTATCGAATAGAGGTCGAGCAGGGTCTGCGACGGATGCTGATTGGCTCCGTCACCGGCGTTAACTACCGGGACCTTGGATATTTCGCTCGCATAACGCGACGATCCTTCCAGTGAATGACGCATGACGATCATATCACAATAGTTGGCTATCGTCATTATCGTATCATGTAGCGTTTCACCTTTGGTCATGCTGGTGTTCGATGTATCCGAGAAACCTATGACCCGCCCTCCAAGGCGGTTGACCGCACTCTCGAAACTGAGGCGCGTACGTGTCGAAGGCTCGAAAAACAACGAAGCCACTACCTTGCCTTCCAATAGTTTACGGTTGGGAGCAGCTTCGAATTCGGCTGCGAGGTCCATAATCCGCAGTATCTCCTCTTTCGAAAAATCGTTAATGGAAATAAGACTCTTATTTTTCATATAACCACTGATTTACACATCTGTAATATCCGGCGCCACGCCTTTGGGTTACCCTCGTATTAAACGCATCCCAATCCCGCGGCACTCCATCAGAATCCTTCCCCCAGATGCTCGATACGCAACGCGTATTTCCCCATTTTTACCACCAGTTCGCCGCCATCTTCCTTTCGGACAGCCAGGCAAATAGTGCACGCGTCTTCCTCATAGCCCTGCGTCCCCACCCTCGCCTGCATCTCACGGGAGACGCGCATCACATCGTTCATTTTCTCGTACCCGAACCACGCTTTATAATTCGACATCTCAGCCTTTTCAACCGTCACGGCTTCTTCGAGGACCTGCCTGGCCGCACCCCTATATGCCGCTATCAACCCCGGCACACCCAATTTCGTCCCGCCGAAATACCTCACTACCACCACCAGTACATAAGTGAGACCTGCCGACACGATCTGGCCCAGAATCGGTAATCCCGCCGTACCCGAAGGTTCCCCGTCGTCATTGGCCCTTGTAGCTTCGCCGCCAGCCCCCATACGCCACGCATAACAATGGTGGGTGGCATTGAAGTAGTGTTTACGCAACGATTCGAGGCGCTCCCTGACCTGGGCTTCGTCCTCCACGGGATAGGCATAGGCCAGAAATTTGCTGCTCCGTTCCCTTAGCGCCGCCTCCGCCGGGCCTGAAATGGTCTTGAACTCCATGCCCCGCTCCTTGCTACTGTCCCTCCTCTATACCTTTTATCCCGCGCATCATGCGTCCCCATCGTATTTTAGACGAGAACAACCCCTTTTCCGGATCCAGCGATAGCCATACGAACGACGCCTTACCTACGATATGGTCCTCGGGAACGAATCCCCAGAAGCGCGAATCTGCCGAATTATGCCTGTTATCACCCATCATGAAGTAATAATCCATTGCAAATGTATAACTCGTAGCAGGCTCTTCGTCGATATATATCGTATTATCCCTGATCTCGAGTTTATGCCCTTCGTAAGCCTCTATCACCCTGCGGTAAAGCGGCAGGTTTTGCAACGTCAGCTGAGTGGTGGCGCCTTTGCAGGGCACCCACAGCGGGCCGAAATTATCTTCATTCCATGCATACACCGTATCGCGCGGGAAGATCATCGGATTGGCTCCGCGAGCCACGTAAGGCGTGATATCCAATATATTGCGCATGCTCTTGACACGTTCAAGGTTTTTAGCAGTCAACGGCATCCAGTACATGCCGTTGGAGAACGACACGTCGGCCCGCGACAAGCCCATTTCTTCCAACACTGCGGCGTTGATGGGCGTGCCGTTGGTCGTCACATGATAATAGTACTGCATCCTTGGAATTTCCCCCAGCGGCTTGCCGTTGACCAAAAGTTCGGTGTCGACAATATGTATCGAATCACCCGGAAGGCCAACGGCACGCTTTACGTAATTCTCACGCTTATCCACGGGGCGATATATGACCGTATAATTTTTCGCCAACTCTTCACGAGCCTGACGCTCTCCGAAATGCCTGCGGAACTCTTCGAGCAAGTCGTAGTATGTGGCCGATTCCTGTACCTCTATGGCAACCGTATCGCCCGCCGGAAAATTAAATACGACGACATCCCCACGCTTTACGTCTCCAAACCCCTTCAGGCGATGGTAAGGCCATTGAATACATTCCGAAAAAGATTTCTTAACCGTCGAAAACGGCATCGTGTGATGCACCATCGGAAATGCCACCGGGGTGTTCGGCATTTGAGGCCCGTAAGCTACTTTACTCACACACAGATAGTCGCCTATCAGTAGCGACTTCTCCATGGAGCCGGTCGGGATAACATACATGCCGAAAAAGAAGATTCTTATCACCGAAGCCACGACCACCGCGAAAACTATAGCCTCAACCCAATCCATCGTGAATTTATAGGCCTTATTACGCGATTTCAATTCCTTATGCTGGCTCCATATGTAGCGATACATCAATTTCGATATATAAACATCGTAAATCACCGGTACACCCAGCAGCGGCCACAGGTTGCCGGTCCACACGACAAATATCAATACGTAGACCAGCGTCCAGAATCCGAATTTGACCCATTTACAACTCCACGCACGGGCTATTGCCGAAAAAAACTTCTTCATATTTAGATCTCATTTATTTTACAAAACACTTTGTTCCAACGTTGCCCGGCGTTACAGGCCGAGCAGATCGTCCATAGAAAACAGCCCTTTCTTACCGGCGATGAATTCCGCGGCGGCAACAGCCCCTATGGCAAATCCTTCGCGCGATTTGGCCGAGTGGCTGAGCGTGATCACATCTACCGGCGATTCGTATGTGACCGTGTGTATCCCCGGCACCACGCTACGCCGCACCGAAGCCACCTCCAATTCCGTCGCCGTCGTTGTCACATGATCGACCCAACACTGTTTACGGTCCAACGACCCGACGATATCGCCGGCGAGCGTTATGGCGGTTCCACTCGGCGAATCTTTCTTCTGGGTGTGATGCACCTCTTCCACCGTGACATCATAATCCGTAAAACGGTTCATCGCACGGGCCAATACCCTGTTCAACATAAATGTCACATTGACCCCGATGCTGTAATTCGAAGCGTAAAAGAAGGCTGTACCGCATTGCCCGCACTTCGCGGTAACTTCGGGGAGCCTGTCGAGCCACCCTGTAGTGCCGCTGACGACTGGGACCGACGCCTCGAAGCAACGCAGAATATTATCTACGGCCGAATGAGGTGCGGAGAATTCGATGGCCACGTCGACTCCACGTGCCTTCAGGTTCCCGGCCGTCAACTCATGGCTGTTGTTTTCATCTATAATCAGCGATATACTGTGACCGCGCCCGACGAGTAATTTTTCGATCTCGCGTCCCATTTTACCATAACCGACAAGGGCTACATTCATATTCTGAAAAAGCTATATTTATGCAAAGATAGCTTTTTTGCACAAAATTACGCATCATTGCGTTCTTAAAATATATTAACAACTATCTTTGCTCTGATATACGCTACGACACCATGCGTTTTTTTATAGAACTTTCATATCTGGGGAGTGCCTACAACGGCTGGCAGCGGCAACGCAATGCGCCTTCGGTACAGCAGGCATTGGAGGATGCACTGTCGGTGTTGTTGCGCCGGCCGGTGGAGACCACCGGTGCGGGCCGCACCGATACCGGAGTCCACGCATCGTACTATGTAGCCCATTTCGATTCCGATGCGGCGGATGGAATAACCATGCCGGACCCGGACGATTTCTGCTACCACCTCAATGCCATATTGCCCAAAGATATAGCCTGCCACAGGATAATGGGGGTCGCCGCGGATGCCCACGCACGCTTTGACGCAGTCAGGCGCGAATACAAATATTATATCGAACAACGGAAGAACCCGTTTACGGTCCATACCGCGTGGCAATATTTTGTGCCCCTGGACATAGAAGCGATGAATGAAGCGGCGGCTTTATTGTTGAAATACAACGATTTCACGACATTCAGCAAGTTGCATTCCAACAACGCCACCAACATATGCTCCGTGTTTGTGTCGAATTGGGAGCGCCAGGGAGATATGCTCATATATACCATCTCGGCCAATCGTTTCCTCCGCAATATGGTGCGTTCGACGGTGGGCACGCTTGTCGATGTGGGGCGCGGCAAGATCACCGTAGATCGATTCCGCGACATACTCGAATCGCGCGACCGTTCGCAGGCGAGCGGTTCGGCCCCGGCGCAAGGGCTTTTTCTGACTTCGATAATTTATCCCGGCAATATAATTACCTCCGACATACCATGAAAACACGTATCCAGGAAGAATTCAAAACTCGTTTCGGCACCGGGGCAACACTATACGCCTCGCCGGGCCGCATAAACCTGATCGGGGAACACACCGATTATAACCTGGGGTTCGTATTGCCCGGAGCTATCGACAAAGCTATCTACGCCGCTCTGAAACCCAACGCAGGAACCGTCAGCAGGGTCTGGTCGGCAGACTACGGCAGGATGCTCGAATACGATTTTTCGGGGCCGCAAAAACCATCGCAACTGTGGGCTTGCTACATATACGGCGTGGTGCAGGAGATGATGAAGCGCGGAGCGAAAGTGCCGGCATTCGATTGCGTATTCGGCGGGGACGTTCCCCTGGGAGCTGGACTGTCGTCGTCGGCGGCGCTCGAATCTGTGTTCGGTTACGCGTTAAACGACATTTTCTCGCTCGGGTTCAGCCGCGAAGAACTTGCACGGATCGGCCAGATGACCGAACATAATTATGTCGGGGTGATGTGTGGTATCATGGACCAATTCGCGTCGCTGTTCGGGGAGAAGAGCAAGGTGATGCGTCTGGACTGCCGGTCGCTGGAATTCGAACTGGAACCGTTCGCCCCCCCAGGCTGCAGGCTGGTGTTGTTCGATTCGATGGTGAAGCATTCGCTGGCGTCGTCGGAATATAATGTCAGGCGCCGTCAGTGCGAAGCCGGCATAGCGGTCATCACCAAACATGTGGACGGGATAGAGAGTCTTCGCGACGTAACGGCGGACATGCTACAGACATATAAAGACGAAATGGAACCGTTGGTGTTGCGGCGGTGCCGTTATGTCCTGGACGAAAACAGGCGTCTTATGGAGGGTTGCGAAGCCCTGAAAAATGGCGATTATGCGCTTTTCGGGCAAAAAATGTACGGATCGCACCGGGGGTTGAGCGAGGAATACGAAGTTAGTTGTGCTGAACTCGACTTCATAGTCGGCATAGCACAACAACATGGCGGAGTTTTGGGAGCCCGCATGATGGGCGGCGGTTTTGGCGGATGCGTGATCAGCCTTGTACGCGACGAGGCTTACGAAAGCTACACGGGCGATGTTAAAGAGCGCTTCGCACATCGTTTTGGCCTGAAAACACGCACGATAGATGTGGTTATCGGCGATGGGGCACGTAAAATTAAAGACTGAGAAACTGTCTAAATTTTCCATGGGAAATTTAGACAGACTCTGACGCACGGTACACACGTGAGTGTCCCCCGCCCGTCACCGCACCCGTTCCGGGGCCGGGACTACGGGTTAAACACCAACGTGTTGGTGACGGGAGCTATTTTCTGGAACATCAACGTAAGCCCGCAATATTTGTCGTGGGTTATCTCTATGGCGTGTTCCACCCGCGGCAGGGTCTCGGCATCTGCCGTTATGCGGAACTCGATGTGCATATCCCGGTAAGCGGTATATGACTTGGGTTCGAGGTCATCAAGGGTTCCGGTGACGCAGACCTCCATCGCCGAAAATTCCACCCGCATCTTATCCAGCAGTGCTTTGGCAGTCTTTGCGGCGCACAAACCGAGCGAATACAGCATCAATTCCCTCGGCAGGAGAGTGTCGAGGGGCGGAGTATGCGATGGCATGAATTTCAGCCCTGTATCATCCCAGCGCGTAGCTATCCGGACCTGGCCGTCCTGAAATAATAAAGTCGGTTCCATAACAGATTATATTTGCAGTAAATGTAGGTAAAATATGCAAAGATGACTCCATCCCCTGCAAATGTATTATATTTGCGTAATAAATCATGGGACGTGATTCCGCGGAGCCCTCAAACAGGCTCTGTGCTTTTGGGTTCACCTTATCGCTACATTTGTAGTGCAATTTTCAAGACTATTCAGATTATGCGCGTTAAACATTTTATCATAAGTGCTGCGGCGCTGATAGCATTGCCTGGCGGCATTTACGGACAGGCCATAGCCCCTCATTATCAAAAGGCGTTGTCGTTGTACGGGTCGGAAGCCTGGGGCTCCGCGAAAAAAGAATTTTCGAAGGCCAGGCAGGAGCCGGGCGTAACAGCCGAAGCGGTGGATTTTTACGAGGCCATATGCCGGTCGAAGCTCAATGAAAAGCAGGCGGTGCGTTACCTCGAACAATATGTCGCAACGTATCCCTATTCCGCCCATAGCAGCGAGGCCCGTTTCGAACTGGCAGGATACTATTATGCTTCCGGCGAGTGGGAAACCTCTGCCGGCCATTACGTGACTGTAAATCCCGATGAGTTATCGGCCCGGCAGAAGGATGAATATAATTTCAAACTGGGTTATGCGTTGTTTATGTCCGGCGATCATGCCAGGGCATATAAATACTTCGCGCAGGTCGCACCCAAAAGCGAATATAACGCGTCGGCCACATATTACCTTGCATATATTGATTACGAAAACGGCAACTACACCGATGCCAAAGCCAGGTTCCGTTCGCTGTCGTCGCAGCAAAGCTATGGCAAACTCACCGGTTATTACCTGCTTCAAATAGAGTATCTCGAAGGAAATTACCGCTATGTGACCGAGAATGGCGATGTATTATTGCGTGAAGCCTCCTCGCCGCGCAATGCCGAAATTGCCCGCCTGATGGGTGAATCGTGGTTCAGGCTCGCCGATTACGGCCACACGTTGCAATACATGGATAAATACCGCTCGCTCGGCGGTGAGATGGGGCGTAACGAATACTACCTGGCCGGGTATTCCGATTACATGAACCATAATTATAAGGCGGCAGCCGAAGCATTTGTTGCAGCGGCCAATGGCAACGATGCATTGGCCCAAAACGCAAGTTACCACCTGGCCGACTGTTATATAAAACTGGGTGATAAAACGTCGGCCATGAAGTCGTTTTCGTTGGCCGCCGCAACGGACTATAACCCGGAAATAACAGAAGACGCCCTGTTTAATTGCGGCAAACTGCAGTACGAATTGGGGAGCGGGGTGTTCAATGAGGCCATAAACCTGTTGACGCGTTATATCGCCACATATCCCGGCTCGAAGCGCACGCCTGTAGCCAGGGAATACCTGATTGCGGCATATTACAACTCATATAACTACACGGCGGCGTACGAAGCAATCAAACAGTATCCCAACCCCGACAACAATCTGAAAAAAGCGTTCCAGAAAATAGCATATTTCCATGCCCTGGAATATTTCAACCGGGGCGATTACACAAAAGCCGCCTCGTTGCTCGAACAATCGGCATCGAGTCGCTCGGACGCAAAATACACGGCATTGGCAACATATTGGAGAGGCGAGATCCTGTTCCGCCAGGGAGAGTATGAAAAGGCGTCGGATTTTTTCCGCGAATACCTTAAACTATCGCCAGACAAAGAGTTCGAAAACCGGGTGGCGCGTTACAACATAGGCTACGGGGCGTTCAATACCGGGCAGTGGACTTCGGCGCGGGAATGGTTCGACAATTTCCTCAACTACCCGTCCAATGACGCCTTACGCGCCGACACATACAACCGTTTGGGCGATATAGACTTTGCCGAACGCAGCTATTGGAAAGCCATAGAGAATTACGACAAGGCCATAAAAACCGGGACCGGCCAAAAATATTACGCGCAGTATCAACGGGCGGTAATGCTGGGTTTGGTGGATCGCGGGCAACGCAAGGTCGAAACGCTGCAGGATATAATAAAGGCCGGGGAAGGAGACTATGTCGACAAAGCCATGTACGAACTCGGACGCACCTATATCGCGCAGGAACAATACAAAGACGCTGTAGTTACTCTCGCGCAATTTACTTCCAGGTATCCCGCGTCGCCGGCCTACCCCGCCGCATTGTCTGCCCTGGGACTGTCGTATCAGAACCTCAAAGACAATAAACAAGCCCTGGAGTGTTATAAGAAAGTAGTTACCGAAGCAAAAGGTTCACCCGAGGCCAGGGATGCCATGAGCGTAATTCAAAGCATCTATGTCGAGATGAACGATGTGGAGGCTTATTTTGCGTTTGCCCGCGAATCGGGAGTGGAGACCGACATGAATATAGTCCGCCGCGACTCACTGGCGTGGGCCTCGGCGCAAAATGTCTACCTTACCGGCAGTGCAGCCAAATCGGTTACCGCATTGGAGGGATATCTAAAGAATTACGATCGCGGCGCGTATCGTCCGCAAGCGCTTTATTACCTTGCCGAGTCGAGGCTCAGGGCCGGGAATCGCGTTGGAAGCATCTCCGCACTCGAAGAACTGACGTCTATATACAACAATGATTTCACGGTAAAAGGGTTGGAAAAACTGTCGGCCCTCTATTTCGAAGATAAGGAATGGGGCAAAGCCGCACCGGCATATAAACGTTTGGCAGGCGTGTCGACCTCGGCAGAAACCGTAGCGATGGCGCAGGAGCGTTACCTTATGTCGGTATCTTATACCGGCGACCCGAAACGCGCCATATCCGCCGCCGACGAGTTGCTGGCTGCGCATGGGCTTAGCACTAATGTGGCGAGGAGGGCTAAATACGTAAAAGCCTGTGCTTTGCAGGCATTGGGCGAGGCATCTCAGGCAAACCGCTTGTGGGCCGACCTTGCCGGGGAAGGGCTTACGGCCGAAGGCGCCGAGGCGACATATCGCATGATAGAGGCGGCATATGCCGCCCGCCAAAGTGATAAGGCCGAAAAGATGGTGTTGGCTTTTGCCGCGCAAAACACCACCCAGCAGTATTGGCTGGGACGGGCATTTTTGATCCTTGGCGATATTTACGCCGGTAAAGGCGACGCCTTCCAGGCAAAGGCCACTTATCAAAGTATAGTGGATGGGTATTCGCCTGCCGACGACGGAATTGTGGATCAGGCTAAAGAACGGCTGGGCAGACTCAAGTCGGGAAAATTGTAACGCCATAGCGGCGGCCTGTGCCGTCGTAACCGGCAAAGAAGCGAATTATTAATAAAGATTCATTCCGTAAAATGAGAAAATCGATCTTAACCATATTGTTTATCTCCTTCGTAGCTGGATTGTCGGCACAGGATGGCGGGGTGTCGCGACAGGTGGAAGTAAACAAAGACTATGTTCCCGAGGTGGGACGCGCTGCAAAAATCAACATTGAGCCGCAAATGACCGATACGGTGAAGTTGCGACCGGTGATAGAGTATAATGTGACCACATCGCGGTTGCAGACTCCGTTTACTGTATCCAGGTTCCAGGCCGCAAGGGTCGATGTTTCCAAACAGGCCGATTATGTGCCATTTTACCTCAAAGCCGGAGCGGGATTTCCATTACAGTCGGTAGCTGACCTTTACCTTTATTCCAAACTCAATAGCGGCGAATTGGGGGCGTACATCAACCACGAAGGAGCATGGGCCGACCTTACGAACGATCTGGGTCAAAGTGCCGGTGCCACGGCGACACGCAACACCGTAGCCGGCTATGGTTCTAAATTCCTTCGAGGAGGGCGGGTGCTTTCGGCTGAAGCCGGGTTGGATTACGATGCTTATTCGGCTTACGGGATGTTCTCTCTCGGCAGCCTGCCATTGAACAACTATGGAGGCGATCCGCAGAAAATTAAATATACCACACCGCGTATAGGAGTCGATTTCGGTGACGATTTTTCGGATTGCACAACTTTGAATTTCCGCATAGGCGGCAGGCTGTATCATTTCTCAGGGAATGAAGACACGTCGGAAACCGGTGTAAATATGTATGCCAAATTGGGTAAAAGTTTCGGGTCGAGCCTTCTCAGCGGCACATTCGGCGTGGAAAATTACTCTGGGGGCGGCAATGCCGGCGCATACCGCAACACGATATTTTCGATCGACCCGTCGATAGGGTTTGAAATAGGCCGTTTTACCGTTAGGGGAGATGTCAATTTTGTGATCAACGATAACGATTTCCCTGAAAATTCAGATAGTGAAGTGTTCCTTTTCCCTGGTGCCGAAGTCAAGTTCAGACTGTCGGACCGCTCGTTTGTCTATGCCGCACTCAGCAGCGGGATCACAAACAACGGTTTACAGGCTTTGGCATCACGCAACCCCTACGTGGCAGCCGGGGCGTATTTGTTGAATACGAAACATTACGCTGTCAGTACCGGCATCGAAGGATGGTTCGCAAAATATTTCTCATACGAAGCCTCGGCCGAAATAAAATATATCGACGACTATCTCACTTTCGCCAATTATTACACCGAGGGCAATACGGCCCGCTTCGTTGCGATGAACCAGCGTGGAGGGTATCTTTCGCGCATCGGCGGAGTGATCCGAGGCACCATCCCACGCATATTATCAAACCGGCTGGAATTCTCGGCTGCAATGAACATATATAAGTGGGACTTTAAAAATTTTACCGACAACTCGTCCGAAACTCCGGGAGAACAACCCAAATTCGATGCCGACCTGGCATTGAAATACCGTATCACAGAGAAATTCAGCATGGGGGCTTCGGCGCATATCCTCGGAGAGCGTACATATTACACGATTATTGCCGACTGTCCTTCACCGGGCAACTACTGCATGACTACCAATAAGGTTGATCCGGTGGCTAATATCGGCTTGGAGGCGGAATACAAACTAAATCCGCGGTTCAGGATATTTGCCCAGGGACGCAACCTGGCTAACATGAAACTCTATCCATACAACCACTATTGCGGAATGGGGATCAACTTTCTGGGAGGGGTGATAATTTCATTCTGACCCATCATTAATATGAAGTCCGATAAATTTTACACATTGCCAGCGGATCGGGTTATTCACTGATGCATAAAATATTCCAAGACAAAGAATAACCGCTGTCCAGCACCAGCAGAGCGGACAACGCCATTAAGAGTCTGTCTAAATTTTCAAAGGAAGATTAGACAGACTCTATCTATATTTTAACAGTTCACGAACGGCTGTTACGGATATTGATTAAAGAGGTTATCCAAGAAAGTATACCTCGTCTTTACATAATTATCCAATGAAGTTATTCCGTTCTGGTAGTTCGAGGGAGGTGGCATTGCGTCGCCAAGCGCCTGTTCGGTGATTTTCCATACGGTAAAATTGGCAATTATCGAACGTGGCATCATGCCTGTTTGCGTGCCCAGCACTTCCTGGGCCTTAGCGAGCAACTGCGCTTTTTTGCTGTTCCAACGATTTTTTACGGCTGTTTTGAATGACGGGTCCTTAAGCATCTGTCCGTGCCAGTTGACGGGCGGATAGCCTGACTCCATCGTGAAAAACCCTACGTCCACCATCAGGTTGGTAAGCGGATTCTGAGTGCGGCGGTCGTTATTATAGGCTTTGTCGAAATCCCACACCGGTCCGAAAAAGAACTTGTCGCATCCGCGTCGCTTATAGATATTGATGCTCGTGAAACCGTCGGGATTGCCTGTCATCTCGTTGACCAGAAAGAAGTCTATGGCCGTAGCCTCGTCCCAATATTTCCTCCATTCGGCCTGCCACTGGGCGGTAGGCAGCGAAGAGGCGTTGAATAGTGCTTTTTCGGCAATTGTCAGATGGTTCCTGATGTAGGTATACTGTGACTGGTCGTGGTCGTCGTCCTTGGGGTATTGCGGAGTGATCTTGATCCCCTTCCAGGAGGCGAAGTAGAATGGTTCGCTACTGCGACTGGCGTGGATATCCACTTCGAGCAGGTAGCCTCCCGTGATTCGGTCAGGGTTGCTGCCGTCGCTCTCCTTGAGGCTTTCGATGGCTATGCGACCTCCGTCCTGCTCTATCTGGTCGCTCATTGTGTAGAGGCCGATGTATTCGCTGTTCATGTAGACGTTCACCGGGCGGTCGGCAGCGGTGAACAGGATGGCCCGTGAGTCGCGTAACGCCCAGGCATCGGAGTTGAACAACATGGACGACATGGCAAACGCCACAGAGTTACGCAGCAAAGTCTTGTCGCAATCATTAGCAAGAAGCGTCCAGCTCTTAGCGCTCGTGTGTTTCAGGTCGAGTGGCGAGAATTTTGCCGGAAATTTGATCCGGTAGGGTTTTTTGGGCAGCGACATGGTGGAATTACCTCTGAGGCGGATCTCGATGTTGCCATCCGATTCGCTCCACAGACCGGGGGCGGAGTAGGTGCCGGGCAACATATCGAGTTTGGCACTTACGTAATTCACCTTGTCGACGATGGCCTTCTCGGGACGGATACGCAGTACTGGCAACTCGCCGTTTATCTGCGGGCATATGAATGAGACTTTATATTGACGGGTTTCGCCGTTTTCGGCTTTTACGGTGTAGGTCAGCTCGTCACGAAACGAGTTGGATGTCAACCCGCTTTGCTGTCCGGCGCCGTCGACCGTCACTTGTGTGCCGGTAGTCTGGAATGTGGCAATCAGTCTGTCGGGATCGTTTTTGTCGATCCAGCGGGTATATACGGCCGTTATAGTGCCTGCGTTTTGATCGATCTTGAATGCAACATCTCCCTGCAGGGATCCGTTTTGGGCGGATGTAAACCGGAATGATGTTATCCGGCACTCGGCACTCAGGGGTATTTGAGGTTCATTATTGTCGTCGGATGAACATCCCGACGACAGGCATACATAGAGCAGCAGCGTGTATAATCCCGGAAACCGGCGACTTTTCATCATAATACAGCATCTTTGATATTCCACAAATATACGGAATATTCCCGGATACGCGATTTTTTATGTGGCACTCTTTTTAAGAGTTTGTCTAAAATGACGTCTAATTTTCCCACGTAAAGTTAGAAGCTGTTTGATTTGTTAACGAGATTATTTTCTATCGTTTTGCCGATGATTTCCCGCGGTGGGATGAGGCGAATAGCGGCCCCTGTTTAACAAATCACACCGCGGGAAAGCGCGGAAGGGAGGATGATTAATAAATTCAAAACGGCTTCTCAAACGGCATTTTTAATTTATCACAGATACGACCTGTCGGCATACATATAATAGCTATCCCCCTCATCGCCTGGGATGAAATCAAACCTTCCGTCGGGCAGAAAATCTACGGCATTCAACCGAAATAAACCGTAGATCCAATTTCCGTGAATGATGCGTTGCCGCAATATGTTGTGGTTATTGACCCCTGCCAGTACACCCGGCAGATGGGTATATAACATCACATGCGAAACATCATATGTACCGCTGACCCCGTACCTTCCGGCTGTACCGTTACGGCGAACCACACTGACGATAGCCCCCGCATGATGAAAATCACTGTAAGTCGCCTGGCTATTTAACAGGACTTTACCCGCACGGTATGCATCGTACGCATCGGCGTTCATCGACCGGGGAAGTATATTCCCGACATCCTTTCCGGGGACGACAAATTTTATGCACGATCTGACAAAACTGCTGCACAATTTCGTATCCAACAGTTCGCAATAATTCGTAACACAACAATGAGCCATGGAGCCTACACGGGAATAAAACGGAGCCATGGTATATCCGGAACTGATTACCGGATGCCATTGCCCGGCGGACGTGTTTTTGCGTTTGCATTGACTATCGCAGAATACACACCCGGGAACCGATACCTTTGAACTGCAGCCACCCATTATTAACTGCCTGCCGGGACCGGTTCGATACAACTGGCCATAATATCCATGAGTTTCGACAACCCCTCGGTTTGTGGTTGCTGAGCGGCAGTGACATGCACCTGGTATTTGGCAGTCTGGTTAGTCGTGCGCGTATTTTCACGGGAAGTGGAGACCTTGCCCTGCACCTGTACGCTCGCACAGAACCATTTGGCACTGACAGATGATGAAAGTTCCGCTTTATCTTCGCTTTTAGATACCGACGAATCGCTGACCTCCATCTGGAAATCGACATCCACACGTTCTATCAACAGGGAGGGCACAGGCACCAGACCAATAAAAGGAGCCTGCACCTTGATCTTCGAAGTAGAAACACCGCCAGGAGTCTGAACGGGACGTTCGAGGTCGAAAGTCAACAAACGAGTCGTAGTTTCGTCGTCATTGTAAGCGATCTTCTTGTAGAAATTAAGCGCCGTCATGGCCAATTGCTGTTGAGACTCACAAACAGCGATAAGTGGTGCCGAAATAAGCTCACGCATAGGCAGCCCTCTGAAACTATCGGCGACACCGCCGTTTTCGCTACCCCCGGTCTGGATTCCGGTTGCCGCGGAAGGCAAGCTAAGATCAACATCCACACCTACTGCCGAAGCGCTGGCCGAAACAGTCCGTCCAGAGGTCTGGACAGACATCTCCGTGTTACTTTTAGTGCCACCTGAATGATGTAGCGCTTTTTTCCCATTTGTTTCCATAGATAAGTAAAGTTTTAGATTAAATAACCGGGAGGTGTGGGACTCTGGTGGGCACACCCTCTACGGCCATATTCATAATTTTTTATAATAATCGTCGACTATACGCGCAAACCCTTCCGGCGGCGGAGCAGCCTTGAACCTTAGCGATACGTTCATCACATCTTTGTCTGATTTGGATTGGGCCGGTGAAGCCACGTTCATCTCAAAATTAGCCAGGCTGACAGCCAACGGAGCATTGGCAGCCTGATAATTGCTCACATGCTGTATCCTGGCAGCGAAAGTTATTTCGATTTCGTCCAACAACAACGAATTGTGTGGCATCAACGTCAGCAATGGGACATCTATATGAGCGCCGGCACCGTTTTTTATTTTTTTAGTCAATGCAACCCCGTCGCTGTCGAAATAACTTTCGAACATCTGTATGTGCTGCGCCACGAGCATGTCCTGGGCGCTGCTTACGGCATACTGCAATCCTTTTATGAGATCCGGCAGGGAATGCGATTCTTTCGCTTTTCCCAAAGGAAAAATTTTCATATCATCCGGCGTTTGGAAAACAAAAAATAAAAGCCGTCAAACGGGCTTTTTATTGACTGAAATATATTACTTTTGCATCATACCAGGTATTCGGACACATCCATAAACCATGCCGGTTATATTATGAAAACCAAATTATTGTCACTAAAAATCCATCTGGCCATCATGGCCGTATGCGGAATTTGCATCCAGGCCGGAGGCGGTCAAAACTCATTAATGCCGGAAGGCGTAATTATTCAAAATAACGATATCATGGAAACAACCACAAAACCGAAACCAGGTGACAAGGCTCCCGGGTTCAACGCAAAAGACCAGCATGGCAACACGATAACGCTCGAATCGCTCAAAGGCAGGAAAGTAATCCTGTATTTCTACCCCAAAGACAACACTCCGGGATGTACCGCCGAGGCATGCAGCCTTCGCGACGGCAAGAGCGAGCTGGAAGAGATGGGTTTCGTGATAGTGGGGGTGAGTCCTGACAGCGAAAAATCGCACAAGGAGTTTGCCGACAAACATTCGCTTGACTTCACCCTTCTGGCCGACACCGACAACGCGATAGCAACCTCATACGGGGTGTGGGGCAGAAAGAAGATGGCGGGCAGAGAGTATATGGGTATACTGCGGGCGACTTTCATCATCGACGAAAACGGATACATCGAGAAAGTTTTCGACAAGGTCGACACGTCGAACCATTTCGAACAGATCGCCGACTCGTATAAATAACCGGCTGTTTGCGGGAGCCCGCGATTCGAGGCAAAGTGCCGGGGCGGAATATTGCTGAGTGGCGATAAGGTGAAAAACAAAACAATTTAGCGACAAATAAAACGACATGGCAGAAAAAGTTCAGATCAATCCCGACAAGTTGAAAGTCCTCAACGCGGTGATGGATAAAATCGAAAAAGATTTCGGCAAAGGCTCGATAATGAGGATGAGTAGCGATAAGATTGAAGAGGTGGCGGTCATTCCTACCGGGTCGATCACGCTCGATATAGCTCTCGGGGTAGGCGGTTATCCCAAAGGGCGTGTGGTGGAGATATTCGGGCCCGAATCGTCGGGTAAGACAACGTTGGCCATACATGCGATAGCTGAAGCTCAAAAGGCCGGAGGTATCGCCGCATTTATCGACGCCGAGCACGCATTCGACAGCTACTACGCTCAGAAACTGGGGGTCGATATCGACAATTTGCTCGTTTCGCAGCCCGACCACGGGGAACAGGCCCTGGAAATAGCCGAAAGCCTGATCCGTTCGAGCGCTATAGATATTGTGGTGATAGACTCAGTTGCCGCATTGACTCCAAAAGCCGAGATCGAGGGCGACATGGGAGAATCGAAAATGGGGCTCCAGGCTAGACTTATGTCACAGGCTTTGCGTAAGTTGACTGCAACAATCGCCAAGACCAAAACGGTGTGCATATTCATTAACCAGTTGCGCGACAAAATCGGCATAGCATATGGCAATCCCGAAACCACGACGGGAGGTAACGCCCTTAAGTTCTATGCCAGCGTCCGTATAGACATCCGCAAATCTGCTTCGATCAAGGATGGCGAGGAGCAACTCGGGTCACGTACGAAGGTCAAAGTTGTCAAAAATAAGGTGGCGCCTCCGTTCCGCAGGGCCGAATTCGATATCCTTTATGGCGAGGGCATCTCGAAGTTGGGCGAGATAATCGATCTGGGAGTGGACTTCGGGATCATAAAGAAAAGCGGCTCGTGGTTTTCATACGGGGACCGCAAACTTTCGCAGGGCCGCGATGCAGTGAAAGAGATACTAACCACCGACGTAGCGCTCAGGGATGAGATCGAAGCGAAGGTGCGCGAAGCCATGACACAGGAAAGGAGCAAATAAGCATTATGGTACATTCTCCGCGCCACCTAAAGTATGAGTTAAGGTGGCGCGGGTCATTAACCAGTGTTTTACAGCGAATTACAACGACTCATATAAAGTGATTTTACATCTATGGGTTACACCGACGAAGATGAATTGTTGATCGGGAGAAGCTACGATTCCCTGCTTGTGGCATGTGAGAAGATTTGCCGGACCGAAGACGACCGGGAATTGATCCATAAGGCATTTTTTCTTGCCAAGGAGGCGCATAAGGGTGTCCGCCGCAAATCGGGCGAGCCTTATATCATACATCCGATAGAGGTGGCCAAGATCGTTGTCAACGAGATCGGTCTCGGCGTAAAGTCGGTGGTGGCTTCATTATTGCATGACGTGGTGGAAGATACCGCCTATACGGTCGAGGAGATAGAGGCTATTTTCGGCACCAAAATAGCGGTCATGGTAGACGGGCTGACCAAAATGTCGGGAGTGTTCAATACCGATGCTTCGGAGCAGGCCGAATATTTCCGTAAAGTACTTCTGACCTTGTCGGACGATGTCAGGGTTATATTGATAAAAATTGCCGACAGGCTGCATAATATGCGCACACTGGGGTCGATGCCCCAGAACAAGCAGATAAAGATCACCAGCGAAACCTTGTACCTGTTCGCCCCGTTGGCGTACAGGCTCGGTCTTTATGCAATAAAAACGGAATTGGAGAATCTGTGCATGAAGTATCGTTTTCCTGAACAGTATGCCGAGATAGAGCGTAAATTACAGGAAACCGAAGCCGACCGTGCTCAATTCATAGAACAATTTAACGCCCCTATAATCAAAAAACTGAACCAAAGCGGTATCGAATACGAGATTTCGGGGCGGGTGAAAAGCATCTACTCGATATGGAGCAAGATGCAGCGTAAAGGGATTAAATTCGATGAGGTCTATGATCTGTTCGCGATACGCGTAATCTTCAAACCTACGGATATAATTCCCGAAAAATCGCAATGCTGGCATATATATTCGCTCATCACCGACATTTACAAGCCTAAGCCCGACCGCATACGCGACTGGGTGACGACACCGAAAGATAACGGATATGAGGCGTTGCATGCTACGGTAATGAGCACGGCCAAGGAAGATACCGAGCAGAAAGAGGGGATGTGGGTCGAAGTGCAGATACGTTCCCAAAGGATGGAGGAGGTTGCCGAACGGGGATTTGCCGCCCACTGGAAATACAAACAGGAAGCTACGGGGGGCAGCGAAGACGAGTTCGATAAATGGCTCAAAAAGATACGTGAAGCCCTGCGTTCGCCGACTGAAAACGCTGTGGATTTTCTCGATAACTTCAAGTTGTCGTTATATATGTCCGAAATCGTGGTGTTCACGCCACGGGGCGAATCGCGTAAGATGCCCACGGGAGCCACTGCGCTCGATTTCGCATATGAGATACACTCCAAAATAGGCCATAAAGCCATAGGAGCCAAGATAAACCACAAGATAGAGTCAATATACAGCGTCCTGCACAGCGGCGACCAGATAGAGATAATCACCTCGGAAAGTGCCAGCCCGAAACTCGAATGGCTCGACCATGTCACCACCGCCAAAGCCAAACAGTCGATAAAAAACAGGCTGAAAAAAGAGAAACAAAACAACATAGAACGCGGCATAGAGATATTCGACGCCAGGATGCGCGAATTCGGCATTGCCCCGAGTGCAAGGGTATTCCGCAAGATACTGCCTGCATACGAGTGTTCGAGCAAGGACGAGTTCTACAGCAAACTCGGTCTGGGAATACTGAATCTCGACGGGGTGGAAAAGATATTGAAGCAGAATGCGGCAAGCAAGATGCTTAAGTTCTGGTCGCTACAGTTGGGAAAACCCTTCGGGTTCCTCACCGGTGACGACAAGAAGCACGAGAAAGACGTTGTAGTCAAGGACCCCAGGTCGGAGGACGGCCTGCAATTTGCTATTGCCGCATGTTGCAACCCCATCCCTGGCGACGAGGTGTCGGGATACAAAGATCCGACTACGGGAAAGATATTCGTGCACAAGAGTTCATGCGGCGAATTGACCCGGCTCGCTTCGCAGCACGGCGAAAGGTTGACCAACGTCAAATGGTCGAGTCATAAGGCAATGTCGTACCTTTCCGAAATAGAAGTGCGCGGAATCGACCGCATAGGTATATTGATGGAGATATCGCAGGTGATAACTGGCGAGATGGGTACCAATATACGCGAATTGCATATACAGAGCCACGACGGGATATTTGAAGGCCGCGTGAGCCTGTATGTGCGGAGTACCGAAGACCTTAACGCCCTGATCAACCGGGTGGGAAAAATAAAAGGGATAGAGAAAATAAACCGTATAAATAACATAGCAGAATAACGCAGGCAGGTTTTTGAAATCCGCCGTAGCGTGTGCGCCGGATTTCAAATTCAAAAAACGACACGCCCTGCACACATAAATACAGTATGGCCGCTTCAAATTTTGTAGATTACGTAAAGATATATTGCCGCTCGGGTAAAGGCGGCGCCGGTTCTGCCCACTTCCGGCGCGAGAAATTCGTGGCGTACGGCGGGCCCGACGGAGGGGATGGGGGCAAAGGTGGCAGCATCATACTGCGCGGAGACAGCCAGTACTGGACCCTGATACACCTCAAATACCAGCGGCACCTCTTTGCCGAGGACGGCGAGTCGGGATCAGGGGCGCGAAGCAGCGGCAGGGACGGCAAAGACGTTATAATCAACGTGCCGCTGGGAACTGTGGCCAAAGATGCCGAAACAGGCGAAGTGGTATGTGAGGTGACCGAAGACAGTGAAGAGGCGGTGTTGCTGAAGGGAGGCCGCGGCGGATTGGGTAACTGGCACTTCAAAACCGCGGTAAACCAAGCTCCCCGTTATTCACAGCCTGGTGAAGCAGGACTGGAAGGGAGTTACATTCTGGAGTTGAAAATACTGGCCGATGTAGGGCTTGTGGGATTTCCCAACGCAGGCAAATCGACCCTGTTGTCGGTAGTTTCGGCAGCCAGACCTAAAATAGCAGACTACCCGTTCACGACGCTTGAGCCCAACCTCGGGATCGTTGAATACCGCGATTACAAATCGTTCGTGATGGCCGATATACCCGGAATCATCGAAGGAGCGCACGAAGGCCGCGGTATAGGTACCCGTTTCTTGAGGCACATAGAGCGCAATTCAATACTGTTATTCATGATCTCTGCCGACAGCAACGACATTGCACACGACTATGGTATCTTGCTCGGAGAGTTGACCCAATACAATCCCGAACTACTCGATAAGCAACGTATACTGGCCATTACCAAAAGCGATATGCTCGACGAGGGCCTGATGCACGAGATGGAGCCTGCCCTCCCCCGGGTGCCACACCTGTTCATCTCATCGGTTACGGGATTCAATATAGCGCAATTGAAGGACATGCTATGGGAGGCGCTTCACAAAGACGAAGTGACAATCCCTGACAGGCACGGCTGATAGCCGGATGAGAATCTTAGAAACTGTTTAAAATATTACCGAAATTATTTTTCACATATTCCAGATAGTGTTTTTCGCCGGTAGGTATGAAGCTGCGTATCGGGAATATGGAGCAAATCCCGACGGAGAAAAACAACGGGAAGAGCCGGAAAAGAACGGGAGAAATATTCTTAAACAGTTTCTTACATGCTAATTATTAATTATTAACCAACAAAACATCACAATCTATGAAAAAAAACATTTTGACTTTTTTACTGATCACTGTCTCGATGTGTGCTTTCGGCCAGAAAGGCTCCTGGTGGGCTGGCGGTGCGTTCTCCTACCTCCGCACCACGGAGGATGAGAATGGTTTAAGCTACAAAAACGATGCTGTAACGGTAATCCCGTATGTTGAGTACTTTTTTCAAGACACCTGGTCGGTCTATGGCGGAGCTAATTTTGGATATGCTAAGAGCAGGTATACCGACATCGATTCCAATCCGGCCACCCGTACTGTTCGTCATAATGATTTGGGCCCTTATTTTGGCATAGGCAAATATTTCCCCATGACGAAGCATATAACATTTTTCCTCAGCCTGCATGCCGAAGGTGCCTGGGGTACTCTTAAAGGGAATGATTATTCTTATAGCACCAGTCGCTACGCGATAGGAATATACCCCGGCTTCCAGATCCTTCTAAACGACAAAGTATCTTTATATATGGAATTCAGCGAATTATCCTATGAGGCGACCTCATCAAAAAACAAGAATAATTCCAACGATAAAACAACCGGCTCAAGATTTACAACCGACTTTTTCAATAACGGAGTCAATTTAGGATTACAGTTCAGAATCAAGTAAACCAGGGAGCAGAAACAACGAATCAACGAACTACCGTAAATACGATCATTTACCTTATACGGCTTTGACCGCATCTTTTTAAAGGAAATTGATGTAGGCAGCATAGGGTGAATGGTCGTTTTATGGTAAATTATTTATATTTACCGCCAGTATGTATTTATTAAGGATCATATTTTTTTTATTTCTGTCACAATTGTTGTTTGCCAATTGTGAACGCCGGGCCACGACCGCGCCAAAGATTACCGTAAGTATACTTCCGCTTAAATATATTGTTGAGAACATAACTGGCAACGACTTTGTTGTTAATGTATTGGTTCCGCCAGGGGCGAGCCCGGAAACTTTTGAGCCCAATCCGGCACAAATGAAAAATATTTATGAATCGGGCATTGTTTTTTCCACCGGGTTAATCGATTTCGAGCAACAATTGACCCCCAGGCTCAAGGCCGGGGGATCGCGCGGTTCAAACGACGCGCCACAGATAACAGAGGTTTGTGCCGGGATTGAACTTATGCAGGGACATTGCGGACACCTTCCCAATTCAAACCACTCTCATGGGATCGATCCGCATATTTGGATCTCGCCATATGAGTTACAAACAATAACAGATAATATATATCGCAAGATCAATGAATTATATCCAGATTCGGTGAAATACACCGACAACTACCTAAAACTCATCGAACGCCTAAAGGCACTTGACGCGCAAATAAAGGAGATGTTACAAGAGGCCCGGGTAGATAGGTTTGTGATATACCACCCTGCCCTGACCTACTATGCCAGACGCTATGGACTGGAACAAATATCGATAGAGCAAGGAGGTAAAGAGCCGTCGGTGCGCCAGTTGCGCGACGTAATAGCACGTTGCAAAGCAGACCGGGTGCGGTATATATTCTATCAGGAGCAGTTCCCGGAGACTGTGGTCAGAACCCTGGCGGATGATGTCGGTGCCACTCCTGTGCCGGTCGACCCGCTAAGGGAAGATGTGGTTGACAATCTGATTTACATAACGAAACTAATATGCCGGATATGAAATTGTTATCGCTCAATAACGTGAGCGTCAGCTACACGGCCGGGCAGGATGTTTTATCCGGCGTGTGCCTGGATATTTTTCATGACGACTTCATAGGCGTAATAGGCCCAAATGGAGGAGGTAAGACAACATTAATTAAAGTGATACTTCAAGCTGTGCCGTATTCGGGAAGTGTTGAATTCTCGCAATCAATCTACCGTAATAAGATTCGATCCATCGGCTACCTGCCACAGCAAAATTTGTTTGACAGAATGTTCCCAATCTCTGTCGCGGAGGTTGTTTTATCGGGCCTGCAACCTGAAAAAAACATCTGGAGCGGATATAATAAGAAAGATAAGATCAAGGCAGATAATCTAATGCAAATCACAGGCATAGGTCAGATAGCCAAGTCTCCGATAGGCGAAATATCCGGCGGCCAATTACAACGGGCCTTACTATGCCGCGCCCTTATATCCGATCCGAAGTTATTGATTCTGGACGAACCGGCGAATTATGTGGACAGCAAATTCGAGGGAGAGTTATACAGGCTACTGGAATCCTTCAACAGGTCGATGGCGATTATAATGGTGTCGCACGATCTGGGCACGATCAGTAGCGTTGTGAAAAATATAGTTTGCGTCAATAAGACCGTGCACCGCCATGGGTCCAATAAAATCACGGCAGAGCAGCTGCGGAACTATGATTGTCCGATGCAACTTGTTTCACATGGCCGTGTTCCGCACACAGTGTTGCAACGGCATGATTGAGCGAGCGTGATAGGCATAGCGATTAAACATTCGAAAACAATCAATCATTACAATCATGTCTGGCGTTAGCGTATTGCGGTAATGGGGCAAAAAGTGGCGTATCAGAGGCTGAATAAATCGCTTATTATGATATAATAAACAAAAGTGGTTGGTGATATGATTTGTAATTAGTTTATTTTCTGTTGATTACGGCGATTTTTTAGTATTTAGATGAAATATGTTTCATCTAAATACTTTTTTTATGTTTTCCCGAAGCATAAAGCGTTGCCCGGAGTGTGTTTTTTTAGATGTCATAAAATGTGTATTTCGCAGAGGTCATCAGCGTTATCGTTGCAAAAACTGCGGCAGTTTATTTTGTAATTCCCGCCAGGATATTAGCTTATCTAATCGTTTTGTCTGGTTCGAGCGTTGGAT